>NZ_JALNTH010000019.1:0-129770 GCF_023161935.1 Pseudoalteromonas sp. 2CM28B
CTTTCTCGTACATCCTGTGCTCCACGGCATTCGTATTCCTAAACAGCTCGAAGGCAAGCCCCGCACAAGGCCACTGTCGCATTTGCTATGTGACTTTCTACTGCTGTGGGCACCATGACATTACCAGGATCCAATTAAAGAAGCCCGTTACAGCGATGTGACGGGTTTTTTGCTGCCTGGGATTTAATAAATAGCCAAGAGCCCATGCCGAACTCAGTGGTGGCCTTTCTCGTACATCCTGTGCTCCACGGCATTCGTATTCCTAAACAGCTCGAAGGCAAGCCCCGCACAAGGCCACTGTCGCATTTGCTATGTGACTTTCTACTGCTGTGGGCACCATGACATTACCACGATCCAAATAAGAGAAACCCGTTACAGCAATGTAACGGGTTTTTTGTTGTCTGAGATAAAGTAAAACATTAAGCCAAGACTGTATATGGAACTTAGTAGTGGCCGCTCTTGCATATCCTGTGCTCCATAGCATTCGTATTACTATACATCAAACAAAACAGCTTGGATCTAAACAGAATAGTGGGATGTTTTATTGTATTGTCGCTATAAATTAGCGCACTGGCTTCAAATAACAGAACCACGTTACAGCAAAATACTGTTTTTTATTGTTTTAAATTTAAAGATAAATTACTTAATATCTTAAAAAATAGACTGTCCGCTAATCTCATCATGTATATGCTTCCTATCAGATTACTAATAACTTATAGACTTAACATTCTCATGCAGTTATAGATCCTACGTGTTAAAATTTGATTTTAACTTTGCATATTATTGAGGTGTCTATTGCCAACCAGTGATTATCAACGAGTGCTAAATGAGATAACTCAAGAGGTTAAACCTTTATTGAGCCAAGGTAAGGTTGCTGATTATATCCCTGCTCTTGCTGAAGTTGATCTTGAGCAGTTTTCTATTGCCATTTACACCACTGAGGGGGAGATATTTTGCGCGGGTGATTGCGAACAACGTTTTACTATTCAATCAGTTTCTAAAGTAATGACTCTGACATTAGCGCTGCAACGTTATGGCGATGAATTATGGAGTAGAGTGGGTAAAGAGCCCTCAGGAACAGCGTTTAATTCACTGACACAGCTTGAGTTTGAAAAAGGTATACCACGCAACCCGTTCATTAATGCGGGAGCGATTGTTACCTGTGATGCTTTGTATAGTCGTTTATCAGCTCCAATGCACTCTATGCTTGAAACATTTCGCGATTTATCAGGTAATCGAAGTATCGTAATTGATAAGCAAGTGGCTAACTCAGAATATGAGTTTCGGCATAGAAATGCGGCAATGGCACACTTAATGAAATCATTCGGCAACTTTGAGAATGAAGTGGATGATGTGCTTTGGTCATACTTTAATTTTTGTGCCATAGAACTTAATTGTATTGAACTTGCTAAGGCTTACAACTTTTTAGCTAATAAAGGGATAGACTACAGCTCTTCTAAACGAGTGCTTTCTAGCCGTCAAAATAAGCAACTAAACTCGTTGTTATTCACTAGTGGTTTATATGATGCGGCGGGTGATTTTGGTTATCGAGTGGGGATGCCTGGAAAATCAGGGGTTTCTGGGACTATATTGGCGGTATTACCGAATAGGTTTACTGTGGCAGTGTATTCCCCAGGATTAAACTCTTTTGGTAACTCGGTGGCAGGAATAGCAGCATTAGAGCTGCTATCTAAAAAGCTTGATATATCTATATTTTAGTACGCTGAGTGCTTTGGGATTTTATTGATCCCAATACACTTGCTCTAAACAATCTTCGCGCTCTGGTAAGCCACGTGATAAGCGAGGAGAATGCTGAACCAGCACTTCGTAACTTGCACGGTTGGCGTATTTACTGATTTGAGCGAGCGAAGAGTAGGTAATCGCTTGTTGCTGATGTTTTGCTGAATTAGCAACGTTCAGCTTATGATAAACATTCGCTGATAAGTCATGTAATACAGCGGCTAAAGCACAATCACCAGCGCCGTTGGTATTTTTAATCGAGTCAGGCCCGCCCATAAACGGAGCAGTATGACTATATGCCTTTATTGGGTTTTCACAGTCAACTTTACGCATTGCACGTGAAAACTCATAACGATTAAAATCAGGGATAGCACCAGGCAAAAGTGGATACTCTGTTTCGCGTTTGAAACTGTCATCAACAAAACCGGCCATAAATAAGCCTTTTTCACCGGCAGTACAAATTACTAAATCAACCCAGTCTAATGCTTTGTCGGCAGCTAGTAATGGATCTTCAAATCCAGTAATTGCTTGGCCTTCTTCTTCGTTCATAGCAAGGATATCAACATGCTTTTCTACAAAGTTAGCCCACCATGTCGGATCCTGCTCGATAAGAAACTTAGTACCGAGTGTTAATACAACCGGTACATCTGCATCGTTAGCATACTTGATTGCTTGCATGGTCGCTTCGGTCATGGTTTCATCGCCTTGAGTACGCATTAAATAAGCACTGATGACTAATGCTGATGAGCCTTCGATTAGCTCTTTATCAATTGACTCAGGCTTTAGGTAATTCATCAGGCCAGCACTAATGGCAAAGGTGCGTTCACCCGTTTCATCAATCAATGTGAAACAGCGGCCTATAGGACCATCTACAGGCTGTAAGTAGTCTAAGTCTACGCGACTTGAGTTATTACATAAAAAGCGATAAGCATAACTGCCTATTTTTATGTTTTCACTCATTACACCTAAAAGCACCGAACGGTCATCAGCAAGTACGGAATAGTTGTGCATCGTATTGCCAACGGTTCCGCCTGCGAATTCGTAATCGACCATGTCGTTTAGTTTTAAGCGATCGTATAAAGCATTGGTGATGTCATTATCTATAACTTGCGACATCCCTCGGCGCAATTGAAATTCATCGAGAAAAGCTTGGTCAACCTTAGCTTCTATATCAACAACGATTTGATCGATCCCCGTAATATAGCTGCGGTATAATCGCTCAGTGGCGTTAAGTTGATTGGTCAGTGGATCTTTGGCTTCCACTGGAAAATAATGTTTATGCCTGCGGCGTCCAGGAAATTTCATTTGCTACCCGTGTTGTGAGCTAAATAAAAAAAGCGTGAGATTATAGCGTAAATCCTGCCTTATGAGCCATGACAAACCACTTAAATTTGTTTTATTTTTGCAATTAAGTGATCAATGACGCATTTTATTGCGCTAAGTTGGTATAATTACGGCATAAAAAATAGTTAAGTAATAATAATGATAGAGCCATTTGACGACCAATATTGGATGGAACAAGCGCTTGTGTATGCAAAACAAGCGGAGCAGCTAGATGAGATCCCGGTAGGGGCTATAATTGTTAAAGATAATCAGCTTATTAGCGCAGGCTATAATCGCTCAATTACTGATAATGACCCGTCGGCTCATGCTGAGATGATAGCGGTACGTGAAGCCGGAAAAGCACTTAATAATTACCGCTTAATTGACTGTACTCTTTACGTCACGCTAGAGCCATGCTCTATGTGCGCAGGTTTATTAGTACATAGCCGAATTAAACGCTTAGTATTTGGTGCAGCCGATGCTAAAACGGGTTCTGCTGGTTCAATTATGAACCTTTTACAAGAACCTCGTTTAAACCATCAGGTAGAAATAACGGGTGGGGTATTAGAAACACAATGTGCAGAGACTATTTCTAGTTTTTTTAAGCGTCGCCGAGCACAAATAAAGGCGGCAAAGCAGGCCGCTCGTAATAGTAACAGCGATTAGTCAGCTGCTGCTATTAAGGCGTCTAATTCAGCCATTTGCTGCATAGCAAACATGCGGCGGCGCCAAATTATTTTTTTATGTAAATTTCTTAACATCACTCGACGACGAGTGGCGGTTGAGTGCTTTATACAACGTTTAAGTTGATGTGTACGTCTACGTTTAAGCATGACTTATCCTTATGTGCTTGGTAATGACACAAAATTTTATACAATTAAGCCAGATTATTGAATAATTGATTACAAGTAAACAACTATTTGATTTTCTGATGTTAAGTTAATTACTAAGCAGCGTATTTATTTTTTCCTCAGCGGAATTACTTGTACGTTGCTCTGAATCATCTGGTTTAACGATTTTATCTTCTGTTTCATTTGTTGAGGTAATCGGCGCCATTGCATTATTTTCATCAAGCCAAACAAGCGCATCGTAATAGCGGCGTATATTATCAACGTAAGTCACAGCTACATCACCGCGAGCATAGCCATAACGGGTATTACGATAGTGACGTTTTTTTACTAACAATGGTAAGCGCTTTTTAACGTCAGCCCATTTATCAGGGCTAGCTCCCTGTTGCTCGGTAATAATACGGGCATCGTTAACGTGTCCCCAACCTACATTATAGGCGGCAAGTGCAAGCCAAGTACGATCCGGTTGAGGGATTCGATCCGGGATGCGTTTAATTAATTTTGCTAAGTATTGTGCACCACCGCGTATATTTTGCTCTGGTTCTAAGCGGTTTGTTACACCGACTTGTTTTGCTGTGCGTCTTGTTAGCATCATAATACCACGCACACCGGTTGGTGACTTAGCACGCGGGTTCCACATCGACTCTTGATAACTTAATGCCGCCAGTAAGCGCCAATCTAGGCTACCTGCATATTGCATAAACCAAGGTTGATATTTAGGCAGTGTTTCTTTAATTGCATCTATATAGGCCAAGGTATTAACGTAATTAAACTGGCGGACATGACCGAAGTATTTTTCTTCGAGCACATAAAGTTGATTATTTTGTTTTGCTTCACCAAAAAAGGGGACTAATAATGCGTATAGAGAATCATCATTCGACTTTCTTAGTATCCATGCAATTGAATCATTTCGGGTAACTGAAAAGCCAATACTTAAATTAGGGTGATAGCGACGAAATAGCGCTAAAGTATGAGAATCCGCTAAGGTGTAATCTATTTCGCCGTCAATAACTGCTTGCAGTAATTCTTCTTCATCAAACTCTTCGGTTTCATTCCAGCTTAAGTTTGGGTTGGTTTGTTGAATTTCTTCTAATGTTAATGAATGGCTACTTTTAGCGATAACGGTGAAGTTTCCGGTTAAATCATCAAAATCACGAGGGCGTTCACGGCCTTGTTTAAAGACTAATTTTTGACTAATTGTTCTGTATGTAGGGCCATAGCGATAGCGCTCAGCACGTACTTTATTGTAGGTAAGCCCTGAGGCAATTAAATCGAGGTCACCACTGTCCAAGCGCGCAAACATTTCGGATAAATTAAAAAAGGGTACAATTTCAAGCTCTACCCCTAAGTAGTCTGCAAACGCTTGAGAGAGCTCAAATTCAAATCCTTGCTCCCCTTGAACGGCTTGATAGTAATTACTTGCACTGGCAAGTGTACCAATACGAATTTTGTTTTCAGATTTGATTTGGGCAAGCTGTGTTGATTGCTCTTGTGTATTACATGCACACAAAAGTATGACTAACGTAATGATTGTTATTAGCTTTATCTTCAACATATTCGCCTCTTTAGCATCGTATCTCCTGTTATAACAAAACTTACTGATTACGTCACTTATCGTTTAATCGCAGTGAGTAAAAAATAGGTGTAAACAAAAAGAAAAAGTTAATTTAATGAAAAGCGCATTTTTGAGTTAAATCTGAGAGTAATTTGGACTATAATACGCGCCTAAAATATCGTTCAATCCCTAACCCCGGGTGAAATTACTTATGTTGATCCTTCGTGGTGCACCAGCACTTTCAGAGTTCAGAGTTAATAAAATTTTAGCGCGTTGCCAACAATCGCAACTTCCTGTCACCAATGTATATGCCGAATACGCTCACTTTGCCGATTTAACATCGCCATTAAACACTGATGAGCACACCAAACTTGAAAAGTTATTAACCTACGGCCCAACAATTGCTGAGCATGCGCCAGCAGGTCAGTTGGTATTAGTAACGCCTCGCCCTGGTACAATCTCGCCATGGGCTTCAAAAGCGACAGATATCGCTCATAACTGTGGGCTTAAACAAGTTCATCGCGTAGAGCGCGGTATTGCTTACTATATTGAAGGTGATTTAAGTGCAGAACAGTTAGCACAAGTTGCAGCACTTCTTCATGACCGCATGACTGAGGCTACTCACAGTAAATTAGAAGATGCCGCGCAGTTATTTCGCAGCGATGCACCTCGTCCAATGTCATCAGTTGATATTTTAGGTGGCGGCCGTGAAGCATTAGCCGCAGCAAATATAGAGCAAGGGTTTGCGCTTGCTGATGATGAAATTGATTATTTAGTTGAAAACTTTATTAAGTTAGGGCGTAACCCTAACGATATTGAACTGTTTATGTTTGCTCAAGCGAACTCAGAGCATTGCCGTCATAAAATATTTAATGCTGATTGGACTATCGATGGCATTGAACAACCAAAGTCGTTGTTCAAAATGATTAAAAACACCTTTGAGCATAATCCTGAGAATGTATTATCTGCCTATAAAGATAATGCAGCCGTAATGAAAGGCTCAAAGGCGGGTCGCTTCTTCCCGAATGCACAAGGTGAATATGCGTATCACCAAGAAGACATTGAAATTTTAATGAAGGTTGAAACCCATAACCACCCAACGGCTATTGCTCCTTTCTCTGGTGCGGCAACAGGATCGGGCGGTGAGATTCGCGATGAGGGCGCAACTGGTCGTGGTTCAAAACCAAAAGCGGGTTTAGTGGGCTTTACTGTATCTAATTTACGTATTCCTGGTTTTGAACAACCTTGGGAAAGTGATTTTGGTAAACCAGGCCGTATTGTTAATGCCCTAGATATTATGACTGAAGGCCCATTAGGTGGTGCTGCGTTTAATAACGAGTTTGGACGTCCTAATTTATTAGGTTATTTCCGTACTTACGAAGAAAAAGTGACCAGTCACAATGGTGAAGAGGTGCGTGGTTACCACAAGCCAATTATGCTTGCCGGTGGTTTAGGTAATATCCGTGCTGATCATGTTCAAAAAGGCGATATTCCAGTTGGTGCAAAACTCATTGCACTAGGCGGCCCTGCAATGAACATTGGCTTAGGCGGTGGCGCTGCATCAAGTATGGCGTCGGGTCAATCAAATGAAGATTTAGATTTTGCCTCTGTACAGCGTGAAAACCCAGAAATGGAACGTCGTTGCCAAGAAGTCATCGACAAGTGTTGGCAGCTAGGTGATGCAAATCCAATTGCGTTTATTCATGATGTGGGTGCAGGTGGTTTATCTAACGCATTCCCTGAACTTGTTAGTGACGGTGGACGTGGCGGTAAATTTCAGCTTCGCAATATCCCAAATGATGAACCGGGCATGGCACCACACGAAATTTGGTGTAATGAATCGCAAGAGCGCTATGTACTCGCTGTTGCTGTTGAAGATTTTGATCGTTTTGAAGCTATTTGTAAGCGTGAAAGAGCGCAATATGCGGTTATTGGTGAAGCAACTGCAGAGCCTCATTTAACGGTGGCTGATAGTCACTTTGAAAATAATCCTGTTGATTTACCGCTCGATGTTTTATTAGGGAAAGCACCTAAAATGCATCGTGATGTAACATCACAACAAGTGTTAGGTAAAGCACTCGACGTTGAAAATATCAGTGCTGCTGATGCTGCAGAACATTTATTACGTTTACCAACCATTGCTGAAAAAACCTTCCTCATTACTATTGGCGATCGCTCGGTAACAGGTTTAGTAGCACGCGATCAAATGGTAGGCCCATGGCAAGTACCAGTAGCTAACTGTGCAGTAACCGCAGCAACGTATGACACTTACCATGGTGAAGCAATGTCACTGGGTGAACGTACGCCTGCAGCACTACTTAACTATGGCGCTTCAGCGCGTTTAGCCGTGGCAGAATCGTTAACGAATATTGCCTGTGCAAACATTGGCTCTCTTGAAAATATTAAGTTATCTGCAAACTGGATGGCC
Organism: Pseudoalteromonas sp. 2CM28B; assembly: GCF_023161935.1. Classification (NCBI taxonomy): domain Bacteria; kingdom Pseudomonadati; phylum Pseudomonadota; class Gammaproteobacteria; order Alteromonadales; family Pseudoalteromonadaceae; genus Pseudoalteromonas; species Pseudoalteromonas sp. 2CM28B. Next base: position 7,895 of record NZ_JALNTH010000019.1, read on the forward strand.
GCAGCGGGACACCCAGGAGAAGATGCCGGTTTATACGAAGCAGTAAAAGCGGTGGGTGAAGAGTTATGTCCGGCACTTGGGTTAACAATTCCTGTAGGTAAAGATTCTATGTCGATGAAAACGACATGGAAGAACGAAGATGATGCTACAGAGCAATCTGTAACATCCCCGTTATCGCTTATTATCACTGCGTTTGGTCGTGTTGAAGACGTACGTAAAACAGTGACCCCACAGTTACGAACAGATAAAGGCGATACATCGCTTATTTTAGTTGACTTAGGCGCGGGCAAAAACCGACTGGGCGCATCAAGCCTTGCTCAGGTTTATAAGCAATTAGGTGATACAACACCTGATGTAGATAGCCCAGAGCTACTAAAAGGTTTTTACAACGCAATGCAAGCGCTAGTCGCTGATAGCAAGTTGCTTGCGTACCATGACCGTTCAGACGGTGGCTTATTTACCACTATCGCTGAAATGGCGTTTACCGGTCACACCGGTGTTACCGTTGATTTAGCGACTTTGACCGGCTCTGATATTGAAGCGCTTTATAACGAAGAGCTAGGTGCTGTAATTCAAGTAGCGAATAGCGATTTAGAGGCTGTAAATGCGGTATTTGAGCAGCATGGAGTTGCCGCAATTAGTCATGTGATTGGCTCGCTAAATAACGACGATAACATAGTGTTTAATCGTGGTGAGCAAACAGTACTTAATCATACTCGTACTGAACTTCGTACAATTTGGGCCGAAACAACGTATCAAATGCAAGCGCGTCGTGATAACCCAGATTGTGCTAAGCAAGAGTTTGACGCTAAGTTTGACGCAAAAGATCCTGGCTTAAATGTAAAACTTAACTTTGATTTAAATGAAGATGTTGCAGCTCCATATATTGCAACTGGTGCTAAACCGCAAATGGCTATTTTACGTGAGCAAGGTGTAAACTCTCATTTAGAAATGGCAGCTGCATTTAACCGTGCAGGCTTTGCAGCGGTTGATGTGCACATGAGCGATATTTTAGAAGGTCGTTTAACGCTTGAACAGTTCAAAGGTTTAGTGGCGTGTGGTGGTTTCTCTTACGGTGATGTGCTTGGTGCGGGTGAAGGTTGGGCTAAGTCAATATTGTTTAATGACATGGCACGCGATCAATTCCAAAGTTTCTTCCACCGTGAAGACACCTTTAGCTTAGGGGTATGTAACGGTTGTCAAATGCTATCAACATTAAAAGAGTTGATCCCAGGTACTGAGCATTGGCCACGCTTTGTAACGAACAAGTCAGAGCGTTTTGAAGCACGCTTTAGCTTAGTTGAAATACAAGAGAATCCATCGGTATTCTTTAATGGTATGGCGGGCTCGCGGATGCCAATTGCGGTATCTCATGGTGAAGGCCATGCAGAGTTTGCAAACGAAGCAGCAACAAAAGCAGCACTTGCAAGTGGTACTATAGCGGTTAAATTTGTTGATAACTACGGCAACCCTACAACGCAATACCCAGCGAACCCGAACGGCTCGCCAGAAGGTATCACCGGTATTACATCAACAGATGGTCGTGCAACTGTAATGATGCCACATCCAGAGCGTGTATTTCGTACTGTTGCTAACTCTTGGCACCCAGATGAGTGGAAAGAGGATAGCCCATGGATGCGTATGTTCCGTAATGCGCGTAAAAATGTAGGTTAATATACACACTAGATTCATGATCTGGATGTAAAATAAAAAAGGCTGCCTTGTGCAGCCTTTTTTGTTTAGACTGTTCAAGGTTCAAGGTTCAAGGTTCAAGGTTCAAGGTTCAAGGTTCAAGGTTCAAGGTTCAAGGTTCAAGGTTCAAGGTTCAAATTAAGGATAGTATGATCAAACGCATCGCATGGGGAGTCGTGTTTTTATTTCTGAGTGTTTTAACACTGGGTTATGTATTTCGTATGCCTATAACTCAATGGGCTATAGCGTCATCTTTGAGCCAATCTGGTGTTGAACTACATTGTTTAGATTGGTCACTAAACTCAAATATTAGCTTAGAGGTAAACCGATTATGTTTGGCTTACCAAGGCCATCAAATTGAGCTTGGTGGCATTGTGGCTGATACAAAAAAAATAACAGTTGGCCGCGCTAATCTTCGTTTAAATGATAGCGAGAGTGTCTCAGCAAGTAATAATTCCTTCAAAAAGCTGGCACTTAATTTACCCAAGCAACGGCCTAAAATTGATATCAAAAGATTGTTAATTACCCACCCACAACTTCATGATGAACTAGTTTTTAGCATTGGTGAAGAGAAGTTAAATACATTTGTGATTTCAGGTGATGCAATTGCCGAGATAACAGTCAGCAATCATAAAGTTACTGGTCATTTTAAGGTAGCTGATGGAATATTAACAAAGATAAAGCCGATGCCCGCGCTTTCACTAAACAGTGAGCATGATTTCATCTTCGATGGGTTATCCGTTGATATAAAATCAAACATAGATGCTGATTTTACACAGCAGTTTAGTAAATGCCCAGTAACGCTAAGTGCTTTTGGTAATATGAATATGTACTATCATTTTAACGATAAAAAAGCTTTGTTAAATGCACAGAAATTAAGCAGTTTGGTAACGTTTGATAGCGATTGTTTGGCGCTTATAAACAATCAATCACAGCGTGAATTTATAGCCAAGCAGCTGCCGTTAAAGTGGCAATTGATGCTTAGTGATGCGGTAAAGTTTGAAAACGGACAACTTGTTATGCCGTCAATGCTATTAAACACTAAAAATAGTCAAACGAAGCTCAGCTTGAAAAACCTAGCAATTAATGTTCAGCAACCGTTAGAGTATGCTAAAGGCAATATTAAGTTATTGTTTATCAGCGAAGGTATTAAGCATATAGAAATAGAGGCAGCTTTAAATAATTTGGCTGTAGATGGCAACTACCAATTAAACGTCGATGAGCTGCCAGACTTTTTACCTGCATCAGCTAAAAAGGTAGTAAGCACAGGTCAATTTAAAATAGCGGATGTTTTACAACGTCAGCAAAATGCAAAAATAACTAGCGAGATGACCTTTGCTGAGCTTAGTTTTGATAAATTAACAGTAAAGGGCTACAAGGCGCAGTTTAGTGCTGAGCTTGATGATAAACAAAATATCAACGCTAGCCTAAATAGCCAATTACGCTCAGTGGCTTACGAGCAATACCAAGTGCGTGGCGTAAATAATCAATTATCAGCATTTTCTAGTTTGGCTGTTGGCGAATTATTTGTCGATTTAAACAGTGAAACTAAACTTACCCAACTTAACAGTGACTTTTTAAACCTAAGTAATATTCGCATAAGCTCTAAAGGCTTGCAAAGTCGGGCGCTTCAAGCCTCACACCATGTATTTATTGATGGTATTGAGTTGGTAGCCAGTCACCACATATCTGCTGTGGAACACCCATTTGAGATAACAGTTGCAGATCAAGCTGTGACTAAATTTAACCCTGTTTTACAGCAGTTTAAACCATTAGCCACGCTGACCGACGGTAGCTTTAATGGGGTTGTTCGCGGAGATGTTAATTTACAGCAGGCTGAGTTTACATTTCAAGTAGAACAAGTAAGTGGCTTATACAACGATTATTTAGCTAAGCATTTTAGCAGTCGCTTAACGGGCTCTTATAATTCAGGCCAGCTTAATGTGGCTCCTACTACATTTGAATTAAATGAGCTACGAGCAGGTGCTGTTGTGAGTAACATTGTCGGTAATTTTAGTGTTGAGAACTCTATTGCTCGCGCTGAAAGAATAACTGCAGATGTACTGGGTGGTCGTTTTGCTTTGGATAGCTACAAAGTGACGGAAAAAGCGCAGCGTTCATTGGCCACATTTGAAAATATTGATGCGAGTAAACTTATTACCTTAGATGATAAATCAGGCATTACACTAACAGGTCGAGTGAATGGCCGCTTACCCGTTTACATAGATCAACAAGGTATTTCGGTAAAATCCGGTGAGTTATCTAACCAAGGGACAGGTAAGCTAGTTATTACTGATAATGCTGCTTTTGATGCAGTTAAAGCTCAGCAACAAGAGCTGGGCCCGATTTTAAGCTTATTAGAGGATTTAGACATTCAGAGCTTAAACAGTAGTGTTGACTTAAAGCCTGACGGTTGGCTTTATTTAGGTGTAAACTTAAAGGGATACAATAAGGAACAGGCGCAGCAAGTTAACTTTAATTACAACCATGAAGAAAATGTTTTTACACTCTTAAGAGCATTGCGCTTAAGTGATGAAATTACTCAAAAAGTTGAACAAGAGTATTCAACAAAAGGAACTAAAAATGACTAAATGGCTGATAATACTTACAGCACTGGGGTTGCTTAGTGCATGTACGCACCGCGTTGAAGTGGCAGCGAAAGAGCCTATCACCATTAATTTAAATGTGAAGGTTGATCATGAAATTCGCGTAAAGGTTGATAAAGAGCTAGATGATTTATTTAGCGATGACAGTGAGTTATTTTAAGGAGCTAGAATATGAATATTAAAAATAAATTAAACATAGTAACCCTAATCAGTGCCGTTTGTATGTCATTTTCAGTTTGGGCTATGAGTTTAGATGAAGCTAAAAGCCAAGGCTTAGTTGGTGAAAACAGCTCAGGCTACCTTGGATTAGTTGTACAAAATACAGAAGCAAAAGCGGTTGTTGATGACGTTAACGAAAAACGTAAGGCACAGTACTTAAAATTAGCTAAAAAGAATAACTTGTCACTTGCTCAAGTAGAAGCATTAGCGGCGGCAAAAACCATTGAAAAAACCCAAGCAGGGCATTTCGTTGAAGTTAATGGTGAGTGGGTTAAAAAATAACTCTGTGCATTATTAAAAACCAGAAACCGAGCTTATGCGCTCGGTTTTTTGCAATTTTCAAGTAGCTGCTGCCAAAAGTGAATGCCTTTTCGGCGCGCTAAGTTGATATTGTGTTCAGGAATTGACTCTGGCTCATTGTATTCATCTAGTGCCGCGCTCATACTTGCCTCACGTATTAAGTGTAAAGTAGGAAAGGGCGAGCGGTTAGTATAATTTGCAGCGTCATCTTCATCACTATCAGCAAAAACATAGTCAGGATGAAAGTTTGCAATTTGGTACTTTCCCTCAAATCCTTGTGCAACTAATAGCGCATTGGCTAAGTCAACAAGGTCTAAAAAATCTTCAAAATCAGTAAAGCCATTATCAAATATTAATAAAGTGGTTTCACGCTGAGGATCCCGGTCAAGCTGAGTACATTGCTCAAGCATATCCATTACAGCATCATCAATTTTTGAGGCATTACTAATAGTGTAGTGAATACAGTTATTTTCAACTTCTTTACGAGCAAATGGACAAAAATTGTATTTTACAATCACAGCGCTTACCCATTCACGGGTTTGAGATATAGCTAAGTTGGTCACGATTTTGGCTCTAAATAAGGAGTTATAATGGCAAGCGTTTTGGCAATAGCGCCTTGGTTTTTAGCAACGCACTGAGCTGCTTTACTGCCAAGAATATCACACGCTTTGGTGTTTTTAATTAAGCGAAGCAATGCAAGCACCAGTTCGTCAGTATTTTCAACCACATGGGCGCCTTTGAGTTTAATAAGTTCAGGGTAAACATGGTCAAAGTTGTAGGTATGAGGGCCTGTAAGTACACCCACTGAAAAAGCTGCCGACTCTAATGGGTTATGGCCACCACGACGAATTAAACTGCCACCGATAAAACTAATATTAGCGGCACCGTATAGATATTGTAATTCACCTAATGTGTCGGCTAATACAACTTGTTCATTGTTGTAACTTTTTTGACTGCGACGACTAAAGCTTAGATTCGAGTGAGTCAGCAACTCTGCAACTTTATCAAATTGTTCGGGATGACGTGGCGCAATGATCAGTAAAGCGTCAGGATGTGTTTCTAGTATTTGCTGGTGGGCTGCTAAAATAAACTCATGCTCTATAGGGTGTGTAGAACCTGCAACCCATATAAAGCGTTCTGCTTTTTTATAATCTTGCTGTAAAGAGGCGACTTTATTGAGTTGCGCAGTGGTTGGGGTAATATCAAATTTTATAGATCCCGTTACATGGCTTTTTTCAGCGGGTAGTCCTAATTCAATAAAGCGATTTGCATCGGTTTTGTCGTGACTTGCAAGTGCGGTAATTGATTGCATAATACTGCGAGTTAGCTGGGCCACTTTTTCGTAGCCCTGTTGTGACTTTTCAGATAGCCGTGCGTTAACAACCAATACAGGTATATTTTGTTTGTGCGCATTAGCCATTAAGTTCGGCCAGAGTTCAGTTTCTAAAATACAGAGTAATTGCGGTTTTACTCGTTTTAAAAAGCGAGTGGTGGCCATAGGAAAATCAATGGGTAAATAGCTAACAGCAGCGCTTTGTTTAAACTGTGCGGTAACTTGCTCTCGTCCTGTTGGGGTATTGCAGGTAATTAAAATATTTAACTGCGGTTGCTCATGTTGTAGGGCTTTGATTAAAGGGGTGGCAGCTAACACCTCGCCCACAGAAGCACAATGAAATACAACCGGTTTATTGTTGTTTGAAAATAAAGCGCGGTTTATGAAGCCAAAACGTTCCTTAAAGTGAGCGCGATATCCCGCGTTTTTCTTACCTCTTAATACATATAAGTAAAATACGATCAGCGGGCTAATAATAATTAATGCGAGTGAATAAAAAATGCGTGCCATACTGTGCTTTATGTAAATGAAAGTGGCGCTAGTTTAGCGTGAAATCGTTTTTTTCTAAATACACAAATATAAAATAGCCACTTGAAAAGGTAACAACGATAAAACCCTTCTTTATCTGAATAATAACTTTCTGCCCGTGCTTTAATTTAGTTATATAGAGGTGATTTGGCTATAAAATTATGGAATAATGAAATTAATTTTTCCTGCCATTTCAGTTCCAAGAGGAATATCTCATGTCAATTATAGATTCAGTGGCAACTAGCTACCTAGAAAGTTTAAATCGCCACCAAGTATTGTTCGAAACCATGGAGGCGTATCATCAAGAGGTAATGCAGTTGTTAGAAGCATGTCATAGTGCTTTACAGGCTGGTGGTAAGGTTGTTTGGTTTGGCAATGGCGGCAGTGCAGCTGATGCTCAGCATTTGGCTGCAGAGTTTGTGGTACGTTATAAGTTAGAGCGAGGACCGTTAGCGTCTATTGCTCTAACCACAGACACCTCTATTTTAACAGCGCACAGTAATGACTATCATTTTGACACAGTATTTGAACGCCAAGTACAGGCGCTATGTAAACCTGAAGATATTGTAATTGGCTTAACCACATCGGGCACCAGTAATAATATTAATTTAGCGTTAGAAGCCGCTAATAAAATAGGAGCATTCACTGTTGCATTTACAGGTCGCGATGGAGGTAAGGTAAAAGACATCGCCAAGTTACCTATTATTATTAAAAATGATGAAACAGCCCGTATTCAAGAGGCGCACATGTTTATTGGCCATTGGCTGTGTGAAGCCATGGATATGGTTGTTGCGGAGCAGCAGTAATGGATTTATCGCTATTAAAAAACTTATCAGCAGCGCGTATTTTAGTGGTTGGCGACGTTATGCTCGACCGCTACTGGTATGGTGATTCTGGCCGTATTTCGCCGGAGGCACCGGTACCCGTTGTAAAAGTCAGTAAATTTGAAGACAAAGCTGGTGGTGCCGCTAATGTAGCTAAAAATATAGCCCGACTAGATGGCAAAGTGGGTTTACTTGGCCTAATTGGCGAGGATGAAAGCGGACAAATTTTAGAAAACATTCTAGAGGGCGAAAAAATAAATTCACAGCTTGTGAGTGTATGCGATTTGCCGACTATTTCTAAAATGCGTGTAATTAGCCGTCATCAGCAAGTGGTACGTTTAGATTTAGAAGAGGCTTTTAATGAGTCTCATAGCCAGTTGTTATTAAATCGATTAGAGCTGGTGCTGAGTGATTACGACTTTATTGTATTTTCTGATTACAACAAGGGCTCACTCGCGCTAATCCAAAAAATGATTTCGGTTGCTAAAAAAGCAGGAAAAACCGTGCTTGTTGATCCTAAATCATCGGACTTACAGTTATATCGCGGTGCTGATTATATAACACCTAATTTAAATGAATTTAAATTAGCAGGTGGTCAGGTTGGTTCAGAAGAGTTGCTTGCTAGCAGCGCGCGTACCCTGATTAGTGATGCGGGTATAAACGCCATGCTACTAACGCGCTCAGAACAGGGGATGTCGCTAATTGATGCAACGCAAAAGCATGACTTTGCAGCGCAACAACTTGAAGTAAGCGATGTAACCGGTGCGGGCGATACTGTTATTGCTACATTAGCAGTAATGCTAGGTGCGGGTATGACCGCCAAAGATGCAGTCGAAATTGCAAACTTAGCAGCCGGTATTGCAGTAAGTAAATTGGGAGCGGCTACTGTTTCTCCTGAAGAGTTGAGCCGCAAGTTAGGTCAATACTTACAAACCACTGGCGAGCATTATCAAACCCCATTTGATGATGTATTACAGCATATTGAATTTGCAAAGCAAAATGGAGAAACCATTGTATTTACTAATGGTTGTTTTGATATTTTGCATGCAGGCCATGTGCGCTATTTAGCGCAAGCTAAAGCGCGTGGTGATAGATTAGTGGTTGGTTTAAATAACGATGAATCTATTGCCCGTTTAAAAGGTCCTGAGCGCCCAATTAACCCATTAGATGAGCGTGCTATGGTACTAAGTGCATTAGCTTCTGTTGATTGGGTTATTCCGTTTGGCAGTGAAGATGAAAATGACACACCGGCAAAGTTAATTGAACAAATTAGCCCAGATATTCTTGTTAAAGGTGGTGATTACACCGTTGAGCAAATCGCTGGTGCCGAGCATGTGTTGCGTCATGGCGGAAAAGTAGAAGTGCTTGAGTTTTTAGATGGTTGCTCTACATCAAAAGTGATTAGCAAAATAAAAAGCTAGCTAGTTAGTGAAATAAAAAAGGGGGATAAACTTTGGTTTATCCCCCTTTTTTTAATACTTGCAAAACTAAAAGTTATATTCGAACTTTGCAAATGCAGACGTATCGTTTTCTGCTCCATCGTTATTAGAGGCAAGTCCGCCAAGGGTTAAGCGCCCCCCCATGGCAAGCATTCTGTAACGTACTTCAAGCTGTTTAGAGCTAAATGCTGTTTTGGTAATCGAGTTACCTAAGTCTGGGTTATTTGGGGATCTATCACGGTTGTCGCTGTTGTAGTCTACATCACGTAATTTTACTTGCCAGTCAGTTCCGCTTGAGAGTTGCCCAAGTACGGTTAATACCAGTGATTGCGCATCATTATCATAGGTAGAGCCGATAGGGCGACCATGGTAACGATACCCTGAATTATAAATACTGTGCTCATAGAAGCAGTTTTCAGTTGCTGATGTGGCAGAACACGCTACGCCGGTATCAGTGTATTCTAGGTTAAATAAAATATTCTGATTATAAATGCGAGTCGTGGTTTGTATTCCACCAAGATAACCTCTGTCTACTGGCTTAATACCGCCACTGGTATCTTCACCAATCGTGCTTGCATATACCGCATAAGGTTGATCAAACAAAGTGTCCGACCAACGAATATCAAAACCCGCGAGTTGATTACCTAAACGAGTAATGAGCTCGCCATCGCAATCATTAGTGCCATCAACACATTCACCTCCGCCGGTTATTAAATCAAAAAAGTCGCCTGCTGAACTGGGTTGTCCCTTGCCAGCCCATTGTGCTGACCAACTAAAGCCAATTTCTAATTGTTGAATTGGACGAAGATTTAAACGAGTACTCCATAATAATGCATCAGGTACAACTCGGGTTGATTCAAGCTTAGCCATTTGTGCAGTAAAGCTCCACTGACCAATCCAGCTAAGCCAAGGCGTTTCGAACGCGCTACTTTGTTCTCTGCTGAGACTTATTGCGGGAAGTGGCTTTGAATTACCAGACATAATTAAGCTGTTATCAACACCCGGCCCCCAGAATTGCTCAACGGCGCCCGCTCTTACAATCCAATTACCCATACGATATGCTAAATAGCTGTCATCTAGAGAGGTATCATTGCAGTCAGTTAGTGCTTGCTCGTTTTGAGCTATATCATCAGTTGTTTTACCGTCGACTAAGCAGTTTTTGCCATCATTACGATGATTAATCGCTATTTTAGCTGCAAAGTTATGTCCTAAATAAGCGTAGGCAGCAGTTAACTCTGATTCTTGGCTATTGGTGGCACCAAAGCTAGTGGCTACAAGAGGATCTGAGCTGGCAAATGCCGAAAGCTGTACACTATGCGAACCGCTATTTTCTGACTTATAACGATGTTTTACACGTAATAACGCATCTTGCAGTTGAGGGGGTAATTGTTCTAACGAAGTATTGTTAACATCATTAATAAAGCTTTTCCACATTAATGGATATGTTGTTACTGGCGCTAAAATTATACCTGCATCGGCAAGCTGTTGTATATCTGCTCTAAGAGCATAGTCATCAGGCTTTACCCAAGGTTCAGCATTTACGGTTGTCGTTACGGCACAAAAAAGCGAAGAAAGTATAAAAATTTTGTTTCGCAAAGCTCAGATCCTTATGATTGAAATTGCCAACAAGTTTAGCAATCTACGCTCTTTATTGCAGTAATTAAATCAGCCAAGATAAATTTAAAATACCACTATAGATTAAAACATTGTAGCTCTATCGGAAAAATGATCTCGTTGATATACTCGTTGCAAAGAAAAAAAAGAGATAGTAATGAGCAACAAACGACTTTTATTTATTCCCGTGTCATCGCCCGAAGGTATTGGTGAATATATGCGCTCGTTACAGCTAGCTAATACCCTTACCTCGGAGTATGGCAATTCGTTAGATATTCATTTCATTTTAAATAAGCACACGGCTTATGCTAAAAACTGCCCATTTCCTACCTTATTGTTAAATCAATCGGCAACAAAAGAAAATACGCATGTATGTCAGTTCATTGAACAATACAAACCAGATATGGTGCTATTTGATTGCGCAGGACGAGCCGAACAAATGAAAGCGGCAAAAAAAGTGGGTGCTAAAGTTGTTTTTATTTCACAGCATGCAAAAAAGCGAGCAAAAGGTTTAAAGCTTAATAGAGCGGGCCTTATTGATACTCATTGGGTTGTTCAGCCTGATTACTGTATTGACCCTCTTTCGTGGTATGAAAAGCTAAAATTGAGCATGCTGCCCCTGGCTCACCCTGCTAATGTTGGGCCGTTTACAGTGTTTGCATCAGCACAGCAAAAATCCGATGCACTAACCCGTTATCACTTGAAAGAGAAAGAATTCTTTATTGTTAACGCGGGCTCTGGTGGGCATACAGTTAATGGCGTGAATTGCGCAGATTTATATTTTCAAGCAGGGCTTATTATTGCTAAGCAAACAGGCTTAAAAGGTGTAGTGGTATTTGGTCCTAATTACACTAAATCGTTACCTAAAAGCGATGAGTTAATTTGTTTGCCAAGCCAAGGGGGAGCTGAATTTTTAGCCTTACTAAGTCAGGCCAAGGTTGCATTATTAAGCGCGGGTGATACTTTACTCCAAGCTATTGCCTTGCAAACCCCCACAATTGCGTGTGCTATTTCAAAAGATCAAGGTGAGCGTCTTACCCGTTGTACTCGCACTGAAGTGGCTTATCAGGCACAGCTTGATATTGTTGATATAAGTGAAAAAGTGCAAACGTTACTTACAGAGTCTCGTTATAAATATATTATTGATAAGTATTCTACTTTAGAAACAATCCACAGTTTTGACATTATTACACAAGGTTTGAAAAACATGTTGTTTAATAAGACTCATTAGTTATTAATAATTTAGTTTTTAGGAGCTTGATTTAACAAGTTTTTTAGAATTCGAGCTTTTGGTTGTATTGATTGCGTAATGTTTGCCAGTCGTTTTGCTGCCAATGAAAGTGGCTATTGCGGCTTTGCTCTTTTAAAAAGGAGCGTTGTAAGCGAGACATGTTGCTTTGTTGCCATTTTTTATTGGGCACTTTTATTTCGCCACGGTCAAAGTCGATAATATAAACGTCGCCAGAGTCATCAAATAAAATATTATTAATATTTAAATCAGCGTGATACACCCCTTTATTATGAAACTGGGCAATGGTTTGTGCTACTTTTTTTATCTCAATATCACTTATGGGGCGCTCAATCAGAACATCTAATACACTTTTAGCGCCGCTTACTGCTTCAGTAATAATATCACCTCGGTAAATAAAACCATGTCGGCTCACTTTAGCTGCAATGGGCTTTGGTACATTTAAACCTAACTCTATTAATTGCGTCATTAAGCTAAATTCTTTATAAACACGCGTATGCTCTAGTCCCCAATATAAATATTGGTCACTAAGTAGCTTGCCTATGAGGCCGCCACGCCAATAATGGCGCAATACAGCCGTTAAATCTGCGTGTTTAAAAAACCAAGCAGTTGCACGCCCCTTTTTAGCGCCAACAATTTTTTGCTGTTGCTGCCAGAAGTCGGGGTTAAACCAATCTAACTCTATTTCGGTGCTATATTGAGGATGGCTCAAAATGACATGGTTATTTTTGACGTGTTGATTAAACATAGCTCATAGGATTCGCTTTAATATGTGCACATATTAACGTGTTTTAAGTCTAAGGATAAGTACTTGCAATGACGCGATTATAATTTAAGATCGGGTTTAACTATTTTACTCCCAAGGAAACGTGTGACTTCAGCGCCTACTTACACATCAATTTGTATTTTACGTCTTTCTGCTATTGGTGATGTATGCCATGCAGTGAGTGCGGTACAAGCAATTCAAAAAGCGCATCCAAATGCTAAGATCACTTGGGTGATAGGGAAGGTCGAGGCGATGCTGTTAGCTGACTTACCAGGCGTTGAGCTTGTTGTATTTGATAAAAAACAAGGTAAGGCGGCACTAAAACAGTTAAAGCAAACCTTTAAAGGGCAGTGTTTTGACGTACTGCTTAACATGCAAGTGGCTTTAAGAGCTGGTTTTGTCGCTCGCTGTATTCCTGCCAAAGTTAAAATTGGTTTTGATTGGGCTCGTTCAAAAGAACTGCATAGTTTATTTATTAATAAACGTATTAAAGCCCAATCTCAGGCGCATGTTTTAGAGGGTTTTAAAGGCTTTGCTCAAGCGATTGGTGTTGATGATTATGTCCCTGTTTGGAATATGCCCTACACCGACAAAGATCAAGCTAAAGCTGATGAGCTGTTAGGTGACGATTATTTATCAACTAAGCTATTTGTTATTTCGCCAGCAGCAAGTAAAGCACAGCGTAACTGGTTAGCCGAACGCTATGCTGCGCTTGCGGATTATGCTAATGCGCAAGGTTTTAAAGTGGTGCTAACCGGTGGGCCTACTGAGCTGGAAATTAATTTAGCAAATAACATCATTAAACACTCTGATTCACCCATTCTGAACTTGGTGGGTAAAACAAAACTCAAAGAATTATTGTGCGTACTTAAGCGTGCAGACTTAGTACTGGCACCTGACACAGGCCCAGCTCATATGGCGGTGACCGTGGGCACACCGGTTATTGGCTTATATGCGCATTCAAACCCAGCGCGAACGGGGCCCTATTTATACCAAGATTACGTGGTTGAGGTTTATCACCAAAACTTATTAAAGCAAACTGGTAAAACCGCCGAGCAATTACCTTGGGGCACTCGGGTTAAGGGCGATGATTTAATGAGTCAAATAACTATGGATGCAGTAAAAGAAATGTTTGACCATGTTGTTAAAAAAGAGTCGTTATTATGAATGATAAACACACAAATAAGGCGCTTTTTTTAGACCGCGATGGTGTAGTAAATGTTGATCATGGCTATGTATTTAAAAGCGAAGAGTTTGAATTTATAGAGGGTGTGTTTTCAACGTGTAAAGTATTTTATGACGCGGGCTATAAAATAATTGTTGTAACCAACCAATCAGGTATTGGTCGAGGTTATTACTCAGAAGCTGATTTTTTTGCCCTTAGCACATGGATGAAAGCGCAGTTTAGTCATCATCAAATTGAAATTACTGATGTTTATTTTTGTCCTCATCATCCTAAAAATGCATTACCAGATTATTTAAAAGAGTGCGATTGCAGAAAGCCAGCGCCAGGAATGTTACTGCAAGGAATAAAAGATCATCATATTGACCCTGCACTTAGTGTGATGGTGGGGGACAAACGAGGTGATATGCAAGCTGCTATAAGCGCCAATATACGGACTAAAATATTGGTACGTTCTGGGAAAACAGTTGATGAGCAAGCCGTAAAGTCTGCTGACTATGTTTGTGATTCAATCAAGGAGCTTCCTGTTCTGCTTGCTGGTCTGATTTAGTGCATACCTCATGCCCGTAAACTGGCAGCTTTTCCTGCCAGTTAGCTAATTTACGACGAATGACAAACAGTGCAATTTGGCGCTTAAACTTTTACAATACTCGCATTATAAATAGCAGCAACGTGTCTGCTGTTTAACCCGTTCAACCAAATGGAGATCACAGATGAGAGCATCTGCTTTTTTTAGCCAATTACAACAGCAAATCGAAGACGTTAAAGCGGAAGGTTTGTACAAAAATGAACGTGTTATCACTTCACAGCAGCAAGCTCAAATTGAAGTGGCATCAGGTGATAAGGTTATTAACTTTTGTGCTAACAACTACTTAGGTTTAGCTAATAGCCCAGAGCTAATTGCAGCTGCCCAACAAGGCTTAGATGACCATGGTTTTGGTGTTGCGTCTGTGCGTTTTATTTGTGGTACCCAAGATATTCATAAAACGCTTGAGAAAAAAATCAGTCAATTTTTAGAAACTGAAGACACCATTTTGTATTCATCATGTTTTGATGCGAATACGGGCTTGTTTGAAACTATTCTAGGTGCAGACGATGCGATTATTTCTGATTCATTAAATCATGCTTCTATTATTGATGGTGTACGTTTATGTAAAGCAAAGCGTTTCCGTTATGCAAATAATGATATGGCAGATTTAGAAAAGCAATTAATTGCAGCCGATGAAGCTGGAGCTAAAACTAAACTAATTGCTACTGATGGCGTGTTCTCAATGGATGGCGTTATTTGTAATTTAGAAGCCGTGTGTGATTTAGCCGATAAATATGACGCGCTTGTTATGGTTGATGACTCACATGCCGTTGGTTTTGTTGGCGAAAATGGTAAAGGTACACCTGAGTACTGTAATGTACTCGACCGTGTCGATATTATTACCGGTACCTTAGGTAAAGCGCTTGGTGGAGCTTCTGGTGGTTACACTTCAGGTAAAAAAGAAATTGTTGAGTGGCTTCGTCAGCGTTCACGTCCATACTTATTCTCAAATTCATTGGCGCCTTCAATCGTAACGGCGTCAATCAAAGTGTTAGAAATGCTTGAAAATGGCGGTGAGCTTCGCGCTAAGCTATGGTCAAACGCTAAATACTTCCGCGAGCAGATGGAAGCGGCAGGCTTTACTTGTGCAGGTAAAGATCATGCGATTATTCCTGTGATGCTGGGAGACGCCAAAGTAGCGTCACTTATGGCTGATAAGCTTTTGGCCGAAGGGATTTATGTAACTGGCTTTTCATTCCCTGTTGTACCAAAAGGTCAGGCACGTATTCGTACCCAAATTTCTGCAGCGCATAGCAAGGAACAGCTTGATACAGCCATTGCAGCCTTTACCCGTATTGGTAAAGAGATTGGTGTTATTTAATTTTCTTGTTAAATCGCGGCTAAAGTCGCGATTTTTTAATTGAGTGTGGATTATGAAAGCATTATCAAAGTTAAAAGCAGAGCCGGGCATTTGGATGACAGATGCGCCAAAGCCTGAAGTGGGTCATAACGATCTGTTAATTAAAATTCGTAAAACAGCCATTTGTGGTACCGATGTTCATATTTATAAGTGGGATGAGTGGGCACAAAACACTATTCCTACGCCTATGGTGGTTGGCCACGAATACGTGGGTGAAGTAATTGACATGGGCCAAGAAGTTCGCGGTTTTGAAGTTGGCGACCGTGTTTCGGGTGAAGGTCATATAACCTGTGGTCATTGTCGTAACTGTCGTGCTGGACGCGTTCACTTATGCCGTAATACAACCGGTGTGGGTGTTAATCGCGAAGGTGCATTTGCTGAGTACTTAGTGATCCCAGCATTTAATGCATTTAAAATTCCAGATAACATTAGCGATGAACTTGCCTCTATTTTTGACCCGTTTGGTAATGCAGTACACACGGCTTTATCGTTTGATTTAGTGGGTGAAGATGTATTAATCACCGGTGCAGGCCCTATTGGTATTATGGCTGCAGCTGTAGCTAAACATGTAGGTGCACGTCATGTGGTTATTACCGACGTAAATGAATACCGCCTAGACTTAGCGCGTAAAATGGGCGCAACGCGTGCTGTAAACGTTGCAAATGAAAAGCTTGAAGATGTAGCTAAAGATCTAGGTATGACCGAAGGCTTTGATATTGGCTTAGAGATGTCAGGTGTTCCTAGTGCATTTAATGCCATGTTAAATAACATGAATCATGGCGGCAAAATTGCCATGTTAGGTATTCCACCTTCAGATATGGCGGTCGATTGGAATCAAGTAATTTTTAAAGGCTTAGTGATCAAAGGTATTTACGGTCGTGAGATGTTTGAAACTTGGTACAAAATGGCCAGCTTGATTCAATCAGGACTTGATTTAAAACCAATTATTACTCATCAGTATTCAATTGATGACTTCCAAGCTGGCTTTGATATGATGATTTCAGGCCAATCGGGTAAAGTAATTCTTAACTGGGATTAATTATCCCCTTGTTAAGAGAATTAAAGGCGGCATTTGTCGCCTTTTTTGTAATTATAAGAGAGTACTATGGCATTTAAACATATATCAATCGCACAAACCCTCAAACTACTAGACAAAGAGGATGTAGTGATTGCCGATATTCGCGATCCTAATTCGTATCAGGCAGGGCACATTCCAGGTTCTGAAGCACTTTCAAATGCAAATATCGCCCAATTTATGATGGAAAAAGAGTTTGACCAGCCGATTATTATTGTTTGTTATCACGGCATGAGTTCACAAGGTGCTGCCAGCTACTTAGTAGAGCAAGGCTTTGAAGATGTTTACAGCATGGATGGTGGTTTTACTGCATGGGAAGCCGCTTACAAGGATAAAGTAGCACGATGATAGAGCTAGGCAGTCTAACTAACCCCCGTGCTGCACAGGGCTTTATAGATTACCTAAAAAGCCAAGGGCTTTCAGGGCAAATTCGTACTGAGGATGGCCATACGCTTGTTATTAGTGTGGCACCTGAAGACTTTCATGCAGTGCAGCCTTTATGGAACGAATTTGCTAAAAACCCTAATCATGAACGTTATCAACAAGCATCATGGCAAGTAGGTACTACGCAGTCACCGTTAAAGTATCAAGGGCAGTCGCTTAATTTAGTTGCCCGTTTTAAAGCCTTAAGCTGGCTTAATCAAGGTATTAGTATTCTCAGTATCGTTGTTTATGTTGCCTTTTTATTTGGTGCGTTTGAGCCTATTTATATGGCGTTGCAGTTCAATCCTGCGTCACCACTTACCTGGTTAACACCTGCTATTGTGCATTTTAGCGCTATGCATATTGTGTTTAACTTAATCTGGTGGGTATCGCTGGGTGATAACATTGAAAAGCAATGTGGTAAATCGAGTCTAATCGGACTTTTTTTAGTTACCGCTTTAATAAGTAATTGGGCACAGTACTTAATGGTCGGTCCTAACTTTGGTGGGCTTAGCGGTGTTGTATATGGGTTGTTAGGCTTTTGTTGGATTTACAGCACCCTTAACCCTAAACAGCCTGCACTGGTTACAACCGCAATTGTTGGATTTATGCTGGTATGGTTAGTACTTGGTTTTGCAGATGTATTATTTGTTGGAATGGCTAATTGGGCACACTTAGGTGGGCTCGTTAGCGGTATGGCTTTTGCCTATACCGCTCAGCTTTTTAAAACAAAAAGTGCCTAATGATATAAATATTTAGTAAATAACAGGTCTCGGATTATTTCTTGGCCTGTTTCTTCCTTAAGTAAGCTTTTTAGTTTTTCTGCGCTTTTAAGGCGTATTTGCTCGCGTCCTGTTAAAGACTTTATTTTGTTTTCATGCTCTTTAGATAATATCTCAACTAACGCATCACGAAGTAACGGCGTGTGGTGTTCCACGATTGCAATATCTGATGTTTTATTTAGCATTAAATCTACCGTGACGCGAACGTAACCCATTTTTTTACTCGATGGACCAATGTAATTAGTAATAATGTCTGGCTCAAACCCAAAATAACCCACAGTAGACTCAGCACGTGCTGATAAGCTAGTTAGGCTGACTAAAAGAATAAAAAGGCCTGTAAATACTGTTTTTTTCATTTCAAAAGCGTTTCCGTAAACTGGTTACAAATAGTTTATACTTATTAATAAATAAGATACAGCAAGATGCTGTTATTTGTTGAGCTATGTAAAGGCCCTCTATACTCAAGTTTGGGATAGGCAATAGCGAGAGTCAAATGTTGATTAGCTTTTTATAATAACAGGGTGTGCTTGGTAGTAAGTAAATCGCGCTTTTTCAAATCTCTTAGCAATGTTATGATCTTGCTGATTTTTATCAAGTAGAGCTATTGTGATTACGTTTCCTCTTTCTTTATCTGCTGATTGGCAGAGTACCGCTCAAGTCAGTGGCTTATCTAGCGCTGAGCAAGAGTGGTTATTTGAACCGCATTCTTTAACGGCTAAATTAAAAAGCCAGTCTCAGCGTTTTGCTGTAAAAGTGTTGAGTGAGCAAAAAGTTAACCTCTCGCAACCTCAGCAAGCTTTATTAAGTAATGAGGTGAACACTGTACTTAACCGTGAAGTTTTATTGTTGTGTGATGACAAACCGGTTGTATATGCTCAAAGCTGGTTGCCAATATCAAACAACAATACAAATAATCAGCTGCATAATATGGGTGAACGTCCGTTGGGTGATGTTATATTTCAAGACCCTGCGTTAAAGCGTACTGATATTGAAATTGCTCGCTTTGATGATAACCACTCATTGCAATCACTGGTGAGCGAACTTAATTTACCCATACACATATTATTAGGGCGACGAAGCGTGTTCTCTTTGCATGACTACAAATTTTTAGTTTGTGAAGTTTTTTTACCAGGAGCCTATTTATACTCATGAAACTAGCCCCTTTATCGGTAAACCATGTACCGTATTACGTTCAGTTAATGCGAATAGATAAGCCCATAGGCACCTTATTATTACTTTGGCCAACTTATTGGGCGCTGTGGATAGCAAATGAGGGGATACCAAGCCTAACAAACTTCATTGTGTTTACCCTTGGGGTAATAGTTATGCGCAGCGCAGGATGCGTTATCAATGATTTTGCTGACAGAAAAATAGATGGCTCAGTAAAACGAACCTGTCAGCGCCCTTTAGCAACTGGGGCTGTGAGTAGTGGGGAAGCAATTAGTTTGTTTTTGCTGCTGGTTAGCATCGCTTTTATTTTAGTAATAATGCTAAATACCAATACTATCTTGTTATCGTTTGGGGCGCTTGGGCTCGCGTTTTGTTATCCCTTTATGAAACGTTACACACAACTTCCACAGGTTGTATTAGGGGCTGCTTTTGGTTGGGCAATTCCTATGGCATTTATGGCATCAACAAACTCGTTGCCTGTGCAGGCATGGCTGCTATTTATTGCCAATATTTGCTGGACGGTGGCTTACGACACTATGTACGCCATGGTTGATAGAGATGATGATTTAAAAATAGGAGTAAAATCAACCGCTATTTTATTCGCCAGTTATGACCGCCATATTATTGGGTTGCTTAACATTATATTCTTAGTATTAATGACATTGATCGGCTTTATTAACCAAGTTGGAGCAAGCTTTTGGCTAGGGTTAGCGGTTGCTGCGGCTTTATTATTGTATCAACAGCGTTTGATTCATTTACGTCAACGAGATGCCTGTTTTAAAGCGTTTTTGAATAATCATTATGTGGGACTTACTGTATTTATAGGCTTATTATTTTCTTACCCCGTTTTTTCTTAACGGGGTGGGTCGATAATACCACTAATTGACGCATTTTTTCTGAACCAACCAGCAATCGAATAGCGGTTATCAAAAGCCGGAAGTACTTCATGCACAAAGCGTTCGCTTTCAAATAATACCAAAGTGCCTGCCGTGGGTTTTATAACCACTTCTATTTCTTTACTTTTAGGCTTGTAAATAACCAGCTCCCCGCCTTTCTTAGGAGAGTTTAAGTACAATACGGTGGTAAAAACTCGATTTGAACGACCTTTGAACGCATCTACATGTTTTTTGTAAAAATCACCCTGCGTATACTTTGCATAGTGACACTCATAATCAAACAAGCCCATGAAAAAGTTACGATTAAGGGTAGTGCGAACAGCTTCCATTATTTGTTGATAGCTAAGCTGTGCATTTGAGCTGCCATCAAACCAGTAGGTTTTATCTTTACGAACGGAGTCATCAATTTGTAAATTGTTTAATCGTCCAATACCGGCAAGGCTAAAGTGAGGATTTATTCTATAGCAATCAGCCATCAACTCGGATATTAAGTCACTATCAATGGCGTTTTCAATAATGGCATAGCCATGCGTTTCAATGTGCTCTAGGTAAATTTCAGCAGCTGTAAAGTTTTTCATTAACGCTAGTCATAATATAAGGGAGCGTTAGTGTAGTGAAAAAAAACTTTAATGCCACTAATTTATAGTTGTTATAAAACGCATGGAGTCATTTTTTATGCTCTAGAAACTTTCTTAATTAGCGAGAGTAGGTGGTCAACATGCTCACCTGCCTCTATCTGCTGGCTTGTTTGCACCACAAGTTGTTCATGGCTAATATCGTTATTCGTTTTAAGCTGGATTAAGTTATGGTTTTCTGCCACAGAGCTGGTGTGTTCAATACCGGCAATGGCAAAATGATCTGACTTTTCAAGTCCAGCCATTACCTGAGCAATACTACCTACTTTAATCGTTGAAGCTTTATTTAGCGAGTCTATTACTTCATTAAGCATTGATTGCACTTGTTTTGACTGTGAAAAACAACTGAACATTGGATAGCTTTCGAGCTCTTTTTTACTAATATCGCTTTTATTTGCTAAAGGATGTTGTTTTGAACAAAATAAAATAAGCTGATCAGGTAATTGTATGTCGCTACCAATACTATTGACTATTTGCGAGCATACACTAATGTCTATTTCACCTTGAAGTAACTTTCTATGAAGCTCAGTTTTATTTTGTAGCTGCATTTCGATTTTAATGTGAGGATATTGGCTTAAAAATTCACCGCAGGTAATTGGTACTATGCTGCTGGTTGTTGTGGTGTAACCAATAACTAACTTTTTCTCTTCAGTGCCATTAATTGACTGAAAAGCGCGATGCTTTATTTGCTCTAGCTCATTGAGGGTATTTTTTGCAAAGTCGAGGAAAAGTTCGCCTGCTTGAGTTAATTTAACCGAGCGAGTAGAGCGGGTAACAAGTTCGTAGCCAAGCTCTGTTTCAAGAGTTTGAATACTACGAGTTAACGCAGATGTGCTAATTTGGGTTTGTTCTGCAGCTTGCCTAAAATGACGAAGTAGGCCAAGCGCTACAAACTGTTCTAATTGTTCAAATCTCACTATACAGTCCTTTTTTATAGGTAAGCTAGGGGAATTGCAGATTAAATACTGACTTTATATCCCTACAGATCAGTTGAAATAATGTTTTTAACCACCTCCTTAGATTAACTTTCTTTTCATCGTATTTAAAGAGAATAGTTGCTAAAAGTTGTTATACCTTTGGGTAATGTTAAATAACTGTAGGGTTTTATTATTGACCAAGTTTATGCAATTTTATAACAACTTTACTAAAGTCTCGATTGGTTAATTGCTGTTTTTGCTTTTAGGGTTAGGCTCAATAAAGTTTTTACTAACTCGGTTACTTAAAGGCTTATTTTCAATGTTTTGTAATTCAATTTCTATGGCATCACAAGAAATATGAATTTCAAATAATGAAGTAAGCAAAGATAAGCTCAAGCAGCTTAAACTGACCCCAAATAAAATAATACCCGTGGTATTAAATTCTATAAATAATGCAAACATAGATAGCGTACATAATAAAAAAGCAGCCACTCCGTATACTTGCATGGTCCTTATTAGTTTTATTCGCTTTCTAAGGTTGGTTATTTGCGCCACCACAACAGGACGAATAGACTCACCTTCACGGGCATTCAGTTCTCGTATTAGTTGCGCTAGCACTAAAAATCGGTTTGTATAGGCGAGTAACAACAACGAGATTGCTGGAAAAAGTAAACCTGGGGTAGTTAGCGTCATAATGTGTCCTTAAATCATATTATTTGCTTTAGGTTACGCAGGCAAATTGTACACATAAAGTAAATGAGGTGGATATTGCAAAATATTAATAATAGCGATTCAAATATAACATCATTTGATTGGGTTACGCTTTATAACGCAGAAAATAGTTTAGAGGCCAATATAATAAAAGGACTGATTCTTAATGCGGGAATTGAGTGTCAAATTAAAGGTGAAATGCTGCAGGGTGCTATTGGCGAGATCCCGTTTGAGCAAACACAAGTAAGTGTGCAGGTTTATGCGATAAAAGAGCGCCATGCACGTGAAATATTGGTAAACTATCAGCAAGTAAAACAATCCGCTCCAGATTGGGTGTGCCCTAACTGTAATGAGCATAATGGATCAACATTTGATTTTTGTTGGTCATGTGGGACTTTAAAGAATGACAAAAGCGAATAATTTTCAGCGTATTAGAGAATTAAATTACCTACAAAAAGCGGTATTGGCCAGTGCGTTAATAGAGCGTATGTTGCCTAATTATGGGCTATTTAGTGAGGCTACCGGCTTTGGCGATGAGGTTATTTTACGCAATGCTTTAAATGTATGTTGGGAAAAAATACTCTTTCCTAAAAGTAAAATTGACTTAGAAAAGCAAGTTGAAAAAATAGAGCCTAATGTACCTGAACTTGCTGATTTTGATATGTTTGGTACTTACCCTGCCATTGACGCTGCAACTTCATTATTGAGCTTAATGCATGGCCTTTTAGCACAAGATGAGCAAGAGTTTGTTAATGTGAGTAAAATATCGCAGGCTACTGTGGCTCGCTTTATTGAGTATCAAATGACGGTTGAAGGGGATGTTGCTGATAATAAAGCAGTGCGTGAACACCCACTAATGCAATACGAAATAGAGGTATTAGGTGAACTAATTGATTTTGTAGAGGCAATGGGGCGTATTACTGCTGAAAATGTAAAAGCATTGAAAAAGCATGTCCTTGCTGATGGCCAAACTAACATTGGTTTAGCACTTTAAGTTATTTGTTTTAAACACCTTGTTAGGTGGCAGGAGAATCAACAATGCGAATTTTAGGCATTGAATCATCATGCGATGAAACTGGTATTGCTATTTATGATGACGAAAAAGGGCTGCTAGCCCATCAATTATATAGCCAAGTAAAAGTACATGCAGACTATGGTGGTGTAGTACCTGAGCTTGCATCTCGCGATCATGTACGTAAAACATTGCCGCTTATTGATGCGGCATTTGCACAAGCGGGTTGTGGACCTGAAGATTTAGACGGTATTGCCTACACGGCAGGGCCAGGTTTAGTAGGGGCTTTGTTAGTAGGTACCTCAATTGGTCGATCTTTAGCGTATGGCTGGGATATCCCAGCGGTTGCAGTGCACCATATGGAAGGGCATTTATTAGCGCCAATGCTTGAGGAAAACGTCCCCGAGTTTCCATTTATTGCCTTACTGGTTTCTGGCGGTCATACCATGATGGTAAAAGTTGCTGGTATTGGTCAATACGAAGTATTGGGTGAGTCGGTAGATGATGCTGCAGGTGAAGCATTTGATAAAACGGCTAAATTACTTGGGCTTGATTACCCTGGCGGTCCTCGTTTAGCTAAAATGGCTGAACAGGGTGTTGCTAAGCGGTTTGTTTTTCCGCGTCCGATGACAGACAAACCTGGCTTGGATTTTAGCTTTAGTGGCCTAAAAACCGCCGCTTCAATTGCTATTCGTGAAAACGACAGTGACGAGCAAACTAAAGCAGATATTGCTCATGCATTTCAAACAGCCGTTATAGATACTTTAGTAATTAAGTGTAAGCGCGCATTAAAACAAACCGGTATTAAGCGCTTAGTAATAGCCGGTGGTGTAAGTGCTAATACGCAACTACGTTTGCAACTAGAGCGTGTGATGCAAGGTATGAAGGGCGAAGTGTATTACCCTCGTACTGAGTTTTGTACTGACAATGGTGCAATGATTGCTTATGCTGGTATGCAGCGTTTAAAAGCAGGGCAGTTTGCTTCGCTTGATATGAAAACTAAACCGCGCTGGCCAATCGATAGCCTAGAAGCAATATAGTTAACCAGAACTTAGGTTATTTATTACTTCTTATCATCTGTAGGGGCTTGTTTAGTTCCTACTTTTGGTTCTTCCCCCTTAAATAAACGCACAATATTAGTGCGATGCCTAATAATGATCAGTAGCGTAATAAAGGTTACCGGTAAGGTATATAACGGTTTTATCCACCATGTGTATAAAGGGGCTAGCGTAACGGCCACTAACGCGGCAAGTGATGAGTAACGAGTAATTGCGACAATCAGCAACCAAGTACCAATCAATAACCCTCCTAAAGAAAGCCCTATCGGTAGTAACGAGCCAAATGCAGTTGCAACCGCCTTACCGCCCTTAAAACTAAAGAATAACGGGTACATGTGCCCTAAGCATGCTGCAACGGCGATTAAACCAAGCTCTAATGGCTCAAGTTTTAAAAAATAAGCGCCCCAAACAGGGATTGTGCCCTTTAAAATATCGAAGACTAAAACTAAGCATGCAGGAAGTGACCCGCCTGAGCGGTAAACATTGGTTGCCCCTGGATTATTGGAGCCATGCGTGCGTGGATCGGGGAGTTTGAATAGCCGCGACACTAAAATGGCCGATGAAATCGAGCCGAGCAAATAGGCTAAAACAAACATTAAAATGACTAACACGCGCTTCCTTATTTTTTAATCATTACTTTTAAGCTATTATTGGCGTCAAAATTTACGGGCTTCTTAAATTACTCGCAATTTTGTAATTATTCTATTGTAGAAGTAATTTTAGTATATTTAAACACTGATTAAAGTATATACAGTATTAATTTGATTGATACAATATGTAATTAACTCAGTGACTTGTTACAGTCATTTGGAGTATCAATGGACAAGGTATTTATATCACAATTGCATGTCGAAA
Source organism: Pseudoalteromonas sp. 2CM28B (assembly GCF_023161935.1). NCBI lineage: Bacteria > Pseudomonadati > Pseudomonadota > Gammaproteobacteria > Alteromonadales > Pseudoalteromonadaceae > Pseudoalteromonas > Pseudoalteromonas sp. 2CM28B. The sequence goes on from NZ_JALNTH010000019.1 coordinate 33,131, forward strand.
CGATTATCGGGGTGTATGATTTTGAAAAGAAAAGTAAACAAAGCCTGTACTTTGATATTGAAATGCTAAGCGACATCAAGCCCGCAGCGCAAAACGACGATATTAACTTGGCACTGGATTACGCTAAGGTAAGTGAGCGTGTTATCGAACACAGTACGGCTAAACCGGTAGAGCTTTTAGAAACACTGGTAGAGCAATTAGCGCAAATCATTTTAACCGAATTTAATACCCCGCAAGTGACAATAAAAGTAAGTAAGCCCGCTGCAGTTGCACAAGCGCAAACCGTCGGTGTAGAAATAACGCGTAACAAGGCTATTGCTTAAATGGCGCAAATATTTATTAGTTTAGGGTCAAATATTAATAAAGCAGAGCATATCAGGCGTGCTTTAGTGGCGTTAAATAAACACTTTAAAAATCCCCAACATTCTTCGGTATTTGAAAGTGAAGCGGTGGGTTTTGCCGGTAATAACTTTTACAACTCCGTACTTGCTGCCACTACCGATATGGCGCTTGAAGATGTGTGTGCGTTATTAAAACAAATAGAGCGCGATAATGGTCGCAAAGCAAATGATAAAAAATTTAGCCCGCGCACCTTGGATCTCGATTTACTCTTTTACGATGATGTCATTTGCGAGAGCCCAGCTCAACTACCACGTAACGAAATTACCAAAAATGCCTTTGTATTACAGCCTTTAGCAGAGGTAGCTCCTGATTTTTATCATCCGGTAGCAAAACAAACGATTGCCCAAATATGGAATGCATATAACAACCCTCAACAAAAACTATGGAAGGTGGAGTTTACTAACCCATGAGTATTATAGAAATAATTGTTTTAGCCTTGATACAAGGATTTACAGAGTTTTTACCTATTTCAAGTTCAGCCCACTTAATTCTTCCTTCACAAATCTTAGGTTGGCAAGATCAAGGTTTAGCCTTTGATGTCGCAGTGCACGTTGGCACTTTAATCGCTGTTGTCATTTATTTTAGAAAAGAAGTTGTCGATATATTGAGTGCGTGGTTTAAATCATTTGGCCAACAAGGTGCAACAGATGACAGCAAACTAGGCTGGTGGATTATACTGGGCACTGTACCTGCAGCGTTATTAGGCTTATTACTAAAAGATGTTGTTGAGCTGTACCTGCGCAGTGCCTGGGTTATAGCTGCTACGACTATTATTTTTGGTTTATTACTTTGGTACGCTGATGCCAAAGGTAAGCAAATGAAAACAATTTACCAGCTTAACTGGAAAACAGCGTTGCTTATTGGCTTTGCTCAAGCGGTGGCTATGATCCCAGGAACGTCTCGCTCAGGCATTACCATGACAGCGGGCTTATTGCTGGGCATGAATAAACAAAGCGCTGCGCGCTTTTCGTTTTTACTCGCAATCCCTATTATTTCTATGATGGGTCTTTACTACACAATAGAGTTGGCTTTAGGCGACCATGTAGTTGATTGGAACACTTTAATTTTAGGTGTCGTCCTTTCATTTTTATCAGCGTACGCTTGTATATTCATGTTCTTAAAAGTGATTGAACGAATGGGTATGCTGCCGTTTGTAATTTACAGACTTTTACTTGGTGTTGGCTTAATTGTATTTTTGACGCTGTAATTTAGCTTATTACCAGCAAGCCCTCCTACTTAGGTAGGAGGGCTTTTTTATTTTTTAGCGCTGTTTTAGCATCAATGAATTGACGAGACGCACATAGTCATCAAGCCTAAAATTTGGCATTATAACGCCATTAAACTTCACAGACGTGCGAAGTACCAAAGGATTAAAAAGTTATGCATATTCATATATTAGGCATTTGCGGCACCTTTATGGGCGGTATTGCGGCCATTGCTAAATCGCTTGGTCATAAAGTGACAGGCTCAGATCAAAATGTTTACCCACCGATGAGCACTCAACTTGAACAGTTAGGCATTGAGCTAACCCAAGGTTACGACATAAAACAGTTAGAGCCTACGCCTGATATGGTGGTTATTGGTAATGCTATGAGCCGTGGTAACCCGTGTGTTGAATATGTACTCGATAAGAGCCTGCCTTATACTTCAGGACCTGAGTGGCTAAAACATAACTTATTACAAGACTCTTGGGTACTCGCTGTAGCAGGTACTCATGGAAAAACGACCACAGCAAGTATGCTTGCATGGATATTAGAATATGCGGGCTTAAAGCCAGGGTTTTTAATTGGTGGTATTGTGCAAAATTTTGGCCTGTCTGCTCGAGTCGGTGAAACGCCATTTTTTGTAATAGAAGCCGATGAATACGACACTGCATTTTTTGATAAACGCAGTAAGTTTGTTCATTACCTGCCGCGTACACTGATTTTAAATAATTTAGAATTTGATCATGCTGATATTTTTGAAGATTTAAATGCGATTAAAAAACAATTTCACCATTTGATACGTACACTACCGCAAAGCGGGAAAGTATTGTGGCCAAAAGATGATGAGGCTCTGAGCGATGTTATAGCAAAAGGGCTGTGGAGCGAGAGCGAAACATTAGGCAATGATTGGGATTATCAGCTACTTAAAGCGGATGGTTCTCAATTTAATGTGTTATTAAACACTCAGCTGCAAGGTGTAGTTAACTGGCAGGCAATTGGTGAGCATAACGTTAAAAATGCCATGATGGCCATTGCAGCAGCGCGCCATGTAGGAATTGCTATTGAGCACAGTATTGCGGCTTTAGGCGAATTTATCAGCCCAAAAAGGCGTATGGAGCTTAAAGCGGATATAAATAACATTAAAGTGTATGATGATTTTGCCCATCATCCTACCGCGATACAAACAACGCTTGCGGGGCTGCGCGCCAAAGTGGGCAATGACAAAATTATTGCGATTTTAGAGCCGCGTTCTAACACCATGAAAATGGGAGTTCATCAATTTACATTGCTAGACTCATTACGCGATGCGGATGAGGTGCTACTGTTTGAACCAGAAAACTTAAGCTGGTCGCTCAAGGAGCAAGCAGAAAAAGCCGGTATGCAGTGTTTTGATTCTACAATCGCCATTATCGAAACAGTGCTTGAAAGTATTGAGCCAAATCAACATGTTTTAATTATGAGTAATGGTGGTTTTAATGGCCTTCATCAACAACTTGTTGATGGCTTGGCCAATAAATACAGCGGAGAATAATGTGCAATTTAAAGATAAAATCACCTTAGCATTTAGTGGTGCATCAGGCGCGCCTTACGGACTAAGGTTATTAGAGGTGTTGCTTGAGCAGCAGTTTCAAGTGTATGTGCTTATTTCAAGTGCCGCGCGGGTAGTCTTTGATACCGAATCAAATGTTAAACTATCAGCAAATGAAGACAAGGCCACAGAGCAATTAAGCCTGTTATATAACGCAAAACCCGGGCAGTTAAAGGTATTTGGCAAAGATAACTGGTTTAGTCCTGTGGCTTCGGGCTCAGCAGCACCGAAAAAAATGATAGTATGTCCATGTAGCGCAGGATCTGTGTCTGCGATTGCAGTCGGCGCATCAGATAATTTATTAGAGCGCGCCGCCGATGTGGTGATAAAGGAGCGAGGCCAGCTTATTTTAGTGCCACGCGAAACGCCATTTAGCGAAATTCATTTAGAAAACATGCTTAAATTATCGCGTTTAGGTGTAACAATTATGCCTGCAGCACCTGGGTTTTATCATCAACCACAAAGCATAGAAGACTTGGTTGACTTTATGGTGGCGCGAATTTTAGATCATTTAAATATTGAACATAACCTCACAAAGCGCTGGGGTTATGGTGAGGGTAAAAAATGAATAAGCAAAATATTGCTTTAAATATTGAAGGCCTTACCAAGGTTTACAAAAATGGGGTTGAGGCAGTAAAAGGCGTTGATTTACAAGTTCACGAAGGTGACTTTTTTGCATTACTGGGCCCGAATGGAGCGGGTAAATCAACCACTATTGGGGTAATTTCTTCACTGGTAAATAAGACCAAAGGTAAAGTTGAAGTATTTGGCCACAATATTGATACCGACCTAGAAGCAGCGAAAGCTAACTTAGGTTTAGTGCCGCAAGAGTTTAACTTTAGCCAGTTTGAAACGCTGAGCCAAATACTCGTTAATCAAGCAGGTTATTATGGTGTTCCTCGCGGCGAAGCACATAAACGTGCAGATAAATACTTAGCGCAGCTTGGATTAATCGAGAAAAAAGATAAGCAAGCGCGTACCTTGTCTGGTGGTATGAAACGCCGTTTAATGATTGCACGCGCCTTAATGCATGAGCCCAAATTACTTATTTTAGATGAGCCAACAGCGGGGGTTGATATAGAGCTTCGCCGATCAATGTGGGACTTTTTAAGGCAAATTAACGAACAAGGTGTGACCATTATTTTAACCACTCACTACCTTGAAGAAGCCGAATTACTGTGTAAAAACATCGCTATAATTGATACCGGTCGCATAGTTGAAAATACCACCATAAAAGCCTTGTTAGCTAAATTAGACAAAGAAACCTTTGTATTGGATTTAAAACAGCCTACCAATCCGGTGGCGCTTGAAGGGTATAATTTCACCATGACTGATGATCACACCATTGAAGTTGAGGTGGCTAAATCACAAGGGCTCAATGCTGTATTTAGCGCGTTAACCGAACAAGGTAATACTGTATTGAGTATGCGTAATAAAGCAAACAGATTAGAAGAGTTATTTGTAGGATTACTAGAGCAAGGGCGGGGCGAATAAATGTTTAAATATGGCGTAGCCTTAAAAAGTATTTGGATTAAAGAGTGTATTCGCTTTTTGCGTATTTGGGTGCAAACCTTAGTGCCGCCAGCGATTACTATGAGTTTATATTTTGTTATTTTTGGGAATTTAATTGGCTCGCGTATTGGCGATATGGGCGGCTTTAGTTATATGGAGTTTATTGTTCCTGGCCTTATTATGATGTCAGTTATAACAAACTCTTACTCGAATGTGGCTTCGAGCTTTTACTCAACTAAGTTTCAAAAAAGTATTGAAGAGTTATTAGTTGCACCTGTGCCTAATTACATCATTGTACTGGGTTATATGGGCGGAGGTATGACCCGTGGCATTATGGTTGGTTTTATCGTAACGTGCGTTTCTTTATTTTTTGTAGATATACAAATACATAATATTTTTGTGATTATAGCCACTGTTATTCTCACCTCGGCGGTGTTTGCCTTAGGCGGGTTAATTAACGCTATTTATGCAAACAGCTTTGATGACATAAGTATTATCCCGACCTTTATTTTAACGCCGTTGACCTATTTAGGCGGGGTGTTTTATTCAATCACTTTACTGCCTGATTTTTGGCAAATGGTGTCGCAAATAAACCCAATTATTTATATGGTTAACGCATTTAGATATGGGTTTTTAGGTGTTTCGGATGTAGATTTATCGGTCGCAATGGGTGTGTTGTTAGTGTTTATCAGTGTCCTATTTACTTTAGCACTGACGCTAATTAAAAAAGGTGTGGGGCTAAGACACTAATGAGCGATGCAAATTCACGTAGTATTGTATCTAATCAAGCGGGACTTCATGAAAAGCTTGATGAAATAGTTAATAAACACTTACAGGCTGAGTTTAAAAAGCCAATTGCAACGCATACGCAAACCGCATTTGATGAAGTTAATGCTAAAGTGCAAGCCTTTAATGGGCCGCTTATTTTAGACTCCTGTTGTGGGGTCGGAGAGAGCACCGCTAATTTAGCAAAACGTCATCCTGAAGCGTTAGTCATAGGCATTGATAAGTCATCTCATCGACTTGATAAGCATGATGTTGAATATAAACAAAGTGAAAGTGGTCAATACATTTTAGTGCAAGCTGACTTAAATGACTTTTGGCGTTTAGCGGTGGCTGCTAATTGGCAGCCTACGCATCACTATTTGCTTTACCCTAACCCTTGGCCTAAGTCTAAACACATACAGAGGCGCTGGCATGGGGCGGCTATATTCCCATTTATTGTAAAGTTAGGCGGTTTACTTGAGGTGCGCAGTAATTGGGATATTTATGTTAAAGAGTTTGCCAGAGCGCTTGAATTAGCGGGGCATCCATGTCAAACCGAATTGTTTGAGTCAGACGAAGCAATTACCCCTTTTGAACGTAAGTACTGGGCCAGTGGCCAGCAAAGCCACCGGCTTGTTATAAATCTTAAATAGCTAATTGCTGTTTAAAGTGAGTCACATGTGGCGTTGGTTTACCAAGGTAACTACCTTGCATCAGCGTCACATTTAGTTTATTAAGTAGTTCGGCAATCGTGTTATTTTCTACCGCTTCAACAACCAATTCAAGTTCAAGCTGCTGGGCTATATCAGCAATATAGGCAATAAATGGCGACGTATTTTCATCATTCACCAGCTGCTTGGTGATCGCACCATCGAGTTTAATGCCATCTACCTCAATCTTTAACGTATTGAGCGTATTAATAAACTCATTACCCCAACAATGCATCACTATTTTTGCCCCTTTACTTTTCACCATCGCAATAAATGATTTTATTTCATAGTAGTGTGTAATGACCTGCGACTCTAATATTGAAATAGTAATGTTTTCAGGGTTGGGGTAGCGATGAAGCTCATACGCTATGTGATCATAAATAGTGGGATCTGCAATATTTTCAGCGCACACAGTTAACCCCCAGCTGATTGCTGATTTGCGAAAGCGCGAAATGCATTGAGTAAATAAGGTACGTGTTAACACCCCATCCATACGCAGCCTATTTACTGCATTAGAAAAGGTATCAGGGGTTAAAATCTCCCCATGTGAGGTCACTATTCTTGGTGAGCAGTCATACCTAATAATGGCATTGGTATTGGTATCTATAACAGGTTGAAAATAAGGAACAACGCGATGGGCATCAAATGCTTCACGAATTTCTTTTGCTATTTCTACATTGTATAAATACAGAGATTTAGCGTCGTTAATCGCTTCTGAGTAGTTAACTATTGGTTGAACGCCTTGCCTTGATTGCAGTAAAGCAATGTGGGCATTCTTAAGCAGTAATGACTTATTCCCTCTTGCCACTCCAGCGTTGAGCGTAATATAAATAAATGGGCCTGTAATAAAAGGTGTATTTTTATTATGGGATTGAATAATGCTGTAAAGCTCATCAAAAGGTGTTTCTTTACTGGTTAAAATGGCCAGCTTGTTGGTCGCAATACGATAAATACGTGATTGCAGACGGTTTTGCTGCTTAAAGTGACTGAGTAGTTTTTTCATCACTTCATCGGCTGTTTTTGTGCCAAAAAAGCGACTGATACTATCAATTTCGTTAACCAAAATAATCGCGATTTGTAGATGATGCTCATTACTTTTTTTTAGCTGCTTTTCCAAGGCAATATGATTTTCAAACCCCGTAGCATGATCCCTCATTAGTGAGCGGCGTACCCCAAAACAATAAAGAATATAAACCAGTAACAATATGAACAGTACGCAACTAAAATGAAGCAGGGCTTGATTCAAACGTGTTATTAAAGCCGTATTGATTTTATCGACGCTAATATCAGCTGCAGTTAAATAGGTTCTGCCATTTTTTGCTATATGAGGAATATACACCGTTTTAGAATGACCTCGATGCGCCGTTGACACTTCAAAAATAGGGGCCGTTGATAAAAATGCCGCCATATTAATTGGCGTCGCTTCAGGGTAAAGATCTAAATACTGGGTGACTTTACCGTTATTTTGATCATCTTGGGTGTAACTGGAGGCAGTAAAATAAATATTTTCATCAATTAATATCATTGAATATAAAGAATTTATATTTAAATCATTGGCTAAAGCAGAAAGTTGCTCGGCCTTATTTTGATAGCTTGCAAAGCTGATTTCTTGCGGTGTTTTGTCGTGGTAATCACTACCTAAAATATACTTTACGCTGGTGGCGGCATTTATTAAGCGATTGTCAATGCTGCGCATTACATCACTTTGAATGGAAGAGTAAGTGTAGTAACCATAAATGATTAAGCTAACCAAAAAAAAGACGGTCCCAAGTGCCAACCGTGTTAATTTTAGATTTCCTTTGAGCATGTATTATCCTTATTTTTGTTGATTTTATTATACTTAAAAATTATAAATGCCCAATATTTTAATTACCCTTTGTACTAAATTTAAAAAATAGTGAAATGTTATCTATTTAGTATTGTCTTTTATGGCTTAAAACGAGACATTTTTGTCATATTGCAGTAAAGTTAGCGCAATTTTTTAGAAATGCCGTTACTTAAAAACAACTTAAATTTAGCGTGTTTTACAAACTAACAGGTGTTTTAGTCACACACTAGGTATGAAGATGGATCAAAAGCGTTGTGCCGTCGCCTCTAAAGAAAGCCTTAAACGGATATTCACCGTTCCAGAGGCGCCAGACTCAACTTTGAGCAAAATAGAGCTTGAAATTTCGAGTAATTTAGCAGGTTTCTTAAACGAAAATATCGCGGCAATTGAAAAACCATTACATGAAATAGAAAAAGATTTTCAATCGGCGGCAATCCCTGAAGAACCGACGTTTGTGTCTTGCTATGCTCAAGATATTATGGAGCAGCTGGTTGCTCATTCTGTTCATACCGCAGCGCCAAGCTTTATTGGCCATATGACATCGGCTCTGCCTCATTTTTTACTACCGTTATCGAAATTAATGGTTGGGTTAAATCAAAACCTAGTAAAAATTGAAACCTCGAAAGCGTTTACCCCATTAGAACGTCAAGTTTTAGGGATGATGCATCATTTAGCTTATGGCCAAAGTGATGGTTTTTATTCTAAATGGATGCACAGTGCAAAAACTTCGTTAGGGGCATTTTGCTCTGGCGGCACCGTGGCGAATATTACTGCACTTTGGATAGCCCGCAACCGCTTATTAAAAGCGGATGGCAACTTTAAAGGCATTGCTGCACAAGGTTTAGTGGCGGGAATGCTCCACTATGGTTACAAAGGACTGGCGGTTTTAATCTCTGAGCGAGGTCATTACTCGTTAGGCAAATCGGTAGATTTACTAGGTATTGGCCGTGAGAATTTAATTGGTATTAAAACATCGGCTGATAATAAAGTAGATGTAGATGCTATGCGAGAAAAAGCGCTAGAGCTTGAAGCGCAAGGCATTAAAGTGATGGCAATTGTTGGGGTCGCAGGAACCACAGAAACCGGTAATATTGACCCACTTGAAGACATGGCTAATTTAGCACAAGAAATTAATTGTCACTTTCATGTTGATGCGGCATGGGGGGGAGCCACCTTACTGTCTAATACCCATAGGCATTTATTAAAAGGTATTGAGCATGCAGATTCAATCACCATTGATGCGCATAAGCAAATGTATGTGCCGATGGGGGCCGGTTTAGTCTTATTTAAAGACCCTGCTGCTACCGATGCCATAGAGCATCATGCTGAATATATTTTACGTAAAGGCTCTAAAGACTTAGGTAGCCATACGCTTGAGGGGAGTCGCCCTGGAATGGCGATGTTAGTGCATGCTTGCTTACGTGTTATTGGTCGTAAAGGCTATGAAATGCTTATCGATCGCAGTATTAAAAAAGCCCGTTACTTTGCTGATTTGATAAATGCAGATGAAGATTTTGAGTTAATATCAGAGCCAGAACTTTGCTTACTGACCTATCGCTATGTACCAAAACAAATTAAACACGCGATAGCCCAAGCTGATGCACAAACCCGTTTAGACATTTTTGCCGCGCTTAATCGTTTTACTGCAAGCATGCAAAAACGTCAGCGTGAATCAGGTCGATCGTTTGTATCGCGTACACGTTTAACGCCAGTTCAATATGATAACCAACCAACCGTGGTATTTAGAGTGGTACTTGCAAATCCGCTTACATCAGGTGCAATATTAAAAGAGATATTAGAAGAGCAGAAAGAACTAGCTCAAACCGACCCTGTATTTAAAAAGTATTTACGAAAATATATGTAACCATAAATGCTATAAAAAAGACGCGATTAAGCGTCTTTTTTGTTGCTGATTAAAAGCAACTCGCCTTTATAAGGTTGCTGATAATTTGTTGAGAAGGTTTGATTTTTTCCATTGCTAAAAACTCATCGGGCTGATGCGCTTGGTTAATAGAGCCTGGTCCCATTACGATGGTTTCACAACCGAGTTGCTGTATAAATGGCGCTTCGGTACAGTAGTTAACAGCCACTGCTTTTTGCCCTGCTATATTTTCGGCTAATTTGACTAACGCGCTATCTGTGCTTCCCGTAAATGCTGGAATTGGCTCATGCAAATCAATTACGCTCACAGAGTTAGGGTATTGCTGGTTTATATCGTAAGTTGCATCAAGTACCAGTGCTTGAAGCTCTTGCACGCTTAAACCGGGGAGAGGGCGCATATCAATGTGCATTTCACAGCAGCCACAAATTCGGTTGGCATTGTCACCCCCATGAATATTGCCTAAGTTGAGTGTTGGATAAGGAATTTTAAAGTGATTTATTGAATATTTATTCTTGAGTTGTTCTTTTAAGATCAGTAATTTTGTAATTACTTTATGCATTACTTCGATGGCATTAAGACCCCGTTCGGGATCAGAGCTATGTCCTGAGCGACCAACGACTCTGATTGTTGTACTCATATGACCTTTATGGGTAAATACGGGGGTCATATCTGTTGGCTCACCAATAATACAGCGACTTGGCTTTAAATTTGGGTGCTTACAAATTTGCTGTGCGCCAGCCATAGTGGTTTCTTCATCGGCGGTCGCTAATATTAAAATAGGTTGAGTTTGTTGCTTTTCATCAAGCTCACTAATAGCTTGCAGTACAAAAGCAAAAAAGCCTTTCATATCAATACTGCCTAAACCATATAATTTGTTATCAAGTTCAGTTAATTTAAATGGGTTTTGATTCCAGCGGCTATCATCAAATGGCACTGTATCGGTGTGCCCCGCAAGCATTAACCCGCCATCGCCTTGTCCGCGTTTTGCTAATAAGTTGTAGCGGCCTTTACCACCTTCTAACTCTATTATTTCACAGGTAAAACCTAAGCTTTCACACCACTGAGCGAGTAGTTCAATAACGCTTTTATTGCTCATACACAAATGCTCTTCAATAGCGCTAATTGAGGGGGCAGCAATCAATTGCTGATACATCGAGATAAATGACGGCAGAGACATAAAAAAATCCAAAATAAGTATTCAATTTAATTGCATAACAATATAAAAGTATTTATGATGAATATCAATTCACTTTTTAAGCATAAATATATTAAAGTTACGCCATGAAAATAATACGACGATAGTTATCACTCATTAATTTAATCAGTTTAGCTAGGTTGCAACCTAGTGTAAGTAAATAACATGGAATGTAGTCACTAATTTTAGATAAAGAGTAAATAATGAACGTAGTAATTATAGGTGCCAGCGGTTACAGCGGCGCAGAATTGGCTAGCTTAATTGCCAAACATCCAGCATTAACATTATCAGCATGTTATGTATCAGCGCAAAGCTTAGATAAACATAAACTGCTCAGTGAATTATACCCTGAGCACTTAGGGTTACTTGACTTACCTTTGCAACCACTTAATGAGAGTGCATTGAGTGATATAGCTCATTCAGCAGACTATGTGTGTTTATGCACTGACCATAAAGTAAGTGTTGATTTAGCCCCTCAGTTTTTAGCGATGGGCAAAAAGGTATTTGACCTCTCTGGTGGTTACCGTCTTGAAAGTAATGAAGATTACGTCACTTATTATGGTTTTGAACACCAGCATCCAGAGCTCCTCAAAGAAGCTGCATATGGCCTTGCAGAGTGGAATAGCGAGGCCATTGCAAAGGCGCAGTTAGTTGCTGTAGCTGGCTGCTACCCAACTGCCGCATTAAACGCATTAAAGCCTCTTCAGCAAGCTGGGTTACTTAGTGACGAGCGGATTATTATTAATGCTGTATCGGGAGTAACAGGGGCTGGTCGTAAAGCAAGTATTGGCACGCATTTTTGCGAGGTATCACTTGCACCCTATGGTTTGTTTAACCATCGTCATGGGCCTGAAATACAGCAGCATCTTGGTCATAACGTATTATTTACCCCTCATTTAGGTAATTTTCCTCGCGGTATTTTAGAAACCATTTATGTACAGCTAAAACCGGGTGTGACCAGTGAGCAAGTAACTAAAGCGTATCAAGTATTAGCGGATGAGCCGTTAATTCGATTGCTTGGTGGCAAAATCCCCTCGATTAAAGGGGTGGCCAAACAACCTTATGTAGATATTGCGTGGCAGCAGCAAGACTCACAATTAATAGTGATGGCAGCGATTGACAATTTACTAAAAGGGGCGGCTGGTCAGGCTCTGCAATGCATTAATTTGTCAATGGGCTTGCCTCACACTACAGGTCTAGTAGGAGCGTTTAAATGAGCAGTAAAACGTGGGTTATTAAACTCGGTGGCGCAGTACTCAATACTGAAAATGCCGCTAAAGCGCTTTTTGAGGTTCTTAATGAACAACATGATGCACAATTTGTCATTGTTCATGGCGGTGGCTCATTAGTTGACCATTGGCTAGCAGAAGCCGGTTTTGCCAGTGCTAAACACCAAGGTTTGCGAATCAGCCCTAAAGAACAGATGCCTTATATTGTAGGAGCATTAGCGGGAGCAGCAAACAAACAATTAATGGCGCAAGCAATGACTGCTGGGCACAAACCTGTTGGCTTGAGTTTATATGAAGCAGGAATAACAGCATCACAAAAATTAAAAGCGCTAGGGCAAGTAGGTCAATGCCATAGTAATAATGATTCTATTATTAATGAATTACTCAGTGGCGGGCGTTTACCTATAGTCAGCTCCATCGGTTTTGATGAGCAAGGGCTTTGGTACAACGTTAATGCCGATGAAGCAGCCGCCGCAATGGCAAATAATTTAAATGCAGAACTTATTTTTATGACGGACGTAGAGGCGGTACTTGATGCCAATAAGCAGCCTTTACATCAACTTGACACAAAACACATTGATACTTTAATTACAGAGGGAGTAATTGTGGGTGGGATGGAGGTCAAAGTTAAGACCAGTCTTCACGCTGCCCAACATTTACGACGCGGTGTGTACATTTCCAGCTGGCAAAAGCCAGAAAACTTAACTGCTTTGCTGCAAGGCGAGCATGTCGGAACTAAAGTAACACCATAGGTTGAACATGTTTAAAGATTTTATAACGGGTCTAGAATTAGACCAACAAGGCGCCCTTAATTTATTAAAATTAGCGCAAGATATTAAAGAAAGCCCTGCAAAGTATAGCCAAGTGTTAGCTGGTAAGTCAGTGGTTACTCTGTTCGAAAAGCAAAGTTTACGTACTCGCCTTTCATTTGATATTGGTATAAACCGTTTAGGAGGCCATGCGGTTTACCTTGACCAACAAAATGGTGCAATGGGCGCCCGCGAATCAATAAAAGATTTTGCCTTAAATATTTCGACTTGGGCCGATGGGATTGTTGCCCGCGTTAATCAGCACAGTACGTTAACGACACTCGGTGAGTATTCATCCGTTCCTGTGATTAATAGTTTGTGTGATTTATATCATCCATGCCAAGCATTAGCTGATTTTTTAACGCTACAAGAAGTACACGGTGATGTTAGCCAGTTAAAGCTTGCCTACCTAGGTGAGGGCAATAATGTAACGCACTCATTAATGCTATTAGCCGCTACTTTAGGAACAGACTTTGTCGCTGTAACACCAAAAGGCAGCTCACCTGATTCGCAAATACTTAAACAAGCAGAGCAAATAGCAGCTATGAATGGCGCTTCTGTAATGGTAAGTGACAGGGTTGAGGCTGCAGTAGGCGCTAATGTTGTTTACGCCGATACCTGGGTATCTATGGGGGATACAACTCCTCTTGAGCAAGTGAAAGAAAAATACATGCCTTATCAATTAAACCAGGCATTGTTAGAAAAAACCGGTGCAACTACGGTATTACATTGCCAACCGGCACACCGTGAGTTTGAAATTACTTCTGAGGTAATGGATGGTCCTGCATCAAAAATTATACAGCAAGCAGAAAACCGTATGCATGCGCAAAATGCGCTATTAGTTACATTGTTAAATCCAAATTTTGTTAAGGAACACCTATGAGTTCAATTAAAAAAGTCGTTTTAGCCTATTCAGGTGGTCTTGATACATCAGCTATCGTGCCATGGTTAAAAGAAAACTACGGCTGTGAAGTTATTGCCTTTGTTGCCGATGTTGGCCAGGGCGCAGAAGAACTTGAAGGCGTAGAAGCGAAAGCCATTGCATCGGGTGCATCTGAGTGTTACGTGGTTGATTTGAAAGATGAAATGGTAAGTGATTACATTTACCCAACACTTAAAACAGGCTCTATATACGAAGGAACCTACTTGCTAGGTACTTCTATGGCACGTCCAATCATCGCTAAAGCCCAAGTTGAAATTGCCCGTAAAGTGGGGGCAGATGCACTTTCTCATGGCTGTACGGGTAAAGGTAACGACCAAGTACGTTTTGAGTCATGTTTTGCCGCACTGGCTCCTGATTTAAAGGTGATAGCGCCATGGCGTGAGTGGGATTTATCAAGTCGTGAATCATTGCTTGATTACCTAGCCGAGCGTGATATTCCGTGTTCTGCATCAGCAACTAAAATTTACAGTCGTGATGCTAACGCATGGCATATCTCCCACGAAGGCGGCGAGCTTGAAGACCCTTGGTGTGAGCCAAGTGAGCAAGTATGGACCTGGACTAATTCACCAGAGCAAGCGCCCGATAAAGCTGAGCATGTCACTTTATCAGTTGTAGAAGGTGAAGTGGTTGCTGTGAACGGCGAACAATTAAAGCCTTACGACTGTTTAGTTAAACTAAACGACATAGCTGCCCCGCATGGTGTTGGTCGTGTTGATATTGTAGAAAACCGTTTAGTGGGCATGAAATCACGCGGTTGTTACGAAACACCAGGCGGTACAGTGATCATGGCTGCGCTGCAAGCAATTGATGAGCTCGTTCTTGATAAAGCGAGCCGTAAATGGAAAGAGGTGCTCGGTGGTGAATTTTCGCATTTAGTCTACGACGGTCGTTGGTTTACGCCGCTTAAAGATTCTATTTTAGCCGGTGCAGAAGCGCTTTCTACGTTAGCGACAGGTGAAGTGGTACTTAAACTTTACAAAGGGCAAGTAACAGCGGTTCAGAAAAAGTCACCTAACAGTTTATACAGCGAAGATTTTGCTACTTTTGGTGAAGACGATGTTTATGACCAATCGCACGCAGAAGGCTTTATTCGTTTATTCTCACTATCAAGCAGAATTTCAGCATTAGCTAAAAAGTAATTTTTTATGCCCCTTGGAATTAAGGGGCTATTATCGGGTTTGGAGAAATTTCATGGCATTATGGGGCGGACGTTTTTCTACGGGTCCAGATGAAGCGTTTAAACAGTTTAACGATTCACTTCCCTTCGATTATCAATTAGCAGAGCAAGATATTATTGGCTCTGTTGCATGGGCTAGCGCACTTGAACAAGTGAACGTGTTATCTAATGACGAACACCAAAAGCTGGTATCGGCATTATATGAATTACTTGAAGAGGTAAAAGCAGATCCACACGCTGTTGCCACCTCAGGTGCTGAGGATATTCACTCACATGTTGAAGCCGCGCTAATTGAAAAAGTGGGTGATTTAGCTAAAAAATTACACACAGGCCGAAGCCGTAACGACCAAGTTGCTACCGACTTTAGATTATGGTGTCGCGATACTGCCGATCATATCTTAAAAGCGATTGCACAACTAAAAGCTGAATTTATTCGCTTGGCTGAACGTGAGCTTGGCACAATATTACCAGGTTATACCCACTTACAACGTGCACAACCGGTGTTATTTAGCCATTGGTGTATGGCTTATGTAGAAATGCTTGAGCGTGATGAAAGCCGATTACAAGATGCCCAAGCAAGAATGAACTACTGCCCACTCGGCAGTGGCGCTCTTGCAGGCACTGCATACCCGATTGACCGTCACGCACTTGCACAAGGGTTAGGGTTTACAGGCGCGACTAAAAATAGTTTAGATGGCGTATCTGATCGTGACTTTGTGGTTGAGCTATTAAGCTGTGCGTCTATCTCTATGATCCACTTATCGCGCATGTCTGAAGACCTGATTTTTTATAACTCGGGAGAAGCTGGCTTTATTGAACTGGCCGATAATGTTACATCGGGCTCATCTTTGATGCCACAGAAAAAAAACCCAGATGCATTAGAGCTAATTCGTGGTAAAACTGGCCGGGTGTTTGGTGCGTTTAGCGCAATGATGATGACCTTAAAAGCACTGCCTCTTGCTTATAATAAAGACATGCAAGAAGACAAAGAAGGCATTTTTGATGCCATGCCAACATGGCTTGCGTGTATTCATATGGCACAAGCGTGTATTAAAGGCATAAAAGTGAAAGCAGATAAAACCCTTGCAGCGGCAAAAGGTGGCCACGCTAATGCAACCGAACTTGCTGATTACTTAGTCGCTAAAGGTGTACCGTTTAGAGAAGGGCATCATATTGTTGGGGTGTTGGTGCAATTAGCTATTAGTGAAGGTAAAACGTTAGAGGAGCTTTCACTTGAGCAATATAAATCAGTAAATCCAGTGTTTGAAGATGATGTGTATCCGGTACTTGAAATTGATGCCTGTATTAAAGCACGTCAAGCACTTGGTGGAACCTCATTAGAACAAGTAAGTAAAGCGGTGAAAGACGCGAAAAAAAAACAGCAAATAACAGTTCGTGATGCAAACCTAGATGACGTGGAAGCAATCGCTAAACTCGTACAACACTGGGCAACAGTCGGCGAAAACTTACCGCGCGCTAAAAGTGACATGGTGCACTCAATTAATGAGTTTGCCGTAACCGAGATAGACGGTCAGGTATCGGGTTGTGCTTCACTTTATATTTACGACACAGGATTAGCTGAAATACGTTCATTAGGTATTGATCCTAAAAGCGCAGTAACGGGGCAGGGACGAGAACTGGTTGAACACTTATTAGTGAAAGCCAAAAAATTGGCACTCAACCGTGTCATCGTTCTGACTCGTGTACCTGACTTTTTCGAAAATCAGCGGTTTAGTTTCTGTAATAAAGAGAGCCTACCTGAAAAAGTAATGAAAGATTGCGAGCTATGTTTACGCAAAGAAAACTGTGATGAAGTCGCAATGGAATATATGTTAAAGCCAAGTAATAGCATGGAGATCCCCTGTAAAAACGTGGCTTGAGCAATCCCTAGGATAAAAAACGCACGGTGACCCCGATGCGTTTTTTTTTGAGTAAAATAAAATAATTTTTAAATTAACATGCTATTAATTTAAAGTTGGCATATCGTTTGCATTTATTATTCTGAAGCGAGTTGTTGAGTCAATTAACCAACGAAGGCAATACGTTACAGCAGTTATTTAGTAACTGCTCCAGATGGTGTGATTTAAATTTACGCCAATAATAAAAATTTAATACTCAAAAGGATTAATCACATGCAAATTTCAGCGAACAGCCAAGTACAAATGCAAGCATACAATAAAACGCAACAATTAAAGCCTGCAATGGAACAAACTGCTAGCCCTAAAACCCTACAATCTGATACAGTAAGTATCTCTCAAGAGGCGATGGCTGCGGCAAGTGGAACGGATCTTCAACGTGGTGGTGGAGTTGTTCCTCCTATCAAGCCTAAGTAATTTAAAGGTTATGCATGTTTTTAACTGAGTTTTTTGGTTTATTCTCTTTATCCGCATATATGATGTGGGGATTTCTAATGGCATTCTTCTTCAATGCTTTTGTTTTTTCACTTGGAATTAAAAGGGAATCTACCTTATTACTCAGTTCATTTGTTATGATGGTTTCATATTCATCATCTGATTATTTTTACACTTGGTTGTCAATACAAAATGGCTTCCTGTTAGATTGGGCGTTATATGATATTTTTACTATTATCGCCTTGTTAATAGTTGCTTTTTTTATAAAAAAAACAACTCCTTCTTTTGCATATTTGATCACCGGTTTATCAATTAATTCATTGTTTTTTTTATCAATGTACTACGATTTATATGTGATTAAAAATACGGAACCATGGGTTTTTTGGGATATTTATACTTTTAGCGTCAACATAATCGATTTAATAATGATAGTTGCTTTGATAGTTGACCGTGACTTTCTTGGTTTAAATAAATTAAAAAACACAATTCAAACTTTTTGTATTTCTTCAAAAGCTAATCAAATATCTTAGAATGTATTATGTAGACTTATTTTTAGCAGATTATATTGATGCATTTATACAATGGGGCTTTTTAATGGCTTTGTTGTACACATTTGTATCGAGTATAAATACAGCTAATAAATTACTGGTCTATTTAGCCTCAATAATGTTCTTTTCTTACCTTCTAAGTGACTTCCTTTACATTTTTAAAAACGTTTACTTGAACTGGATTTTTTTTGATTTTGCCACAATCCTAATCATTTTTTTAGCATTACAGGTTTCAAGTTTTCAAAGCTCTGTAGCTAAAAACTATATTGTAAGTGGTTTAATTATAAATGCATGTTTAACTTATGCTATTTATGTAGATCTTTATATAAACTGGAATTCAGAGCCTTGGTGGTTATGGAGTCTATACTCCATGGGGGTTAATGTTGTTGATTTACTGATGATTATAGCTATTTTTATCAATAAAGACTTTTTAGGGCTAATGAAACTTAAAGGTCGTTTATTTAGATCACGCACTGAGTTTAAAAGCCTATAATGACAGATCTATTATGGCTGCTTGTTAAAGTTGGCGAAAATTTAGGTAATTTTATATTGTGGCTATTTTTAATCGCTTTTCTATTCAACCTTTCTTCGAGCATTAATAAACAAGATAAAAGCTTACTGCATATTTCATTAATAATGATGATCTCGTATTTTCTAAGTGCATTTTTAAGCCTCGAAACTTCTACTTATAAAGATTATTTCATATTTGATCTCACAACTATTTTGATTCTTTTTTTGTGGCGAAAAATAACGTTGCAAAACACGCCTATTGCTTTTTATTACTTAATGCTGGGGTTAGGGGCTAATACCTGTTTATTTTTGGGGATGCATTATGATGTTCAAGTTAAAGGGAACATTGATTACTGGTGGTATTGGGCTGCATACGGGTTTGGCGTTATTCTCTTTGATTTTATAATGGCATTGGCACTATTTATCAATAAAGATTTTTTAGGTTTAGTGAGGCTTAAGAACGTTCTGTTTCCAGCAAGAGCGAAGCTACCTAGCGCAATGTAATGATACGCTAGGTGTTATTTTTAATGCTTGGTTTTACCTAGCCTCGACTGCAATGCTTTCATTACTATGGTGTCAACAAACTCACTCACATCCCCGTTATGGCGTGCTACTTCTTTTACTAGTGTAGATGATATAAAAGTATTGCGCTCGGCGGGCGTTAAAAATACGCTTTCTAAATCAGGGTTTAAACGACGGTTCATATTCGCGAGCTGAAACTCGTAATCAAAATCAGAAACCGCTCTTATACCTCTAATCAATACATTTGCGTTATGGTCACGAGCCAGATCTGCTAGCAGCCCCGAAAAGCCAATGACTTTTACATTATCTAAATGGCTTAAAATTTCATTTGCTAAATCAACGCGTTCTTCTAAAGTAAAACACGGTTTTTTACTTGGGTTATGAGCAATAGCCACAATAACGGTATCAAACATCTTAGCCGCACGCTGAATTAAATCAGTGTGGCCGTTGGTAAGAGGGTCAAATGTGCCTGGGTAGATTGCGGTCACTTTCATAATATTTACTGTGTTATTATTTTTAGCCGTAGTGTAGCAGTGTTTAGTGTGTAAAGCAGCCTTGTAAGTAAATTGTATATAACTGCAGCTGCGCAGTGTTACAAATGCAATGATTTGTTTATACTAGGCGGATTATTTTAATGCAGCATCGTATTTTCGAAAATTGAGTAATGAGTATATGAATACCAAGGATAAAATAATTCAAACCAGTATTTCATTGTTTAATGAACATGGTGAAAGAGCAATATCTACTAATCATATCGCATCGAGTTTGGGCATGAGTCCGGGTAATCTGTACTACCACTTTAAAAATAAAGAAGACATTATTCGTCATATATTTGCACTTTATCGTGATCATTTAAGCACCCATTTTAAGCCGGTCGATCAAGGCGACGATGCTTTTGAACGCCTAGGTCCTTATTTAGATTCGCTATTTGAATTAATGTGGCGCTATCATTTTTTTTACGACAACCTTGGTGATATTCTTGCTCGCGATAGCCATTTAAAACAGGGGTACATTGATTTTCAGCAGGAATTACTTGAGCAGGTACGTAACATCATTTTGGCCTTGCGGGATAGTGAAATTATTGCCATTGATGAACAAGATGCCATTGAACTTGCTCATACGCTAAAATTAACGGTTAGCTTTTGGACACCCTATATGAAAGCAAGAAGACTAAGTGGTGTGCTGGTTGAGCAAGATATTTACCCTGGCATTGTAAAAGTACTGACTTTATTTAAGGCTTACAGTACAGAAAAAAGCGCAAATAAAATTAATCAGTTAAGAGACAAGTACGCACTTTTAGCAAATGCTGCCCCCCAGAATCCTTAGCCCCATCGGGTTGGTTAGTTCCTAGGCGTTAAATTTTTTGCTATAATCCGCCGCGCCCAATGCCTGGGTGCGCGAATTCCCGCAGTCTAAGAGTTGAACTATGCTTAAATTTATCGTCAAACTTCACCCTGAAATAGCCATCAAAAGCCGTTCAGTCCGTAAACGCTTTACCAAAGTGTTAGAAAATAACATTAAAATTGTATTGCGTCGTGTTGACGAAAAAGTACAAGTGCGTAATAACTGGGATAACATTTCAGTTGTTACAAAACTTGACGATGCTCAAACTCGTATTGATTTTATTGATAGCTTGCAGCGTATTCCCGGCATCGTACAGTTTATTGAAGTGACCGAAACAGACTTTAAAACCCTTGATGACATTTATCAAAAAACCATTGCGTTAGTTGGCCACACTATTATTGGTAAAACCTTTTGTGTGCGTGCTAAGCGCATAGGTCAACATGATTTTACTTCAACTGAACTAGAGCGTTACGTCGGTGGTGGGCTTAATCAACATGTTGAAGGGGCTCGAGTAAAGCTAAGTCGCCCAGAAGTGACTATTCGTTTAGAAATTAAAGACGAAAAAGCCTACATAGTAACGCAAACCCATTTAGGGATGGCGGGCTTCCCACTGCCAACACAAGACGATGTATTATCGCTTATGTCTGGTGGTTTTGATTCTGGCGTTGCCAGTTATCAAATGATCCGCAAAGGGGCTCGCACGCACTTTTTATTCTTTAATTTAGGTGGCGCTGCTCATGAAATTGGGGTTAAACAAGCGAGTTACTATCTATGGAAACAATATAGCTCTACGCATAAAGTTAAGTTTATTACTGTTGATTTTGAGCCAGTGGTTGCTGAAATCTTAGAAAATGTTGAGAACAGCCAAATGGGCGTTGTCCTTAAACGTATGATGATGCGAGCGGGTAGTGCCGTCGCTGAAAAACTAAATATTCAAGCATTGGTTACGGGTGAAAGTATAGGTCAGGTGTCTAGTCAAACCTTAGCTAACTTAAGTGTGATTGACCGCGTAACCGAAACGCTCATTTTACGCCCACTTATCCAACATGATAAGCAAGAAATCATCAATATAGCGCGCCAAATAGGCACTGCAGAAATGGCAGAGACGATGCCCGAATACTGCGGTGTGATTTCTAAAAAGCCGACAGTTAAAGCCAAAATTGAAGTAATTAAAGCAGAAGAAGAAAAGTTTGACTTTGATGTGTTAGATACCGTTATTGATAACGCCCGTGTTATGGATGTGCGCGATATTGATGTTGAGGCTAAGCAAGAGCTTAAAGAGGCAGAATCAGTTACAGAGTTACCAGAGGGAGCGGTTGTTGTTGATATTCGCTCGCCTGAAGAAGAAGATGCGGCGCCGCTGGAAATTGAAGGTATTGAAGTTATCCACTTACCGTTTTTCCGCTTAGCAACAAAGTTTGGCGATTTACCTAAAGGTAAAGATTATTACTTATATTGCCAAAAAGGAGTAATGAGCCAATTACAAGCGCTTATTCTTCACGAAGAAGGCTTTACCACTGTTAGAGTATATCGTCCTTAATGGCTTAATATATTAGATGCGCGGATTTAGTCCGCGCTTTTTTTTGCCAAAATTTTAGCAAGTAAGGCGTCATTATAAGGTGTTGCAATATGGTGCAGTTTTCCTTGCTCACTTATATAGCCACAAATTGCCATGATCTCAGTTTGCCTATTGTGCAAAACGTCTTGATGCATAGATGAGTAATTCTCTGCGGTTAAACTCATCACCTTATAGGCGCGCTCGAGGGCATCGATAAGCTTAATATTAAGTTTAAGCGCGGTCGCAATATGGCACGCCTCTGTTAATAAATTAATAATTGAGCTATTGAACTGTGGCGCACGTAACTGGCCATTTTTTATATTGTACAGAGCGGTTAATGGATTTATGGCAATATTAACTAGTAGCTTTTCAAACCGTAGTTGCTCAATATTGTTGCTGACAATTAATTGCGGAATAGTGTGTAATTGCGCACTAAGCTGTTGAATATTTTGAATAGCCAGTTGATTACAGCCCCCTAATACACTTTGCCCGTTTCCGGTATGCTGCACAATATTAGGGTTTGACTTAAATCCAGCCATGCTAGTGGTTAAAAAGTACAACGATTGCTGCTGTGTTAACTGTGCATTTAATTGTTCAACATTACCCATGCCATTATGACTCAGTACAATATGGGTATTATTACCAAGATAAGGCTTTACTTGGGCATAGGCTTGTTGCACTGCAAACGCTTTAACAGTGAATAAAACAATGTCAAACTCGGGAGCTTGGGCTAATTGCTGTTGTGAGATAAAAGTGGCGTTGATTTTTTCAGACGCAGCGTTACTGTGGCTGTAAAAGCGAGTATTTACTGTGCCTTTTTTGGTAAGAACATAAACTGTGTGATATTTACCTAAAAAATGGCTAAATAACAAGCCTATAGCACCATCACCAACAACAAGTATGTTAGCCATAACGCTTCTTTTTACGTAGTGTTAATAGGGCTTTAGCTAAAAAATAGCTCGCCGCACCAATAAAATCGGCAACAAAATCGGCCAGTGATGCTTGTCTGTAAGGAAGGCTATCTTGCATAATTTCTATTGCGGCACCATAACCGGCTAACAGTAATATTTGTGCATATAAAGGTAGTTTAAAGGCTTTATCCATAATAATGGCAAGTAAAAAGAAAATACCAAAATGCGCCACTTTATCTACATGCGGAAATAAGTTTGCAGCGCCTTTTACCTCTTTAGCAAATAAGAAGGTAAATGCGACAATACTAATCAAAAAAATAGCTTGGTAAACACGCCTTGTCACGAAGAATCCTAAAATCGTATAAAAAAGAAGCCTCAGTATATCAAACTAAATTAGTATCGCACCTGAACAAGATGCAGAAAAGTGTAAAGATTTATCATTTTAACGTTATAATTGCCGCATAAAATTAAGATTAGCTAGTTAGGAGAACATCATGCCTTCATTTGATATTGTATCTGAAGTAGAAATGAACGAAGCACAAAACGCGGTTGATAATGCCAATCGTGAATTAGAGACACGATTTGATTTTAGAGGGGTCGATGCCTCAATTGAATTAAACGATAAAACAATTAAATTAAAAGCTGAAGCAGATGCTCAGGTTATGCAGTTGTTTGATATTTTAGCTGGGAAGGTTTCAAAGCGTGGAATGGACGTTGCGAGCCTAGAACTACAAGATATTTCTCGCGCAGGCAAAAATGTTTTTCGTAACGTTGCACTAAAGCAGGGTATCGAAAAAGATATGGCTAAAAAAGTAGTAAAAGCCATTAAAGATTCTAAAGTAAAAGTGCAAGCGGCTATTCAAGGCGAAGAAGTACGCGTAACGGGCAAAAAGCGTGATGACTTACAAGCTGCTATGCAAGTTGTACGCACTGCCGATTTAGGTCAGCCATTTCAGTTTAAAAACTTCCGCGATTAATTTATTGTTTCGAGCTAGGCACTATAGGCGCTTAGTTCAAAGCAACATGTATTTAGCCAAACACGCTATATTGTTTGGCTTTTTTATTTTTGAATCTATGATAATTATCGAGCATCGAGCATCGAGCATCGAGCATCGAGCATCGAGCACCGAACCCCGATTTGTAGATGTTTAGACGTCCGTTGACATTTTTTAGTAAACAGATAACAATAGCTGCCTATTTTCAAGGTGCTTGCTAAACACTTCAATGGTGTGATTTTTTTAGTAGGATAATCGGGAAGTTGGTGCGTTTTCATTGATGAAGTCAATCCCAACACTGCCCCCGCAACGGTAAAGTTATGCTGTATTAAATTATGGTAACTGAGTCCGGAGACCGGCCTTGATTTAATCTTACTTACTAACATCTTTGCGGTGGGCAGAGATAGGGAACATCATGATAAATAAAACTGCATTGGGTGTGGCTATTTCTGCTGCGCTGTCTTTTTCTGCATCTGCAGAACAAACCATTGAAAGAATAACCGTTACTGCAAATAAATTTGAACAATCAATCAATAATGTACTTGCCAGTGTTAATGTTATTGAACGCATAGATATTGAGCAAGGTAATTACCGAGATTTACCCACACTTCTAAGTACTCAGGTAGGCTTTCAAATAAACTCAAATGGCGGCTTTGGTCAAAACGCTGGTGTGTCCTTGCGTGGTACAGGCTCTGGTGATACGTTAATTTTGATTGATGGTGTTCGTACCGGTTCTGCAACGCTTGGCCAAAAAGCATTGAGTAACGTGCCTTTAAATAGTATTGAACGCATTGAAATAATTAAAGGGTCACGTGCCGCTGTCTATGGCTCTGATGCACTTGCTGGTGTTATTAACATTATTACGCGTGAGTCAGATAACCTTTCTGTTAGTGCAACATTTGGTTCAGACGCTTACCAAGATTATCAAATGGCAGGCTCTGTAAAGTCAGGCGATATGAGGAGTGCATTTAATGCAGGTTTTGAAAAAACAGATGGTTTTGATGTATTGCAAGGTGTAGCGCCAGATGAAGATGGTTATGAGAACAAAAACCTCGGTTTTAAAGTAAATTATAATGATGCACAGTACGGTGATTTTAAGTTATTAGGTCAATACAGCGAAGGCTTTGCTGATTACGATAGTCGCTTTAGTCCTGCCGATAGCACGATTGAACGCAATGACTTTGAAAATTATCAATTGTCTGCTGGTTGGAATAAAAACTATAAAAATCAGTCTCACGGTGTTGATATTGCACTTGTAACTGATGACTCAGATAACACTTATGTTAATTTTTCCACTGGTCTGCCAGTCACAAGTACGTTTATAACTCAGCGTACTCAAATTGATTACAATGGCCAATATCGTTTAGATGATACTTTAAATATTAGTGGCGGTATTAACTGGTATAAAGACGATGTGTCGCGCAGCTCTCAAGTATTTATTGAAGATAGTCGTGACGTGCTTGCAGTATTTGTAGGTGCCTATTACGATACAGATAAGGTACTTGCTAATCTAACTGTTCGCCAAGATGATGATGAACAGTTTGGTGATGAAACAACGTATACCGCGGCAGCGGGATATCATTTATCGAGTAATGCAACATTCCGTTTAAGCCAGAGCACAGGGTTTAAAGCGCCTACCTTTAACGATTTATATTACCCTGATTTTGGTAACCCTAATTTACAACCAGAAAAGTCCGTTAACCGTGAGCTTGGCTTAAATGTAGACTTTGATATTGCGCAAGTTGATGTCGCTATTTTTAGAAACGACATTGAGGATAAAATTGATTATGATGCAAACTTTGCATTAGCTAATATTGACGAGGCTCGCTTTGAAGGGGTTGAATTTAGTCTTTCTCAGCAGGTTTTTGGTTTTGATAGTCACCTTAATTTTGCATATTTAAGTGCGCAGAACAAAGAAACAGGCGCAGAGTTGCGTAATGTTGCTAAGCGTACATTTAATTGGGAGCTTAAAAAACAGTTTGGTGACTTTGATGC
The DNA here is from genome assembly GCF_023161935.1 of Pseudoalteromonas sp. 2CM28B. Taxonomy (NCBI): domain Bacteria; kingdom Pseudomonadati; phylum Pseudomonadota; class Gammaproteobacteria; order Alteromonadales; family Pseudoalteromonadaceae; genus Pseudoalteromonas; species Pseudoalteromonas sp. 2CM28B. The sequence continues at coordinate 59,110 of NZ_JALNTH010000019.1, forward strand.
GCGTATCGATATGCAGTATCGCAGCGATCGTCAAGGTGCACAAACCCACTTAGGCTCTTACACACTATGGAATTTAGCGGGTAATTATCAAGTTAATCAAAATATTGAAGTATCGCTTCGCGTAGAAAACCTGTTCGATAAACAGTACAACGCCGTTGATTCACATCTAAGTTCTACAACAGCTCAAGCGTATTACTATAATACACCAGAACGTCGCTTGTTTGCTGGTATAAGCTATGAGTTTTAATTACTGAATTAGCACATATAATAAATGCCCGAATTTAAATCGGGCTTTTTAATGTGTTATTCCGTTAAAAACTCGCTAAATTCAGTTTCAAACTTATGTAATTTGGGTGCAATTAAAATACTGCAATAGCCCTGCTCAGGATTTTCATTGTAATAGTCCTGATGGTAGTGCTCTGCGGGGTAAAAAGTGGTTGCTGGGCTCACCTCAGTTACTATAGGTTCGCTAACATGACTTTGCAGCTCTGCAATAACTGCCTGTGTTTGTACTTGTTGTTGCTCATTATGATAATACACAACGCTGCGGTATTGAGTGCCTATATCGTTACCTTGGCGATTTAGTTGTGTGGCATCGTGTAGGGTAAAAAACATCGCGAGTAAGGTTTCAAAGCTGATAACACGGGCATCAAATTCAACCTTAATTACCTCTGCATGGCCACTGTTGCCAGTGCAAATAGTTTTGTAGGTTGGGTTATCAGTATGTCCACCAGTATAACCAGAGCAAACACTGAGTACACCTTTTACACGCCTAAATGCTGCATCAATACACCAAAAACAGCCGCCGCCGAGTGTTGCTACTTGTGTGGTCGAACTCATAAGTACTTCCTCAATTGTTAGGGATATGTGCACTGAATAAAGCGCCGTAACAGCTAGTTACGACGCTCTGAGTGACTTAGATCTCTTTAAGCGGTTTTTCAGCGGCTTGCTTATCAAGTTTTTGTTGTAAAAACTCAGGTGATTGTGTGTTTCGCGCTAGTGCGTAATAAGCGGCTGGCACCACAAACAGAGTTAGTATGGTTGCCACCGTTACGCCAGTAAATACCACCACACCAATTACCATTCTACTTTCCGAGCCTGGACCGGAAGCCAACACCAAAGGTACGGCACTCATAACCGTTGTTAGGGAAGTCATAATAATAGGGCGCAAACGCTGTGTAGCCGCTTGTAAAATGGCCTCACTAAATTCTACGCCTTTATCACGTAACTGGTTGGTAAATTCAACAATCAGTATACCGTTTTTAGCACTTAACCCTATGAGCATAACAATACCTATTTGGCTGTATATATTAAGTGTTAAGCCCATACTCCACAGGCCAAACATAGCGCCCATTAACCCAAGTGGAACGGTGAGCATAATAACAAGCGGATGCATAAAACTTTCAAACTGAGCAGCGAGCACTAAAAAGGTCACGGTCAATGCCAGCACAAACACATAGGTCATGGCTGAGGCACCTTCATAAAACAATTGCGACTCACCTTTATAGTCAATGGCACCATCAATGTCGTTTTCCTCTGTGGCAACCTTGTTTAAAAAGTTTAGTGCTTGTTCTAGCGTGTAACCATCAGCGAGGTTGGCACTTAAAGTAATTGCACGCATTCGGTTATAGCGGTTTAAACGCGAGGCGGTGGCTTCTTCTTTTAAGCTAATAAGGCTATCAAGAGGAATAAGTTCTCCGCTACGTGATTTTAGGTATATATTTGAAATATCAGTCGGGTTGGCAAAGTCTTGTTTTGTGCCCTTTAAAATTACATCGTATTCTTCACCGCGGTCAATAAAGGTGGTTACACGGCGTTGGCCAAGCATGGTTTCAAGTGTACGACCCACATCAGAGACTGATACGCCTAAATCAGCGGCTTTATTTTTATCAATACTGACTAAAAACTGAGGGAAGGTTTCTTTATAATCATGATCAATACGCACTAATCCAGGGTTTTTCTCAGCGCGTTTAATAATTCTATCTCGCCAATCTGCAAGTTGGGCATAATCATTACCTTGCAAAACAAATTCAATAGGGCGAGATGAACCACCTCCGCCAATACCACGGCGCATAATAGCAAATGCACGGACATCGGTGACCTCTTGCATTTTGCCGCTTATTTCATCCATGACTTCCCATGTTGAGCGTTTGCGTTTATCCCAATCAGCCATGCCAACAATAGCCACGCCGCCACTGCCACCCCAACCTGGGACTCGAACAAGCACTCGACTTAGTTCACCAGATTCAGAATAAGGCATTAAGCGCTCTTCAATTTTTGCCATATTGGCGGCATTATTCTCATAACTAGCGCCTTCAGGGCCATTCATAAGCACAAAGAAAGTGCCACGGTCTTCTTTTGGCGTGAGCTCTGAGGGTATTTGTAAAAATAATGAATAACTAACAAACCCAGCCAAAACTAAGCTCAGCATTAAGCCCCATTTACGGGTCATATTTGACGCTAAAGCGTTACGGTATCCATTTTCTAATTTAGTAAAAAAACGGTCCATAACTTGGCTAAACTTACTTTCTTTTTCAGATGCTTTTAACACTTTTGAACACAGCGCCGGAGAGAGTGTCAACGCAGTAATGCTGGAGAAAAACACGGCAGCACTTACCGCCATAGCAAACTCTGTAAATAGTGCGCCAATTCGTCCTTCCATAAACACTAATGGTACAAACACGGATATAAGCACTAAGGTGGTGGCTATAATTGCAAAGCCCACCTCACGTGCGCCGCGATAAGCTGCCAATAAAGGCGGCTCCCCAAGTTCTATGCGGCGGTGAATATTCTCTAGCATTACAATGGCATCATCGACCACTAAGCCTATTGCTAACACCAGTGCTAGTAGCGTTAATAAGTTAATTGAATAACCCATTGCTAATAAAAACATAAAACTACTGACTAGAGCGACCGGTACTGTGACCGCGGGAATAAGAGTGGCGCGAATGTTACCTAAAAATATAAAGATAATAAGCACGACTAACCCCATAGAAATTGCTAAAGTTTTATAAACTTCATTAATTGACTCTTTAATAAATACCGAAGAATCATAACTGTCTTCTATGGTGGTGCCTTCAGGTAAATTACGTTTTATTTTTTCCAGTTCACTGCGGGCGTTATCAACCACAGTTAGGGTATTGGCTTTGGCTTGTTTAACAATACCCATACCAATCATATTACGGCCATTACCTCGGAATAAACTTTCATCATCGGCGGCTTCTAGTTTTACGTCAGCCACTTCGCCTAGACGCACTAAATAACCATCTTCACCTCGTTTAATAACTAGGCTTTGAAAATCACGTTGGTTTTTATAGCTGCGTGCAGTGCGAACGGTAAAATCACGGTCTACCGATTCAATTTCACCCGCCGGAAGCTCTACATTTTCATTACGCAGTGTTTGCTCTATATCACTAGAGGTAATGCCACGGGCGGCCATCGCTTGGCGGTTAAGCCATACTTTCATGGCATACTTTCGCTCCCCCCCAATGCGCACATTCGATACGCCATCAACAACGGCTAATCGGTCTACAATAAAACGCTGTGCATAATCAGAAAGTTGCAATGAATCCATGGTTTCACTGTTAAGTACAAACCACGCGATAGGGCTTTCGTCACTATTTGATTTTGATACTTCAGGAGGACGTACTTGCTCTGGTAGGCTATCAAGTGCACGCGCAACTCGTTCACGCACATCGTTGGAGGCATCGTCTATGTCGCGGTTAATATTAAACTCAATGGTAATGTTTGATCGGCCGTTACGACTCGATGAGTTAATACTTTTAATACCCTCAATCCCCGAAATACGATTTTCGATAACTTGGGTTATTTTTGTTTCAATAATTTCAGCAGATGCACCAGTATATTCAGTACTAATATTGACAATCGGTGTTTCAATATCAGGGTACTCGCGCAAAGGCAGCATGCTAAAAGCAACTAAGCCAAAAGTGAGTAACAGTAAGTTAATAACAATCGCAAAAACGGGGCGTTTGACGCTAGTATCGGTAATTTTCACGTGTTACCCCTTAACGCTTACTTTACTACCAGAGCGGATTTTGATTATTCCCTCGGTAACAATCTGCTCGCCATTACTTAACCCTTTGTTTATCGCTACCCAGCCATTGTTTCTACTTGCAACATGTACTTCTTTACGATTTGCTATGCCATCTTCAATTTGAAAAACGTAATGTTTATCTTGCAGAGGAATAATGGCCTTTTCAGGGACCATAAGAGCTTGATTGCTGCTTAGCTCTAGTGCTGTTTTAAGTAGCATACCAGGGCGAAGTAAACCCGATTTATTAGCAAAACTTGCTGTTACTTCTACACTGCGAGTGATTGAGTCGATACGTGAGCTTATATGGGTTACTTTACCGCTGAAGGTTTGATCAGGATAAGCATCGTTTTGAGTGCGAACAATCATTCCGTTTTTCAATTGAGCTAAATACTTTTCAGGCACTTTAAAATCAACTTTTATGATACTAATGTCATCGAGGGTTGTGATCACGGTACTGTTATTTACATAAGCACCCACCGATATTTCGCGTTTACCCAGTAACCCAGAAAAAGGCGCGGTAATAGCCATTTCATTCAGTTTGGTTTTGGCACTTTCAAGTTGGGCTTCGCTGGCATCAACGCGAGCGAGTTGTTCTTCAAGCAATGACTTGGCCGTCGCTTGCGAGCGAGAAAGCTCGGTTAGTCTGGCTAATTGACGTTTTTCTTCTTGTAAATTAATGCTAAGTTCTTTTACTGCAAATTGTTCTTGTTGGTTTTGCAGTTGTACTAATTTTTGTCCTTTGCTGACCAAGTCGCCATCTTCAAAGTAAATGCTAGTGACATAATCGTTTTGGGCGCTTTTAATGTAGATAGCCTGATTAGCACGAGCACTGCCAATGGCTTCAATCATAATTGCGTTTTCTTGCGATCTTACCGTGTGGGCAGAGACTTGCGTTGTCATTGCCGAGTAATTGGCTTGCTCGCCCTGTGATGCAGGAAAATACAAATAAACGCTAAAAATTATTAGTAACGAAATAATAAATGGAAATAAGGCTTTACCTGATTGTTTAGAGTGCATTGTTTTCATACCTGAAAATAGATTATAAGTATTGTACGAAATCAGGACAAAAAAAGGCGGTTATGTATCTCATTAATTTGTGCGTTAAGCGTAAAAATAACTGATACTTAGTCATTGCGCATATTTAACAGTAATAATGGGAGTTAATTGATGAGCTTTAAAACATCATGCAAACGCTGTTTAACGCTGAGAAAGTTAATATTGTGGGCTATTATTATGTTTATATTTTATATGGCGTTTTTTCAGTATGGCTAATATAAATAAACAAATACTAAAATACCGAGCGCAAGGCGCTAAAAATGGAATTGAAATATTAGTGGTCGGCAGCATTGGCTTGATTATTATCATGCTGTTTAATTTATTACGCCCAGGCGAAATAAGTATTATCGAAATTTTTTTAGTAAGTTTATGTATTGCTGCAATTTTAATTGGCTTTTTTAAAACACAAGAACCTTTTTATAGTATTATTTTAACTGAGCAGCAATTAATATATCAGCATAAGTATGGACAATGGCATTTACACCCAGAGAATTTGCACCATTGTGGTATACCTAATGTTGATAATGGCATTGATTACCTTGAGCTTAATGCGATTGGTATTAAGTTAAATGATATAGATTCATTCTTGTCTGCTTTAGCTCCAAGAATTGCGGGAAAATTGTTGATAGAGCAGCGACATTTCTTTATGCAAGTTGTTCAAAAAAATTGCAAAAATGGGCATTGCCCATCAGAATGGTTAGTTGAAGATAATAAATATAGGTCAAAAAAAGGAATTGACTATAATGGGCTCATAGCGATGTTTGCTAATAGGGCTAAGCATCTTCAGCTTTTAACAGGGTATGACTTACTGTTACCAGCGAGTGTAATAGAAAGTGATATTTGGGAATTTAGCGCAAATTTAAATAAATGGAAGCGCGATCCCTCTCAGTTTATAAAGTCGCAGTGTGAATAATAATATAAGCACTCACTGCGGGATTAGGAATAACTATGAGCCAAAACAGATCTTTCATTAAAAGTGGTCGAAACACCATAATACATAAAGACAGAAAACTAGATTTAGTGATTGTTAATGGTGAGACTCACCCTAAAATTAAAGTAACAGGCAGTGGTCTTGAGCCATTTAAAGAAGAACTGCCAAAAAACCGCCGAGATGCAAAAGAGCGTTACCTCGATGTTGTTTATATTACGAGTGCTGATGTATTTAGCGAAGAAAAACAACTGTTGTTTATTCAATCCTTAGATGGCCGCGAATATAAAGTAGATTACAGTAAAGTTGGCACTAAATTATTTGTTCGTATTCATCAAGATAGTTACTTGTAGTTTATAATGGCATTTTTTTTGCTTAATAGTTTTATTAGATAATTTTAAGACAAAAAGGTGCTGAGTATGAAAGCAATTTCGTTAATACCACTTATGTCATGTTTGCTTTTGGCTGCATGCGGAGGGGGAGGCGGTGCTGATAACAGTGATATAAAAACATCAGTATTTGCAGGTAACGATCTTCAAGTTGTAGAAAAATCAGAGTTTACTATTTCTGCAAAAGGCTCTCCTGCAGATGGTACATTTACTTGGCAGCGTGTAAGTGGCCCTATTATAGATGTGTTTCCGCTTGAAGGGGCTGAACAAACCATTACTGCACCAGATGTAAAGTCTGACAGTGAACTGGTATTAAGAGTTAGCTATCAAACCTCAGATGGCAGTTTAGTGAATGACGACTTGAGTGTTTTCATTGCCTCTAATAATCAGCTTCCTCTTGCTGTTGTTACTCAAGTTGCTCCTGCAAACTTGCCCTCAGTTTATAAGGATACTGTAACTCTTAGTGGTTTAACTTCCACAGACCCAGATCAAAATGGCGAAATTAGCAGTTATTTGTGGCAATTATTGTCAGGGCCGGATTTAACAATTAATAGCTATACCAATCCAACGCTTAGTTTTTCTCATCCATTATTAGAAAATAACACCAACTTAAAATGGCAGCTCACCGTAACAGATGATGAGGGCGGAGTATCTGCATCACAATTTGATATGACCCTTAATAAAACAGCTCAAGTGATTATTGCCGATGCAGGCGCTAATCAAACAGTAGAAGAGTTTGATAAGGTTATCTTAGATGCCACTGCAAGCGAAGCGGCAACTCAATCTTATCAATGTATGTGGCAACAACTTACCGGTAATGCAGAAACCCTGATTGAATCACAGTCATGTACTGCCAGCTTTTTTGCCTCTGATATTGATTTAAATGCAACGCTTAGCTTTGAAGTACAAGTTATGGACTTAAAAGGGCGCACCGACACAGATACCGTATTTATTGATGTAACACCCAAAGCGCTTGGGTTAATAAATGATACAGGGGTAGGAGAGTGTTATAACAATACTCAGCGAATTAACTGTAATAATGATGAATTTCCAGCTCAAGATGCTGATCTTGGGCGCGATAGTTTTGCCAATCGTTTAGGTAAAGTGGGTAAAGGGAATCTGGCTTTTGATTACACCAAACTTAATGAGTTTGCCGATGAGCTTCTCGATGATGCGCAAAACTTTAGCTGTATTCGTGATAATACTACCGGCCTTGTTTGGGAAGTGAAAAGCCCTTATTCCGGTGTGTTACCAAATACCACTTTACGAGATGGACAAAACCGCTATATTTGGCAAGGGACTGTCAATAGTGGCGATGTAGCGGGTAGTGATAATACCACATGTCCGAGCAATACTGATTGTGGCTTACAAACCTATATTGATGAAGTTAATGCGCTTGATTTTTGTGGCGGCAGTAATTGGCGTTTACCTACTTATACTGAGTTGTTAGGCTTAATTGATTACGGTAAACAAGGGCAAAATGTATTGATAGATACTGCATTTTTTCCTAATACACCATCGACTAACAGTGTAGGGCATTTACGTTACTGGACCTCACAGACCGCGGTTGATGGTGCCAGTTTATCTCAGGCTTACACTATCGATATGATGGATGGCAATGATTTAGCCTATCCAAAAGATAATACCGCTTACGTGCGCTTAGTTAGAAATCGTTAAGGTGATTATTATGAAATTAATTAAAGTCTCTATGTTATTAGCCTTGGGATTATGCCAGTCACTTGCAGCGCAGCAGTGTTATGAAGAGGTAGCGACTAGCGATGATACCGACCGATTTGTGATTAATATTGATGGCACTGTGTCAGATACTAAAACAGGGCTAATGTGGCAGCGCTGTAACTATGGTCAAGTTTATAATAGCGAAACAACTAGCTGCGATGGTGATACTCAACCATTAAATTGGCAGGCCTCACTTAAAGGCGCACTGAATGACACCACGGCAAATTATAACGACTGGCAAGTGCCGAGTATTAAAGAGTTAGCTAGTATAGTAGATCACCGTTGTACCGATCCAAGTATTAATGCGGGTATTTTTTTAGCAACGCAGTCGCAAAATTATTGGTCTAATACCTCGGGTATTAGCAATATAAATTCGGCATGGGTTTATCAATTTTCCAGTGGTTTAAATAGCTTACATGCTAAAACAAGTAACGTATATTTACGCCTAGTACGCTATGAGAAGTAGTTAATTAGGGGCTGTTGATCTTTCAAGGTTAAATTTGCAGCAGTCTGTTTGGTATTTAGGCAAGGCAGAGCCTATGTGGTGTGGTTATTCCCCATAAATAGGCGATAACGCAGCATCAATGCCAAACAGGCGCTGCCCGAAGGGTTCTGCCTAAGGGCGATTTACTCTTTGTTGCCAACATGGATGTAGGTAAGGGGCGTGAGCAGGGCGCGGAAGCTTTGCTCGGTTTTTACTTATTCTTACATGGATGTAAGCCAGTAGAATAACGCAGGAGTAGTTATCGAGCCCACTAGGTTACAAACCTCGCGCCGCGATTAAACCGCCCCTAGTTTGAACAAATATTAATCCGCAAAGAACAACAGACCCTAATATATTAGCGAATCTGAAAATGCTCTTTTATTTACGGTTAGCCTTTTTATTTACACTATTTTAATAATAAAGCCTGGTTGTAGTTGTCACCTAGGCTATTTTTTTGCCATTATAGGCCGTGAATTAACGACCAAGGACTATAAAGGTGTATTTAAGCTATTTTGGTTTACAAGAAAAGCCATTCTCAATTTCGCCTAATCCCCACTACTTATTTTTAAGTGAACGCCACAAAGAAGCATTAGCACACCTTACCTATGGACTAGGTGAAGACGGTGGCTTTGTGCTGTTAACTGGTGAAGTGGGTACGGGTAAAACCACCATAACACGTAGTATGTTAGAGCGACTGCCTGAAAATACCCAAGTAGCCATGATCTATAATCCTGCCTTATCAGAACTTGAACTGTTAGCCAGTATTTGCGATGAATTACAAATAACTTACGACGCCAAAAATGCCACGCTGAAGAGTCTAACGGATGTGATTAAAAAGCACCTCGAGTTTAATAATAAAGCGGGGGGGCATACTATTTTAATTATTGATGAAGCACAGCTACTTGCCCCCGATGTGCTTGAACAACTTCGCTTATTAACCAATATCGAAACCGACCATAAAAAGTTATTACAAATAGTATTAGTAGGGCAGCCTGAGTTACAGGTACTTCTAAAGCGAAATGAGTTAAGACAGCTGGCACAGCGTATTACTGCTAGGTATCACTTGTTAGCGCTAACACCAGGGCAAACCATTGCTTATATTCAACATCGGCTACATATTGCAGGTTGTGACAAGAAAATATTTTCAATGGAAGCGATGCAAATGGTGCATCAGCTCACAGGCGGCGTGCCACGATTAATGAACCTGGTGTGTGAACGCGCATTAGTAGGGGCATTTTCCAAACAGCAAGAAATTGTTGGCAGTGATATTGTTAAGCAAGCAGCGAGTGAATCTTTACCTATCGACTTTATTGTTACAAATAATAAGGTGAGTAAAACAGGTTATATTTGGCCTTATAGTGCTGCTGCGTTAATGCTTTTTGGTGCAGGAATTGGCCTGTCATTTATTCTTTAGTTAGGTGATTCATGTCTTATTTATTAGATGCGTTAAAGCAGTCAAAGCACGATACCATGAGCGCAGAGCAATATGACTTGCAAGCGCAACAATTAAAACAACAACGCCAGTTGATGGCCTATCGTCGAATTAGTTTTTTACTCGCAGGAAGTTTATTGGCAACGGGTATATTGACCAGTGGCTTTTTTGTCGGTAAGTGGCTGCAACAAGAAAATGTAGCCGTAAAAAATGAGGTTGTTCAAAATGACCTTAGTCAAAAAGACTCAGCAGTAGTAGAAAAACCAACAAGCCCAGAGGAAGTAAAAAAAACGGTTGCTCAAGCAGTAACAACCCCTCAAACGCCCCTTGTTACAACTGCGCCTAACAATTCTGTGCCACTGGCAGGGCAATTGGTTTATGTACAAACCCCAACGGGTGTACAGCAAATGTTGCTTACGCCACAAGAGCAATATTTACCTATGAGCGTTAATCAAGCGTCTCAAGGGCAAACGCAAAATTTCTCGGCGCAGAGTAACGTTTCATCTAGTTTTCAATCACCGAGCAACCAACCTCAAAGTGTACCAACTCAATCAACGAAAAGAACACTCAGTGCCGATGAGTTGAGTAAATACAAAGTGTTAGGTAAACCACTTAATCAAAATGTGCCTGCCCAGCCAGAATCAACCGCTGAACTAGATACGGTTCCCGACACGCTGAAAAATGCGTTTGCGCAAGCCGTTAATGATACAGAAACAACAGCCGACTACGAAGTAACTCAAGGCTCTCGTCATTCATCACGGGTACAACCCGTTGAGCTACTGCCTGATGGCTTACAAAGTATGTTGCCAAGCATTAAATATCAGGCACATATTTATTCGTCGACAGCAGATAAACGCTGGATAAAGCTCAATGGCAGAGAGCTATATGAAGGGGAGTCTATTGGTGCGTTGAAGGTGTTAGAAATAGCGCCAGATCAGAGCGTACTTGATTTTGATGGCTATGAGTTTAGCTTAAAAGCCCTGCAAGATTGGCCACAATAGTGGCCAATTAACTAAAGATAGAGTGCTTATAAAAGCCCTCTAAATCTATATTATATTCTTTGGGTTTTATTGCTGACTCAAGCGTGTCTTGTGTTCTTTTGCTTGATAAGTCAATATCTTGAACTTCAGTGTAACGCCCATGTTTGGCATTAAAAAACGTTTTTACGACTGGTTTTAATGGTGTTGCAGGGTTACTTTGGGTCACCAGCCCCACTTTTTGGCTGGAAAGTTTTACCAGCGTGCCCACAGGGTGAATACCAATGCATTGAATAAACTTATTCAGCAGCACGCCATCAAAGCTATCTGGGCAACCTTGTTTTAATATTTTAAACGCCTTAATTGGCTCCATACCCGCTTTATAAATGCGTTCAGCGGTTAATGCATCATATACATCAACAATAGAGGCCATACGAACGTATTTGCTTATTTCATCGCCTTTCTTACCAAAGGGGTAGCCTTTACCATCTAAGCGTTCATGGTGCATACCTGCGATATCAACAGCAATCCCCGTTAATCCTGCGTCTTCAAGTATTTCTTTGCTAAAGCGCGCATGGTTTTGCATCACTTTAAATTCTTCGTCACTGTAGCGACCTGGTTTGTTGAGAATCGCGTCAGGTATTTTTATTTTTCCCATATCATGCAATAGGGCACCTGTTGCAAGTTCTTCAATGATTGGTTTTTCAATATTGAGATGTTTTGCAAAAATACTCATTAAAATAGACACATTTATCGAGTGCTCTAATAAATAGGCATCTTTTTGGCGCATTTGCGTAATGCACGCCAGCGCATCTTGATTTCTAAAGACGGAGTCAATAAACCCGCTAGCCAGCTCCCTAAAAGGAGCAACATCAACAGTGCGGCCAGATTCTATATCGCCAAATGCTTTGGTTTGTAAGTTTTTTGCTTCATCGTAAAGCTTTTTAGCTTTACTCATTTCTTGCTCAGCGCTGTGGGTTATTAACCATGGATCGCGCTTTTTGATTTCGTGCTTAGTTGCAGGCGTTGGTTGTGTTTCAGGTTCTTCAGAGGTGAGCATTTTATCAGGATCGATTTCAACCTTTAAAATGCCAGATTTTATTAATTTATCAATTCCACTTTGAGTTTTAACCCAGCCTTGGTTTTTTATTCTAATATTGCCAGTTTGCTTAACAACTTTTTGTACAAACATACCAGGTTTTAGCTGTGTAGTCGGAATGGTTTTCAAAGTGAACTCTAATTAACAAATATGATTAATGAAAGTAACAAATAAATTCACATTTAGAAATAAAAAAAGGCATCAAATTGATGCCTTTTTAATTAAATGATGACTATTATCTATTCATCATCTTCAACAAGCGTCATCAACGAGGTGTTACCGCCTGATGCCGTTGTATCGATACTGATTGTTTTTTCAGTAATAAGGCGCTTAATTAGCGTGTCGTAATACTCTGAGCTGATCACTGGCAGTATTGCGCCTTTACGTTGTGCAAGCTGTTGGCTGAAGTAACCTAAGCGAGAAGAACGTGCAGCAACTACCGCACCCGCTAGGTGAGGGTGTGCCAATATAGCTTGTAACTGGTTTGGTTTAGCTACTTGGAAAACACCTTCAGCAACGCCGGTTGCAATAAACTTATCTCTAAAGGCAACCGCTTCGTCGTAAAATATTTCAGATGCAACAGTAATTACCGTATTACCAGCCGCTAGTGCGGTAATAATAGACAGTGCCCAAAAGTTAAATGAGGTGCTTTTATCTGCGTAACAAACCACACAACCACGAGCTTCAAGGTGAAGTGTATTCGACTCACCTGTTGGCCCTGGCAATGTTGTATATTTACGCATGTGCTTTTCTAAGCGGTTTAACTGAGCGCGAGCATCGGCAAGTGTTAACGCTAAATCGTCCGCGAGGTCGTCAATAATTTCAACAGTCGCTACTTTCGCTAATAACTGACGTACCGCAGAAACACGGTCATTCAGTGGCGTTGCACGCCAGATTTTTTCATCGCGCATAGAGTTAACCATTAGCTTTTCTACTTGCTCATTTGCGCCACTGTAGTGGTGTAAATCAAGCTCATCTGGCGTTAGGTTAGTCATTTGTACGTTATCTGGTGAAGCTTTTTCTTTTATTAGGCGTTGTAGGTAGTTTGGTCCACCGGCTTTAGGGCCAGTACCAGAGAGTCCACGGCCACCAAACGGTTGCACGCCAACAATGGCACCAATCATATTACGGTTGATGTATACGTTACCTGCGCGCGACATTTTCGCTAAATGTTCACAACGTTCTTCAATGCGAGAGTGAATACCCATTGTTAAGCCGTAACCCGTGTTGTTGATTTGGTCGACAACATTATCAAGCTCACTCGATTTAAAGCGGATAACATGCACACAAGGGCCAAATACTTCACGTTTTAATACCGATAAGTCTTTAATTTCGTATAAACGTGGTGCAAAGAAAAATGCGCCATTTTCGCTGTTATCAGGAATTTTACACTCATAGTGAAGTGTTGCATTACCTTTTAGGTATTCAACATGGTCGTTGAGTGTTTTAAGCGCTTTTTCATCTATTACTGGGCCTACGTCTGTAGAGAGTAATGATGGGTCGCCAATATGCAACTCAGCAAGTGCGCCTTTAAGCATATCGATAATGCCATCAGCTACGTCTTCTTGGATAAAGAGTACGCGTAATGCTGAACAACGTTGACCCGCACTTTGGAAACCAGAACTGATAACATCATCAACAACTTGCTCAGGAAGCGCTGTTGAATCAACAATCATACAGTTTTGGCCGCCAGTTTCTGCAATTAAAGGCACCTGAATATCGTTACGTGCCGCTAATGTTTGCGAGATAAGCGTGCCCGTTTCAGTTGAACCTGTAAACATAACAGCTTGAATACGCTCATCAGGAACAATGGTTTTACCCACTTCGCTACCGCGAGCAATGACAGGTTGTACAACGTGCTCAGGTAAACCAACTGATAGCATTAATTCAATAGCACGAAGTGCGATTAAGCTGGTTTGCTCTGCTGGTTTTGCAATAACCGTGTTACCGGTAACAATGGCCGCTGCAACTTGACCCAAGAAAATAGCGAGCGGGAAGTTCCATGGGCTAATACATAAAATAACACCACGGGCTTCAAAGCGCTCATCTTGCGCAAGCTCTTCAGCACGGGCTGCGTAGTAACGACAAAAATCAACGGCTTCACGTACTTCATCAATACCATCTTGTGCTACTTTACCTGCTTCTTTAATACAGATAGCTACAAGCTCATCGTGATGGCGCTCTAAAATATCAGCAACGCGACGTAATAAATTGGCGCGCTCTTTTACCGGTGTTTGTGACCATGATTCAAATGCGGTTTCAGCGTTGGCTAGCAACACTTTCATTTCATCGCTATTTTGTAATTTTATATGGCCAATAATTTCTTTATGGTTTGCAGGGTTTTTAACTGCCAGCGCGCCTTCTGGTACTTGGCTTTCATCAATTAAGTGCTCTTCAAACCAAGTGTCTAAATTTTCTTTAAACGGGGTGATCACGTTAATATCAGTTAAGTCCATACCTTTTGAATTGGCACGTTCTTCACCGTATAAATCAATTGGCATTTTTATTTGCGTGTTGTATTTATTACGTAAACCTTGCAGTGTTTCAACAGGATCTGGTAATAACGCTTCAACCGGTTTTGTGGTATCCACAATGGCATTTACAAATGATGAATTAGCGCCATTTTCTAGTAAACGACGTACAAGATAAGCAAGTAGGTCTTCGTGTTGGCCTACCGGTGCGTATACACGGCACTGAATTTTTTCTTCATTAACGATTTGGTCAAATAAAGATTCACCCATACCGTGAAGACGTTGGAATTCAAAACCTTGGTTATCACCTTTGGCCACTTCTAAAATAGTCGCTGCAGTGTAGGCGTTGTGAGTTGCAAATTGCGGGTAAAGTACATCACGTGCTTCAAGCATTTTAATCGCACACGCTTTATATGATACATCCGTGGTTGCTTTACGCGTAAACACCGGGAAGTGATCTAAACCATCTTGTTGTGTGGTTTTGATTTCTGTATCCCAGTATGCGCCTTTTACTAAACGCACCATCATTTTGCGACCCACACGGGTTGCTAGGTCGGTTAGCCATTCAATAACAAAAATAGCGCGTTTTTGATAAGCCTGAACCGCTAAACCAAAACCTTGCCAATCGCCTAAATCGTTATCGCTAAATACTGCCTCAATAACATCAAGAGAAATATCTAAACGGTCAGCTTCTTCTGCATCAACAGTAAAGCCGATATCGTATTTTTTAGCAGCAAGGGCTAGCTCTTTTAGTTTTGGAACGATTTCTTCCATTACACGCTCTCTATGAGTAAACTCATATCGAGGATGAATAGCCGATAACTTTACAGAAATACCTGGGCTTTTTATTGGGCCACGGCCATTTGCGGCTTTACCTATAGCATGAATCGCATTCATGTAGCTATCAAAGTAACGCTTGGCGTCTTTCATTGTGCGAGCACCTTCGCCTAGCATATCGTAAGAATATACATAGCCTTTTTGCTCTTTTTCAGCAGCACGCTCAATCGCTTCGTTAATGGTACGACCCATTACGAACTGTTTGCCCATTATCTTCATAGCAAAGTTAACAGACTTACGTATAACTGGCTCGCCTAAACGACCAATGGTTTTTTTGAGTATGCCAAACTGTTGCTCTTTAGTCTTATCGTTATAGTTAACCATTTTACCGGTTACTAATAACCCCCAAGACGAGGCATTAACGAATAAAGAGTCACTACTACCTAAGTGAGAGCTCCAATCGCCGTTTGCTAATTTATCACGTATTAATGTTTCTTGAGTTGCTTTATCAGGAACTCGAAGCAGCGCTTCGGCTAAACACATTAATACCACACCCTCTTCACTCGATAGTGAAAATTCATTTAATAGCGCATCAACACCGCTTTGACCGTCTTGGTCTTTACGAATGTTTAAAACTATTTGGCGAGCTCTTTCCCATGCACGGCTTCGTGCTTTAACACCGACTTCTGCAAGTGGTAAAATGTGATCAATAACCGCATTTTCATCTATACGGTAAAAGTCACGGATCTTTTGTCTGATCGGACAAGTCGTTGTTAAATCGCCATTGAATAACATAAGCAACCCTCAGGAGTGTTAAGACTTAGGGTAATTGTTAATTACCGCTAAATGTTGTTGGTGTAAAGCGTGCATTCTAATTAAAATCCAGCAGAATATGCTGGTTAATTTTGCCGTTTTACGATAATTTACAGGGCATATTATTAACTTATCCATATAAAATACTGATATGACTAATCCGAATAGATTACGCCTGCTTGATCGTATCGATATATCAATTTTAGACGTTTTGCAGCGCAATGGTAGAATTTCAAATGTTAACCTCGCAAAACAAGTGAATTTAAGTCCTAGTCCTTGTTTAGATAGAGTTAAACGTCTGGAGCAAGAAGGCTACATTGAGGGATATTTTGCAAAGTTAAGCGAAGAAAAGCTCAATCAAAGCTTAGTGGCGCATGTGCAGGTATCGTTAGTCACCTCAAATACCGCGGTATTTAAAGTGTTTCGCGAACACATTCTTAAAATTAAGCAGGTTGTTGAATGTGACATGGTAGCGGGTGGTTACGACTATTTATTAAAAATTCGCGTCTCTAATATGGATGAATACAGAGAAGTATTAGGTGATTTGGTCGATATTCCGGGAGTGGGTACACACCACACTTACATGGTAATAGAAAAAATAAAACAAGATCCTGGACTGCGTTTAGAGATGTAACCTTTGAGTACATTATTGCAGGTATAAAAAATTGCAGGCATAAAAAAAGCATCTTTTTGATGCTTTTTTTATGCCTGCAATATAGGTGGCGCTTACGCCCAACCTTCATAGCGTTTTCTGCGCGATAACACGATGGTTAAAATAATTCCTAAGAACAAGCCTAAAAATGCAATAGCACCGCCATAAGTGAGTAGCTGACGCTTTTCTTTAGCACTGGTTGCTTGCTTTAATTGTTGTTCTTGAGTAAGCGAGTCTTGTAATTGACTTATTTGTGCTAACAGCTGAGCATTTTGTTCGGTTAGCTGTGAGTTTTGTTCTTGTAGTTCAGGTAATTCTACTTGCGCTTGGCGTAATTTATTTTGCATAGCGCTAATTTCGCTGTTAAGCGCTTGATACTGCTGCTTTAAACCAGCTGATTCGCTGATGAATTTAGCCTCTACCCAGCCTTCACGGTCTTTATCATCTTTAACTTTTATAAAACCGTTTTGTTCATCAGATAATAAAGTCAGTTGTGTGCCTGCATCTATAGAACCGAGTAAGCGATAGTCTTTACTGGCGCCTGAACGCATAAAAGTATATAAGTTATCGATTATATAAGCTGTTTTAGCATTAGTAGGCGGCGTTGATTGAGCTTCCTCTGCTTGGCTCATAAACGGGGCGGCTGTTAAAAGCAGCCATAGTAAACAGTGTTTTAGCATTTATCTACCTTGTTAATCTAGCAGTGTCCGTTGTGAACGTGATTTTTATTTCGCATAAGTATATAGATAGTATGGATTTAATAGTTTAATAGCAAGATAGATATTGTAACCAAAGCATTTTGCTTGCGTGTTTATGACTAAAAAATTTGCAATATAGGTCTGCTTTGTTTATTTTGAGCACTTATTAATTTTAAGGGTAATCCGCAAGCCTAATGGATACTGAGATAGAACTGAAGTTTTTGGTATCAGATGACGTCATTCCACTGATCCCCTCGTTAATTACTCAATTTGCAAAAACAGTCACAAACAAGCCTTCTAAAAGTTTGCAAAATGCTTATTTTGATACGCCAAGCAGAGAGCTGAGAGCACTCGATATTGGTTTTAGAACGCGTTGTACAGACGAGCGCTGTGAGCAAACAATTAAGCTTGCAGGAGACGTGGTGGGGGGATTACATCAACGTCCAGAATATAACCTACCCATAGAAACAAATCGGCCTAATTTAATGGCGTTTGATTCATCAATTTGGCCACACGGCATGCAAATTGATGTTATATCACAAAACCTCTACCCTATATTTAGTACTAATTTTATCCGCCGTACGTGGTTAATTGAAACGCAAAATGGTGCCAAAATTGAAGTGGTATTAGATAAAGGTGAAGTGGCCGCTTCGGGTAAAGTGGAGATTATTAGCGAGCTTGAAATAGAGCTCGTCGAAGGTAGCCGAGACGAGCTATTTGCTTTAGCAGATAAATTAATAAGCCAAAACAGTGTGCGCTTGGGGCTTTATTCAAAAGCAGCAAGAGGCTACCGCCTAGCGGATAACACACCGTTACAACCGAGTAAATCTATCGGTTTTGTTAAACTTACTAAGCAAGCCACTCAAGAGCAAGCACTTATTGAAGCCATGGGCTTTGGTATTCGCTTTGTGCAAAAACATGAGCAATGCTATTTTGATAAGCCAAGTTTAAAAACATTAAAACGTGTGATTGACGGTATTAGTTTAATTCGTCATAACTTTTGGTTATTTGATGATATTGTCAGTAAAGACAGCACCGAGCATCTCAGAACGGAGCTAAAGTGGTTATTGAGTGAATTAGCATGGGTTGAAAATGCCATTCAGTTAAAAACTTACACTTCTAAGCGTCATGCTTTTTATAAAAAAATAAACAGTGCGCCCGCCTTAGCTCAAGTTATTAACGATTTAAAAGAGTTACAACCGAGTATTGATGATATTTTTGCGCTTTTTCATAGTGCGCGCTACAACCGTTTATTGCTGAGCTTAACAACGTGGCTGATAAATAAGCAGTGGCGTAAAGACTGGAGCCAAGCAGAGCTTCAAAACGCTGAGCAGCCCGTTATTGATATTGCTCATCGTTTATTTGATAAAGATTGGAAAAATTTACACCGCTTATTGCCTAAAGAGCAAAGTTTATCGGGCAATGATTATTTAAATTTTCGTACTCAGTTAGAAAATAGCTTACTCAGTGGTAACTGTTTAGGTGCACTGTTTGATAAAGATGAACGATTAGAATTTAGGCTCCCTTGGCTCGATATTTCTCATGGCATGTATGAGCTAAGTACGCTTGATTATTTAAAACAGCTGTGTGGCGGACAAGAAGATGCTCAACTAGCAAAAATACAACTATGGTTGGAACAAAAGTCTGACTTTTTAGTCAGTGCCATGGAGCAAAGTCGACACGCTTCATTTGATACAGAACCGTATTGGCTTTGATGGCTAAGCACTTTTGCACGCTTAACTTGTTGCAAAAGTGCATTATTCTATCGCTTTTGTGTTTTGTTACAAATGTGTAAAATCTAGCTGAAATACTCACGACAAAGCAGTACACAGCAAAGCCAACCGTCATTCGCACCGGTAGTTGCACACATAGCTAATGACCTCAGTTATATATAAAAAAAGTGACCTGAGTGGTCACTTTTTTAATTGTTATAAGCGCATAATCATTAGTATTTAGCGGATTGACCGTCTTTAGGTATAGACTGTTTTATAAACTCGCGTAAATCGTTGTTAGAGCTTTCTAAATCTGCATGACGTAGGTACATCATATGACCACTACGGTAGCCTTTAAAGCTTAATCTATTTTGCATTTTGCCACTTGGATCTAGTTGCCACATTGTGTATTTAGCATCAAAGTAGTTTGTTGCGCCATCAAAATAGCCAGCTTGAACCATCACATTTAAATACGGATTTTGAGCCATAGCTAAACGCAAGTTTTCACCTGTATTGTTTCCGCTTCTATCCCATGGGTGAACGTTACCAAATAAGTTATATTTGATATCGGTTTTGTAATTAAGCTCTTCACGCAGGTAGTAGTTAATTGCAGGGGTAAAAGAGTGCAGCCACGATGTAAGCTCTGCCCAGTAATCTGGTGATTCACCGGCATCGCGTTTATCAATTCCTAAATAACGAGAATCCAGACGACCAACCATTTTTCCGCGTTCACGTAATAGCTCTTTCCAAAAAAATTGTGTCGGGATGTCTAAGTTATTTTGGCTAACAAATGTTTCAGATAGACCTGCATATTCGGCCATTTTTTTAATAATACGACGTTTTTCATCTGGGGCAATAAACCCGCCTTTTGCAAGCGCTGGAATAAGCTCATCAACAGTAAACTGTTCAACTTCTGGTAATAGCTCGTCTAAGTCTTTTGCTTGTAAATCGGCGTTTAGTGCTTTGTGATACCACGCTGTAGCTGCAAAGTAAGGTAGGCGATTAGCGGCTTTTACAGGGCCATCGCGCTTAATGCCAATATCGGTAGGTGAAACGAGTACAACACCGTTAATGTACATCCACTGACTATTTTGTAGCTCATGCGCTAAGCCTGATACACGCGTTGTACCATAGCTTTCACCAATTAAAAATTTTGGAGAGCGCCAGCGTTCATTTCGAGATACAAAAGTATTAAGCCATTCTGCTAGGTATTTTATATCGGCATTCACACCAAAAAATAACTCTTTTTGTTTATCCTTTGGTAGAAGGTTACCATCTTTATCTTCAACGACACGCGAATAACCCGTGTTTACAGGGTTTACGTAAACGATGTCGGCTACGTCTAAAACCGAATAAGGGTTATCTTTAACACCGTAAGGTTGAATAGGGTAGCCTTCGTCGTCAATTTTTAAAACGCGTGGGCCGGTGTATGCTAAATGCATCCAAACTGACGCTGAGCCTGGGCCACCATTGAATGAAATAAGTAATGGGCGCTTTGTTCTATCATCGACCTTATCGCGCGTGTAGTAAGTGTATTGAAGGGTTGCGATGGCGTCTCCCTTGTCATCCCATACCGGTTGTGTGCCAGTTGCTACTGTGTAAGAAAATCGTTCATTATTTATTTTTGCTTTGTGCTGGGTAACCACTTTACTGTCAATATCAATACGACGTTGATTATCGGCAAACGAGGCGCTACTTAGGGTGAGCGTAATAGCGGCAATGGGTAAAAATAGACTTCGACTAAATTTCATAAGTGACCCTTTTTATTTTATGTACTGCAGTTATAGCGATATTTGAGTAAAAAACAAAAGTATTGAGACTAGCTGCCGATAATAATCGTTGAGTTAGCGAGTAACCACCTCTGTTAAGAATAAACTTTGTTTAATAGTTAGACTTTTTTTAAACGCCTTCTTTGTATTTCATTGATATCGCACCAATGCAGTATTTTGCATAAAAAAAGCGCACCTAAATGGTGCGCTTTTTTGTTTTATATATTATTTATTTTTTTAAGTTTATGTTTTTATTATTAATTTAAAAATGGCACAAAGGTTGGATTGTATAGAGGAAATACAATAACAAGCTAGCGTCCTAAGGGGGCCTTTGTGAAAATGATCAGTGCAATAATAAAGCCATTCAAACTAGATGATGTGCGTGAAGCACTCGCTGATTTAGGCATCGAAGGAATGACAGTGGTTGACGTTAAGGGATTTGGACGTCAAAGAGGGCATACTGAGTTATACCGTGGTGCTGAATATCAGGTTGACTTTATACCTAAAATTAAACTTGAAATTGCTACTCGTAGTGAAAATTGCCAACGCGTTGTAGAAACCATTACCAAAGTCGCTGGAACGGGCAAAATTGGTGACGGCAAAATTTTTGTTTACGACCTAGACCAAATCGTCCGTATTCGTACTGGCGAGCTTGATGATGATGCAATTTAAGGGGGCAACATGGAAAATACAATTATAGAGCTGAAGTTTTCGCTCGATACGTTTTACTTTTTAATGTCTGGCATCTTAGTCATGTGGATGGCAGCCGGTTTTGCAATGTTAGAAGCGGGTTTAGTTCGCTCTAAAAATACCACAGAAATTCTAACTAAAAATATCGCGCTTTATTCTATCGCGTGTACTATGTTTTTGTTGATAGGCTACAACATTATGTACGTAGATAATGTTGAAGGCGGCGTTATTCCTTCGTTTGGTGGGCTAATAGGTAGCCAAGCGGCAGATGCTAATCATTCATTAGAGTCTGACTTTTTCTTCCAAGTAGTGTTTGTTGCAACGGCCATGTCTATTGTATCTGGCGCCGTAGCAGAGCGAATGAAGTTATGGGCTTTCTTAGTGTTTACAGTAGTACTTACAGGATTAATTTACCCAATTGAAGGTTACTGGACATGGGGTGGCGGCTTCTTATCTGAATTAGGCTTTGTTGATTTTGCAGGCTCTGCAATTGTCCATGCAACGGGTGCGGCTGCAGCGCTTGCGGGTGTAATACTACTGGGTGCACGTAAAGGTAAATATGGTAAAAATGGTGAAATTTACCCAATTCCAGGTTCAAACTTGCCACTTGCTACATTGGGTACGTTTATTTTATGGATGGGTTGGTTTGGCTTTAACGGTGGATCACAGTTATTAATTTCAGACAAAGAAAACGCAACTGCGGTAGGTCAAATATTACTTAATACCAATGCTGCTGCAGCTATGGGGGCAATTTCAGCCTTGTTCTTATGTAAACTTTTATGGGGCAAAGCCGATTTAACCATGGTACTTAATGGTGCACTTGCAGGCTTAGTGGTTATTACTGCAGACCCATTATCACCATCACCACTAATGGCGTGTTTATTTGGCTTACTAGGTGGCTCATTAGTGATACTTAGTATTGTCGCACTGGACAAAGCGAAGATAGATGATCCCGTGGGTGCTATTTCTGTTCATGGTGTGTGTGGCATCCTAGGTATCGTGCTAGTACCGGTTACTAATGCTGAGGCCAGCATTGTTAATCAGTTGATTGGCCTACTATGTATTATTAGTTTTGTGTTTATTGCTTCATTCATTGTATGGGCAATCCTCAAGCAAACTATGGGTATTCGTGTTACCGAAGAAGAAGAGTTAAACGGTATGGATCAACACGATTGTGGTATTGATGCTTATCCAGAGTTTGTATCAGTTAGAAGTAATTAATTAAAAGTATTGTGTGTTCAATCAAAGCCCTACTCTGTTAGGGCTTTTTTGATTTCAGGGGAGGTTAATTTTTCAGGTGCTAAGGTAATGTGATAAGCTCCTCGCGTTAAATTAACCTTCGGAATATATTACACTTAAATGGCTGAAAAAAAGAAAACATCGACCAGTAAACCCTCGACTAAGCGCGCTACTAAGTCAACGAAATCATCGGCGCGAAAAAGTGCGACCAAAAAAACTTCAAGCACCGCAAAACGGCCACTTTTTAAAACGTTGTTTTCTATTTTTTGGAAACTGAGTCTGGCGACTTTTATCGCCATTGCACTTTATTTTATTTACCTTGATGCAAAAATAACTCGCCAGTTTGAAGGCAATAAATGGCAACTTCCGGCACAAGTATATGCCCGCTCAATGACTTTTTTTCCAGGCCAGTTTTTATCAGAGCAAGAGGTTTTATGGGAGCTTAAGCGCTTAAACTACACGCCAGTTAATCGCTTAAGTCGGACTGGGCAGTATATTAAAACAGCCAATAGTATTAAGATTTTTCGCCGTGACTTTGAATTTTATGATGGTTTAGAGAGCGCTCATGTTATTGAATTGCGCTTCTCTGGAGAGAAGGTAGCCAGTATTAAAGATAAGTTTGGACGTCGTTTAAACACTGCCAGATTAGAGCCTGTACAAATAGCCCGTATTGGTAATGACTCAAAACAAGATAGAGAGTTTGTACCATTAGATAAATTTCCTGACATGCTTAAAAATACCTTATTAGTAGTTGAAGACCGCGATTTTTATGATCATCACGGTGTATCGGTATTTTCAATTTTACGCGCTTTGTATACCAATATTCGCGCAGGCCGCACCGTACAAGGGGGGAGTACATTAACCCAGCAGCTGGCTAAAAATATTTACCTTACCCGTGAGCGTTCGTTAGTACGTAAAATTAATGAAGCCTTTATTGCGCTTATTCTTGATTACCGTTACTCAAAAGATCAGATTCTCGAAGCCTATTTAAACGAAGTGTACTTAGGTCAGTCATACAACCAAGGGGTACATGGAATGGGGCTGGCCGCCGAGTTTTACTTTGCCAAACCTGTTGATGAACTAGAGTACGACCAAATTGCCTTGCTGGTGGCTATGGTTAAAGGCCCATCTTATTACAATCCTAGACGTTACAAAGAACGTGCTATGGAGCGTCGTGACCTAGTGCTGCGTTTAATGGTCGATAACAAACTTATTTCTACTAAAGAGTATAGAGCCTCGTTAAAGCGCGCAATTGATATTGCACCAATGAAAGCCAGCTTGCAAAAGTCTTACCCAGGTTACTTAGAGTTGGTTAATCGCGAGCTGAAACAGCTGCTACCTGATCAAGAAGTGTTAGATGCAGGGGTGCGCGTATTTACCTACTTCGACTTGCAAAAACAAACCGCAATGGAAGAGTCGATTCAGGCCAGTTTACCTTATTTGGAAAGGCGTCCAAATACCAAAGAATTAGAAGCGGCAATGATCTCCGTTAATGTTGAAAAAGCCGGTGTATCAGCGTTAGTCTCTGGACGCGATGTGCGTTACTCAGGGTTTAACCGGGTGCTTGATACCAAGCGCAATATTGGCTCATTAGTTAAACCGGCAGTGTATTTAAGTGCACTGCAGCTTCCTCATTATAACTTAGCGACGTTACTTGATGACTCGCCCGTGCAAGTCACCAACGAAGAGGGAAAAGTATGGCAGCCAGAAAACTTTGATCATCAATACCGTGGTGCCATGCCTCTTTATAAAGCATTTAGCCACAGTATTAATATACCGGCAGTTAACTTAGGGCTTGATGTAGGCGTCGATAAAGTGGCTAACACGCTCAGGGGCTTAGGAGCTAAAGGCTATATTAATGAATACCCATCGCTGCTATTAGGGGCTATTGAAATGTCGAGCTTTGAAGTGGCACAGCTTTATACCACGATTGCAGCAGACGGTGAATACAGAGAGCTGACGTCTATTTCTGCGTTAACCGACTCTGTTGGTAAAGTACTTTATAAGCACAAAGTAATTAACGAGCAACGCTTTGATAAAGATGCCATGTACATGACCAAATATGCTATGAAGCGAGTAACTAAAGATGGCACCGCTAAGCGCTTAAACTTACATTTTCCGTCAATCCAGTTGGCAGGTAAAACAGGTACCAGTAATGAATTACGCGACAGCTGGTTTGCTGGATTTGATCAAAATACAGTAACGGTTGCATGGATAGGCCGTGACGATAATAAAAGCACCGGCTTAACCGGCAGTGTTGGCGCGCTTGAAACCTATATTCGTTATTTAAAACCGCTAAACCCCCAAGCAATTGCCGATACCCGTCCGCCTTCAATTAGGTGGGCATTTGTAAACGAGCAAACCGGGAAGCAAGCACCACCGGGCTGTGGCAAAGTGATTCAGCTACCGCTTAGAGCCAGTGAGTTTAAACCAAGACCAGAATGTATTCGTTAAATAGTAAAAACAAAAAAAGCCCGAAAGGGCTTTTTTTATGGGTAAGTGATCTTATGAGCTAAACGTTATAGCTTGGCAAAAGCGCGCTCTGCCGCTTCAATCGTTGCCTGAACTTCTTGCTCTGTGTGCGCAGCACACACAAAACCAGCTTCAAACGCTGAAGGCGCTAAATAAACCCCTTCTTCAAGCATTAAGTGGAAGAACTTTTTAAAGCGCTCTAAATCACATTCAGTAGCTTGTTGGTAAGTAGTTACTTTTTCTGCATCGGTGAAGAAAAAACCATACATGCCGCCAGCGTAGTTAGTCGTTAAGGCAATACCTGCTTTTTTAGCTGCGGCTTCAAAGCCTTCACAAATCGCTTTACTAATGGCTTCTAGTTTTTCGTGAACGCCAGGAGCGCTTAGTAGTTCAAGTGATTTTAAGCCTGCTGCCATCGCAATAGGGTTACCTGAAAGTGTACCCGCTTGATAAACAGGGCCTACAGGGGCTATGTAATCCATTATTTCTGTTTTACCACCAAATGCGCCAACTGGCATGCCACCACCAATTACTTTACCTAAACAGGTTAGGTCTGGCTTGATGTTGTAATACGCTTGAGCGCCACCAAGGGCGACACGAAAACCTGTCATTACTTCGTCAAAAATAAGCACAGATTGGTACTGATCACATACTTCACGCAGACCTTCTAAAAAGCCGGGTACTGGTGGAATACAGTTCATGTTACCGGCAACTGGTTCAACAATAATACACGCGATTTCATCGGCGTACTTGGCAAAAATCGCTTTTACTTCTTCAATATTGTTAAACGAAACGGTGAGTGTGTGCTTAGCTAAATCTTCAGGAATGCCTGGAGAGTTAGGTACACCCATAGTTAATGCGCCAGAGCCGGCTTTTACTAGCAGTGAATCTGCATGGCCGTGGTAACACCCTTCAAATTTTAAGATTTTGTCACGACCAGTAAAGCCACGGGCTAAGCGAATTGCGCTCATTGTTGCTTCTGTACCTGAGCTTACCATACGTACTTTTTCGATAGATGGGACTAGCTCTTTTACTTTTTCAGCCATTAAAATTTCAGCTTCAGTAGGTGCACCGTAGCTTAAACCATTTTCTACCGCGTCATGCACTGCTTGTTTTATTTCAGGGTGATTGTGGCCCATAATCATTGGACCCCAAGAGCCCACATAATCAATGTAACGGTTGCCATCAGCATCAAATGTAAACGCGCCCTGTGCTTTAGTAATAAACAGCGGAGTACCACCTACACCATTAAATGCACGCACTGGTGAATTTACGCCACCAGGAATAGAGTCTTGAGCTCGTTTAAATAAGTCTTGGCTAATTGTCATGAAAAATCCTATTGTTTTATCACTTTAAAATTAAAAGCTTAGCTATCGCGTTTGCGGCTAAACCAAGGAACGTCTACTTCATACTGCTCGACTTTGTTTTCTACGCCGAGGGTTAAAGCAAACAGTGCCATACGAATAAGTACGCCATTTTGTACTTGGCGGAATATCGCTAGATTGTCGTTAGCATTTAAGTCGTTATCAAGTTCGTTTGCCTCTAAACGGCTATCGCGAGGAAGCGGGTGCATTAACACCGAGTTCGGTTTGCAATGGGAATTGTAAATAGACTGGCTAATTCTAAATCCACCACGGTATTTATTAGCTTCCTCTTGAGACGGAAAACGCTCTTCTTGGATACGTGTTTGATAAACAATATCGGCCGCTAAGTTACCTTCCATTTTATCAACCAGTTCAATTTTATGTCCTGCATTTTCAACGACAGATAAAATTGAGTCAGGCATTTGCAAGCCATTAGGGGCAACCATTGAAAAGCGAATGTTTTTGTAATGACATAGTAGCTTTGATAGCGAGTGAACGGTTCGGCCATATTTTAAATCGCCGACTAGCGCAATGTGCATACCATCAATATTTTGATCGAAGCGGTTAAGCTCTCGCTCAATAGTTAATAAATCAAGCAGCGCTTGAGTAGGGTGCTCATTGGGTCCATCGCCACCATTTATTACTGGTACGCTGCAACCTGTTGCAAATTCAGCTACCGAGCCTGAGTCTGGATGGCGCATTGCAACCGCATCAGCATAGGCTGAAATAACACGTGCGGTATCATATAGTGACTCGCCCTTAGCAAGCGCAGAGCTTTGCATACCGGTGGTTTCACGAACCAGTCCACCGAGTAAGTTAAACGCAGTGCCAAAACTAACACGAGTACGCGTACTAGGTTCAAAAAATAGATTCGCTAAAATAGCGCCTTCAAGCACATTGGTCCGCTTTTGTTTTTTTGCGTATGGCTCCATTTTTTTTGCTACAGCAAATATGCGTTCAATACAGTCTCGATCGAGTTGATTAACAGAGAGTATATTTTCACCTTGGAAACTGAACATGGGGTTATTCCTAGTTATTCAAAAAGGCGCGATAATCCACAAAGGAGCACGCAATCGCGCGTATTATACAAACTTAGTATGCGACTTGGCAGCGTAATTTATAAGCCTTTGCTAAAAGCTTGGCTTAATAATCGCCAAAGCGACAATAACGAGTAGCGCTAAAACGGGTAGCTCGTTGAAAATGCGATAAAACCGATCGCTTTTAGTATTTCTATCGTGTTTAAAATCAGCTAACAATTTGAAACAGTAGCCATGATAAATATATAAAATAATCACCAGCACGAGTTTGTAATGCAGCCACATGCTGTAACGAAACCATTCGCGGCCGTATTCAACAATAGTTAATACACCAAATACTGCGGTAAGTACCGCAAAAGGTGTAACAAAATAAAGTAGCCGACGTTCCATTACTTTTAGCATTGAGTTACACGATTTTTCTTCACTCATAGCGTGATAAACAAAAAGTCGAGGTAGGTAAAAAATACCGGCAAACCAAGCAATCATAAAAAATACGTGCAAGGTTTTGTAAATTAATAATGCGCTCATATTGTTCTCATTATTGTTAAAGTAAACTGTTACGTATGGTTAAAATATGGTGGATTTGATCCCACCTTAGTAATCCCATAATTTGTTGATTATCTAGCAAGTTATATACATAAAGTGCACCACTGCGTTTATCATTCAAAATTTCAAATGCATCTGCAAGGGTGGCTTGGCTGCTAATACCTTGTAAGCTAATGTATTTTATATTGACCGCCTGATCAGACATTAAACTTAAGTCATATTCAGCTAGGCGATAACCATTTTCTTCATCAAATACAATTAATGGTGTTTGGCTGTCCATGGCATCTAGACTGTTTTTTATTTGCTCTTTATCGTCGGAGTAGAGCAGTTTAAAGTCTTCATCCATGTCATCCATCACTCCTACTTTTTGTAAGGCTTCAGTGGCGGGAGAGACATGATAGGGAAGCCCTTGAAAGTCTAATTGCTGTAAAAATATTGAGCGGTTACCAAATACCTGTAAAGCTGTAACGTAGGCGGTAGTAATGACGATCATCGCTGGCACAATAATTTCCGGTGACGAGGTCAGCTCCATTACGGTGGTCAGTGCCGCTAAGGGGGAGTGTAGTGTGGCCGCTAATAAGCCTGCCATGCCCAGCACCCCGTAAGTGCCGGCTATATCGGTGCCGGGGCTAATAAATTGAGCAAAAAATGCCATTAAAGTACCGGTTAAAACGCCCAGCCCAATAACCGGACCTATCAACCCACCAGGAATACCTAAGCCAATAGCAAATAAGGTGGCTAATAACTTAGCAATTAAAATAGTGGTGAGTAGTTGTATATTTTCAGGTGACTCAACCGCAATAGTTATCGCACTCATACCCGAGCCCATTGCTTGTGGAACTGCGTAAGCAATTAAACTGGCAATACACCCTGCAATTATTAAACGTGGAAACATACTAAGTGGTTTAAAGGTTTTAATAATCAGCATTAAGTTTTGATTAAAAGCATAAGCCACCGCGCCCAATCCCATGCCGCACAAAACTAAATAGGGGTAATGCCAACCACTTAAAGGCGCAATGCTTATTAGCGCAAGTTCTGAGCCTTCACCAAATACAAACTGTGTTGCTAATGCGCCGGTAACGGCTGCGAGCATAATCGGCACAAAAATATGCACTTTGTATTCTCTGAGCACGACTTCCATTACAAAAATAACCGCAGCCAGGGGGGTATTGAACGACGCAGCAATGCCCGCGGCAACGCCACAACCACTGAGGGTACGCATAGCGTTGTGGGGTAAGTGTAGTTTATTTGCTAATATGCTTGCCCCTGCTGCTCCCATGTGAACTGAGGGGCCTTCGCGGCCAACAGAAAAACCGCTGATCAGTGCAAACGCGCCGCCTACAAACTGGTTAACCGTATTATAAAGTGGCATTTGCCCGTAATGACGTTTTATTCTGTGTATTACAAAGGGGATACCCAAGCGGTAATGTTTAAAGCCGGTAAAAGCCGCAAATGTGGCTATCAGAAGTGCAGCAATCAAAGGCATTAATACCCGTTCTAGGGTAGGGAGAGTAGTAAAGTCGTCAGGGGTTTCTAAAAATAAACTTTGAAAAAATAAAATGGTTAGGCGAAACAGTATAATGAAAAATGCAGCAATTAGTCCGGCACTTACGCCCAATAAGCATAATTGTACGGATGTTTTTGGTTTTGCTAATCGACGTCTCAGTCGCTCAAGCCACATGCTTTATTTCCCCGTAGCATTTTTAGGCGTCAAGTTTATCAAAATAGTCTAGGGAAGTCCTTGAGATTTTTAACAACCGATTAATTTAAATTAAATTTATAGTATATTGATTCACTGAACAGATTAAACGCGCATTGTTTTAATTAAAGCTTATAAACGCGAGCTTACTATACTTGATTAAAACACTCAGGTATTAGATAATCTGATGCATTAGTATAAAGGTATTGAGGGTTATAAAATGTCTGAAGAATTACCCATTAAGTTTAGCGACGCAGCCGCTGTGCGTGTTAAACAGTTAATCGACGAAGAAGAAAACCCAGATCTAAAACTGCGTGTTTATGTCACAGGCGGTGGTTGTTCAGGTTTTCAATACGGTTTTACTTTTGATGAAAAAGCGAATCCTGGCGATTTAGAAATTGTTAAAAACGGGGTTACCTTAGTCATTGACCCTATGAGTATCCAATATTTAGTTGATGGTGAAGTTGATTACACCGAGGGATTAGAAGGGGCACGCTTTTTTGTCTCTAACCCTAATGCCACAACAACGTGTGGCTGTGGCGCTAGTTTTAGCGTATAAAAATATCGTTATCCAAAAAAACCGCTTAATCAGCGGTTTTTTTATGTGCTTAAAAAATCATAACTCAGTTGGGCTGTATTCTGTTATTTGCATCATTAACACAAAAAAGCCAAGCACAAACGCAGAGAAGACTAAAATATAGATAAAGCCTTTTTTACCCTGTTTGATTGGAATTGCATAATGGCGCAAAAAAAAGTACCAGCCCAAGCATAAAATAATAGGCAGTAAAAAAAGTAGTCTAAACATGATTTAGCCTTTTTAAGCAAATAATAAGTTAATAATAAACGGCTTATATTTAAATGAAACAAAAAAGTTATAAAATATTTAACCTTATTCAGACTTAGTAAATATTTGTTGCTAAACTTTAATCGCATAATTACTAATTAATCATTCAGAACAACGGTGAATGGTATATAATGTATCCAAGAGTGAAACGGGCAAGGTTTCATTTTTCACAATAATAAAGTGTTAATACATATTTGAGCGTTTTTTATTGGTTGAATTGTAAGCGTTTACACTGCGCTTTAGTGAGTGGTTGTAGTTTTACAGTGTTGGCGATTTTAAGCGCTTAGCTATATGTATATTTAAACAACGAGTAGGAGTTGTATATGATGGGTAAAACCGTATCTTCGGAAGAAAATGCAAAATTAACAAAGTGGCTTAAAACTAAACGCCATGAAAAAGGCTACACCATGCGCAGCTTAGCGCAAATCTTGGGTACGCCACATTCTTTTATTGGCAAAATTGAAAATCAGGAACGTCGTTTAGATGTAATTGAGTTTGTTCGCTACTGTAATGCATTAGAAGTCGACCCGTATGAAGCATTAAGCTTAATTAAAGCTGACTAACGCTTTCTTTTTGGCTCTAATCGTAAAGTTAAATTAGCGTCTACAGCCAATACTAGTGCAGGGATGCATTAGGTATTTTTATGATAATTTTGCTCTAGTGAATATAGTTTGTGCCTAATTAGAAATAAAAACACTAATGAGGGTAAAACCATAAGCGCAGTTAATACAAAGAACAATGACCAATTCCCCATTAGCCAATCATCAATAACCACACCGCTGTAACTCGATAATAACGTACGCCCTAAATTACCCAGAGATGCTAGTAGTGCATAATGGGTGGCGCTAAATGCTCTGTCACACAACATAGATATAAAAGCAACCATTGCCACTAAAGACCAAGCTTGGGTAAAGCCATCAACTACAATTGCCATTGCATATAAGTGCTCTTGTGGACCAGCTAAGGCAATCCAAGAAAACATTAAGTTAGATGCTGCCATGGCTACGCCACTAATAAATAAGCCTTTCACAATGCCATATTTATGGTTAAAAATACTGCCCAAAAAGGCAAATAAAATGGTGATTAACCCCGTGCCGAGTTTTGAGTAATTTGCTATTTGTGTATTACTGAAGCCAACTTCTTTATAAAATACAATCGACATCCGCGCTAAAAATGCTTCACCAATCTTAAATAAGAAAATAAACGCCAGCAGCGCCAACGCGGTTTTAACGCCATTTTTAGCAAAAAAGGTTTTAAACGGATCAACCACGGTAACGCCTAGCCATGCAAGCGTTTTTGTCAGTGGTGTTTGTTTAGTTGCGGCGAGTTTTTCAAGATAAACACGTTCTAGTTCGGCATGTACGGCTTCGCGATTTGATTGTGGCTCTTTAGCCCAAAATACACAGCTAATTAATAACAGCATAATCACGGATAAAAAATAATACACCTGTGGCCAGTCAATATTTGGCATATCAGCCATGTAAAAAGGCACAGCTCCTAATAAAGCATAGCCAGTCCACCAACCTGAGGTGGCCATTGCAGCCGCCGCGGTGGCTTTGTGAGATTCATTTTCACTAAGGGTGTCTATCCGAAAGGCGTCAATTGCAATATCTTGCGTGGCAGAGGCTATGGCGATTAACAAGCAAAGTGCGGCGGCAACTGCTAGGTTTGCTTTCAAATCAAGTCCTGCAAGTAGCAATGTGCCAAGCAAAATAAAGCTTTGGCAAAACAGGATCCAACTACGGCGCTGACCAAGCCAATTATATAAAAAGGGCAGTTTAGTGCGGTCTATTAAAGGTGACCATAAAAAGTTGATGCTGTAGGCACCAAACACAATGCCAAATAGGCCAATCATGCTGCGGCTCAAACCTTCATCTTTAAGCCATGCCGACATTACTGAGCCAATTAATACCCACGGAAAGCCACTGCTCATTCCAAATATAAAAACATTAATCAAACGTTTATCTTTAAAATAAGAAAAGTATTCGCTAACAGAAAGTGTGCTATTCATAGAGGCTCATTGGCTTATACAAAGAGCAGCTAAGGCTGCTCTTATTAAAAAAGTTATAAAGGAACTTGCTCAAGCACCTTAATATTTAATATAACGACCGGTTTTTCGGGTACAAAGTTGTAGCCAATTTTGTCATTAAATCCGGTTTTTACAGCCATGATTTTATCGAGTGTTTCATAGCCTTCCATCACACTGCCAAACACGGCAAATCCCCAATCACGGCCAGGGTTTAAATGATCGTTATCATCCATATTAAAAAAGAACTGACGCGTTCCTGAGTGTGGTTCACGGTCTTGATAAGCCATCGCAATGCTATACATATCGTTTGTTAAGCCGTTACCGCTTTCATTAAAAATAGGGTCGTTTTCATGTAGGCCATCGTAATCTTTATCATAACCACCGCCTTGAATTACAAAGTCACGATCATTTTCTACATCGCGTTCTACACGATGAAACACGCTGCCTTGATAGCTTTTATCAGACACGTAAGTCAAAAAGTTATTGACCGTAATAGGGGCTCTTGAGCGGTCTAGCTCAACCACAATGCTGCCCAACGATGTCACAATTTCTACTCGAGGGAAAATATTATCTTTTTGCACAAAGCGGCCTTCTTGTGCCGCTAAACTATTTACGCTAAAAAATAAGCTTACGCAGATTAAAAAAAGTTGCTTCATTATTAACCTTCTAAAAATGCAATTAATTCAGGGTCAGATACAATGCGGGTAATTAACTGCTCAGTCAACTTATTGAGCTGACCTTCAATTTTTGCTCTATCATGACCAAGTGGTCCAGATAAATTAGCATTACCGCTATAACGCTTACTGAAATTACTGGTAGGGCGAATCACCCGCACTTCAAATTCAATCTTGGCATCACTGGTATGGCTCATTAGCTTTTCTGTAACTACCGCTTGCAGTGCGTGAATATCTAACTCAAAGCGCAATTGCGCTAAATTAGAAATGCTGGCGCCATTGCGACTAAGCGCACTGTCTAGTGCACTTTTAACAGACTCAGTAATACCCGTGCTGGCAATGGTTTTTGTTTTGCTCGATTCAATCAACTTTAAGGTTGCACTGTCACCACGTAAATCAATCACGCTGGTGTTTAAGCTGTTATTGATTGAGCTTATTTGTCCACTTTTATAGACGGGATTGAGAATAAGCTGATTAGGCTGATTGGCACATCCCGAAAAAACCACTAAAGTACAACAGCTCAATAATATCTTTATGAGTTTCATTTATAACGTCCCACTATTTTTAGTTGCGCTGAGTACCACAAACTTTTTATTAGAGCCTAATAAAGTACAGTTACCAAACATACGGTTTAGTTTGCCATGATAATCTAAATGACGATTGCCAATAATACGCAACTCGCCACCTTCTTTTAATGTGTCTTTTGCTTGCTTGAACATTTGCCATGCTATGTGGTCGGTAACCGCTTGTGCTTGGTGAAATGGCGGATTACACAATACAATATCAGCACTTTTACGTTCAAAGTCAGTTAAACAATCATTCTCTATAAAAGTACATTGTTCAAACTTGTCTTCCATGTTTAATTCAATGTTGAGTCGAGCTGATTCAACCGCCATATATGATTCATCAACAAAGCTAATATGAGCATTAGGACAGCGCGCTAATGTCATTAAACCAACCACGCCATTACCACAGCCTAAATCTATAATATTTTTGGCTTTATTTGTTTGTGGCAAATAATTAAAAAAGAAGCGCGCACCTATATCAAGTGAATCACGTGAAAACACATTGGCATGATTGCTTATTGTAAAATCAGTGCCTTCGAGTGGCCAGCTCACTGGGAAATCTGCGCCTTTATAACCGCCAGCGGCTTGGCTAATAATTAAACGTGATTTTTTTACTGCAAGACTTGTTTTCGTCTCACCAATAAAGTTTTCAAATGCTTTAATAGTAGAGTTATGCACGTCTTTAGTTTTTGCAGCACCAATAACCGGTGTACCTGGCGCGAGCACTTCGCTTAGTTCAGATAACTGATACTGTAAAAAAGCCAACGTGCGTGGTACTTTTACTAACACTAGGTCTACTTGCTCAGGTAAAGCCGATAAACTATCAAGCTGGCTAAACGCGGTTGTTGCAATTTTGTTTTGCGCTAAGTTATGAGCCGCCGCCTGATGGCTAATATAAGAGTCGTTTACTGAACAAACAGTTAACTGTTGTTTGCTAAAATAACAGCTAAGTGCACCAAAGCTGTCGTTTAAGATCAGTAACGAGCGACAATCAGGGTAGTGTTCATTAACATAGTCAATGAGGTATTCGTCTGCTGAATCCCACGCTTGTAAGCTGCGGTTTTTTTGATCCAAAGGAAAGCGTTCAAGAGTAAAGGTGTTATCGCCGAGCGTAGCTTGCGTAGTCATAATAGTTTAATGATCAGTAATCAAATGATAGGTAAATTCTAACATGCAACCGCCAAACGCCAACCCCCAACTGTTACCAAATGGCTTTTCTTATCAAAGTAAGGTGCTTAGTGCGCAAAAAAGCCTCGGTTTATTTTATTATTTGCAGCAAAACTTAAATTGGCAACAACCAAATATCACGGTGTTTGGCAAAACGGGGCCAATACCAAGGTTGCAATGTTTTATCAGCGAAGAGAATCTTGAGTACGGCTATTCTGGGCATAAACTCGATTTAGAGCCTTGGCCAGACGTATTACTTGCTATGCGAACACGTTTAGAAAATTACCTACAGCAACCGTTTAATTCAATTTTGGTTAATTACTATCGAGATGGCCACGATAGTATGGGCTGGCATAGCGATGATGAGGCGCAGCTAGGGTCTGAGCCTACCATAGCCTGTGTATCGCTTGGCGCAGAGCGATTATTTAAACTTAAACACAAAGTAAGTAACAGCATTACTAACATTAAATTACAAAGTGGTAGCTGTTTAATAATGAGCGGTCAAAGCCAACAAAATTACCAACATGCATTGCCCAAACAAACAACGCTTAAACACCCTCGAATAAGTTTAACGTTTCGCTATATCAGGGTCTGTTGATCTTTGCGGATTATAATTTGTTCAAACTAGGAGCGGTTTAATCGTGGCGCGAGGTTTGTAACTGAGTGGGCTCGATAACTGCTCCTGCGTTATTCTACTGGCTTACATCCATGTAAGAATAAGTAAAAGCCGAGCAAAGCTTACGCGTCCTGCTCACGCCCCTTACCTACATCCATGTAGGCAACAAAAGAGTAAATCGCCCCTAGGCAGAACCCGAAGGGCAGCGCCTATTTATGGGGAATAACCACACCACATAGGCTCTGCCTTGCCTAAATACTAAACAGGTTGCTGCAGATTTAATCTTGAAAGGTCAACAGACTCTAATAATAGTTTCAGTTAAATAGCATTAGCCATGGTATAGCCGCAGTTGTTATAGTAAGCACATAACTGAATTTTGAGGATGGTTTTTATGTCAATGCAACAACAAATACGTAACAAGCTAGCCGATGCGATTGCGTGCAAGCATTTAAATGTGATCAACGAAAGCCATATGCACAGTGCAGGCACTGAATCACACTTTAAAGTGATTGTAGTCAGTGAGGAATTTGCTGGTAAGCGATTATTGCAGCGTCATCGTCAAATTAATGAAATTTTAAAAGATGAGCTGGCAAATCATATTCATGCGCTTGCGATGCACACTTATACCCCTGAGGAATTTACAGAGCACGACGGCGAAGCGCCGCAGTCACCTAATTGCATGGGCGGCTCAAAAGTTGGATAACAGGTATAGTGAATTGGTTTGAGCAGTGAGTAACTGATCAGATCAGTTTTTTTTGTTTTAGCCTTTAAACTAGCGCTAATTTTTATTGTAAAAGATATAGGATGATCAATGGTCATTAAGCCTAAAATTCGCGGATTTATCTGCACCAATGCACACCCAGTAGGCTGTGCAGAGCATGTACAAGAACAAATTAATTATGTTAAGCAGCAAGAGGCGTTAAAAAATGCACCTAAAAATGTATTAGTTATTGGTGCGTCTACAGGTTATGGCCTAGCGTCTCGCATTACCGCTGCATTTGGTGGTGGCGCTAAAACATTAGGTGTGTTCTTTGAAAAAGAAGGCACTGAGCGTAAAACAGGCTCTGCGGGTTGGTATAATACGGCGGCGTTTCAAGCAGCCGCTGAAGCTGAAGGTTTATGGTCAAAAAATATTAATGGTGATGCGTTTTCTAACGAAATTAAACAAAAAGCAATCGACACCATTAAAGCTGAATTAGGTAAAGTTGACTGTATTATTTACAGCTTAGCGTCACCTCGTCGTACTGATCCAAATACCGGCGAAGTGTTTTCTTCAACGCTTAAGCCAATTGGTAATGCGGTAACCACTAAAAACTTGAATACGTCAAAGCGTGAAATTGATGAAGTAACTGTTGAAGCGGCAAACCAAGACGATATCGACAACACCATTAAAGTAATGGGTGGCGAAGATTGGGAAATGTGGATTGACGCACTTAAGAACGCTGATGTATTAGCAGATAACTTTAAAACCACGGCTTACACTTATATTGGTAAAGAACTAACGTGGCCAATTTACGGTCATGCAACAATTGGTAAAGCCAAAGAAGATTTAGACCGTGCCACTGCTGCTATTAAAGCTGCTACCCAAGATTTAAATGGTGAAGCCTACGTTTCATCGCTTAATGCGGTTGTTACTCAAGCAAGCTCTGCAATTCCAATCATGCCACTTTATATTTCTGCCTTATTTAAAGTGATGAAGGCTGATGGCACGTATGAAGGCACCATTGAGCAAATTCATGCGCTATTTAGTGAGAACTTATATGGTGATTCACCTCGCTTTGATGATGGCGGGCATTTATTCCAAAACTATAAAGAACTGGAAGATGATGTTCAATCTCGCGTTCAAGCCATTTGGGATAGTGTAGATACAAACTCAATTGATGAGTTAACCGATTATATTGGTTACCATAATGAATTTTTACGCTTGTTTGGTTTTGGTATTGACGCGGTTGATTATGAACAAGATGTAAATCCTGTTGCACCTATTGCTAATATGATTGACTAACTTGTCGTTGATAACGCATTTTTGAAAAAGTCGCCTTGTGCGGCTTTTTTGTCTTTTAGCTTTGATTTAAAAAATATTTGCTAATTGTTGGCTAATTTACCACTTTGGTCTAGCTTGTATTTTATTAATTGTTAATTACAAAACTAAATAAACGTTTCTCTCGTATAATTTTCATAAATACACTCGCATAGTCAGCCACAATAATGTTAAAATCAAAGTAATATGTGAGGAGTTTTACTGCGCTGCTTGTTTGGTATTTTTAGCGAGTCATTTTATATAGCTTGCAATAATACAAATAGCGGCGTGGTTAGTACGATTTTTCAGTTTCTTTCCGTTAATGTAGTGCAAGTGCGTATGATCAATATAAAAAAAGGTCTGGATTTACCCTTAGAGGGCGCACCTCAGCAAGTTATTCATGATGGTTCTGCCGTCAAACGTGTAGCTGTGCTAGGTGAAGAGTTTATCGGTATGCGTCCAACCATGCATGTTCGTGTGGATGACCAAGTCAAAAAAGGCCAGGTACTTTTTGAAGATAAAAAGAACCCAGGCGTATTATTTACTGCACCAGCTTCTGGTACAGTAAAAGAAATTAATCGCGGTGCTAAACGTGTTCTGCAATCTGTTGTTATTGAAGTAAACGGCAGTGAGCAAATCACCTTTGGTTCTTTCTCGGAAACTGAGCTTAACAGCTTAGATCGTGAAAAAGCTAAAGAAGTACTAGTTCAATCGGGTCAATGGGTAGCACTTCGTGCTCGTCCATTTAGTAAAGTAGCAGCGTTGGATGCAAATCCGAGCTCTATTTTTGTGACAGCTATCGATACCAATCCACTTGCTGCAGATCCTGCAGTAATTATTGCTGAAAATGCGAAAGCATTTGAAGCTGGTTTGGCTGTTGTGTCACGTTTAACCGATGGCAAAGTATTTGTTTGTAAGCAAGCAGGTAGTCAAGTTCCTAGTTCACCTATTGCTCAAGTAGAAGTGCATGAGTTTGGTGGCGTGCATCCGGCTGGCCTTGTTGGCACTCATATCCATTACCTTGACCCAGTATCTGCTAGTAAGCAAGTTTGGCACATTGGTTACCAAGACGTTATTGCGTATGGTCACCTTTTCCTTACTGGTGAAATTTACACAGACCGTGTTGTTTCTCTCGCAGGTCCACGCGTTAAAAATCCTCGTTTAGTGAAAACACAATTAGGTGCTTCACTAGATGACTTAGTGGCAGGCGAATTAGAAGACGGTGATAACCGTGTTATTTCTGGTTCTGTACTTGCCGGTGCTACGTCGTCTGGTGTTCATGCATTCTTAGGTCGTTACCATGTTCAAGTATCTGTTTTACTTGAAGGTCGCGAAAAAGAATTTTTTGGCTGGATTGCACCAGGTAGTGATAAATTCTCTGTAACGCGTACATTCTTGTCTCACCTTACACCGAGTCGTTTATTTAAAATGACAACGTCTACGGGCGGTTCAAAACGTGCCATGGTTCCACTTGGAAGCTATGAGCGTGTTATGCCACTTGATATTTTGCCAACGCTTTTATTACGTGACTTATTGTCTCGTGATTTAGATAGTGCAATTTCATTAGGTGCGCTTGAATTAGATGAAGAAGATTTAGCGTTATGCACCTTCGTTTGTCCTGGCAAATACGAGTACGGCGCAGCCCTACGCGATTGCTTAACTACGATCGAGAAGGAAGGCTAAAATGGGCTTAAAAACTTTCTTAGAAGATATCGAACCGCATTTTGAACCAGGTGGTAAGCATGAGAAATGGTACGCGCTGTATGAAGCCGCTGCGACTATTTTTTACACGCCAGGTTACGTAAACAAAGGTTCAACTCACGTTCGTGATAACATCGACCTAAAACGCATGATGATTTTAGTGTGGATGGCGACGTTCCCTGCCATGTTCTTTGGTATGTTCAATATTGGTCATCAAGCGGCAATCGCGCTTGGTAATGGTTTTGAACTAGCTAACATTTGGCAAGTAGGTTTATTCCAGTTATTAGGCGGTGAGTTAACCGTTGATGCTGGTTGGGGCGCAAAAATGTTCTACGGAGCATGTTTTTTCCTTCCTATTTATGCAACAACCTTTATTGTCGGTGGTTTTTGGGAAGTATTGTTTGCTTCTGTGCGTAAGCATGAAGTAAATGAAGGTTTCTTCGTAACCTCTGTATTATTTGCATTAATCCTGCCTGCAACGATTCCTTTATGGCAAGTTGCGCTAGGTATTACTTTTGGTGTAGTTATCGCAAAAGAAATATTTGGTGGTACAGGTCGTAACTTCTTAAACCCTGCGCTTGCTGGTCGTGCGTTTTTATTCTTCGCATACCCTGCACAAATTTCAGGTGACACAGTATGGACTGCCGTAGATTCATTCTCTGGCGCGACTATGCTTGGTCAAGCGTTTGCTGGTACGTTAAATTACGCGACTGATATTGAGCTTTGGTGGAATGCGTTTTACGGATTCATTCAAGGTTCTATGGGCGAAACGTCTACACTAGCAGTGCTTATTGGTGGTTTATTCCTAATTTATGTACGTATCGCGTCTTGGCGTATCGTGCTAGGTGTATTCCTAGGTATGGTAGTAACCTCATCAATACTAAATACTATTGGTTCTGAAACCAATGCTATGTTTGCTATGCCTTGGTACTGGCATATGGTATTAGGTGGTTTTGCATTCGGTATGTTCTTTATGGCAACTGACCCTGTATCTGCTGCATTTACTGATAAAGGTAAATTAGCATACGGTGCGCTTATTGGCTTTATGGTAGTTATGATCCGTGTAGTAAACCCTGCATACCCAGAGGGCATCATGCTAGCAATCTTGTTTGCTAACTTGTTTGCACCTTTATTCGATCACTTTGTAGTGCAAGCTAATATCAAGCGGAGGTTGGCACGTAATGTCTAGTAATAACGAATCAATTGGCAAAACGCTAGCTGTTGTTGTCTCATTATGTTTAGTGTGTGCAGTTATTGTGTCGCTAACGTCTGTGCAACTTCGCCCTCTGCAAAAAGCAAATAAAGCAAAAGATATTCAAAGTAATATCTTAGCTGCTGCTGGTATTGGTAAAGTTGATAACGTTGCCGAAACGTTTGAAGCTAAAATCGAAACTCGCTTTGTTGATATGCAAAGTGGTGAGTTTGCTGAGCCGGTAGAAGATTTCGACTTTGAAAAAAGCAAATACGATGCTGATTTAAGTAAATCTTTAAAAGAGAATGGGATTAAGGACATCGCAGGTATTCAACGTATTACCAAACGTGCGCCTGTTTACATCTCTAAAAAAGACGATGGCTCTACTGATGCAATCATCCTTCCTATTCAGGGTTATGGTTTATGGGGTTTAATGTACGGTTTTATCTCGCTTGAAAGCGATGGCGAAACTATTAAAGACATTATTTTCTACAAACATAACGAAACACCTGGTTTAGGTGGTGAAATTCAAAACCCACAGTGGACTGCAACGTGGGAAGGTAAAGAGTTACCAATCCAAATCGTTAAAGGGACTGCAGCCGGTGATGAGCACAAGATCGACGGTCTTTCAGGTGCTACATTAACGTCTAATGGTGTTGACCATGCAGTTGACTTTTGGACTGGCGAAAATGGCTTTGGCCCTTTCCTTGCGAAAGTACGTAAAGGAGCATTGAACTAATGGCTGATACTAAAGAAATGAAGGCGGTCCTATTCGGTCCAGTTTTCGCTAACAACCCAATCGCATTACAAGTACTTGGTATTTGTTCTGCGCTAGCGGTAACGTCTAGCTTAAAAAATGCATTAATCATGTCAATCGCATTGACCTTGGTAACTGCATTCTCTAGCCTTTTTATCTCGACTATTCGTAACCATATCCCATCATCAGTACGTATCATCGTACAGATGACGATTATTGCATCATTAGTAATCGTGGTTGACCAAGTACTACAAGCTTTCTCTTACGCTACGGCAAAAGAGTTATCAGTATTCGTTGGTCTAATCATTACTAACTGTATTGTAATGGGTCGTGCTGAAGCGTACGCAATGAAGTCGCCACCACTTATGTCATTCTTAGATGGTATTGGTAATGGTTTAGGCTACTCAGTGGTATTACTTACTGTTGGTTTCATTCGTGAGCTATTTGGTAAGGGAACACTATTCGGTGTTGATATTATTCCATTAGTACAAAATGGTGGTTGGTACCAACCTATGGGTCTATTGATCTTACCACCGAGTGCATTCTTCATTATTGGTTTATTCATTTGGGTACTTCGTACTTATAAGAAAGATCAAGTAGAAGCTAAAGCGTAAGGGGCGATAAGTGGAACATTATATTAGTTTATTTGTAAAAGCCGTTTTTATTGAAAACTTAGCGTTAGCTTTCTTCCTAGGTATGTGTACTTTCTTAGCCGTGTCTAAAAAAGTAACTACATCAATTGGTCTAGGGGTAGCGGTTATTGTTGTATTAGGTATTTCAGTACCGGTTAATAACTTGGTTTACCATGCGGTACTTGCACCGGGTGCATTAGAGTGGCTTGGTTACCCAGAAGCGGATCTTAGCTTTTTACGTTTCTTAACGTTCATTGGTGTTATTGCTGCACTGGTGCAAATTCTTGAAATGGCATTAGATAAGTTCTTCCCACCGCTGTACAACGCATTAGGTATTTTCCTACCACTAATCACAGTTAACTGTGCAATTTTTGGTGCGGTATCATTCATGGTTGAGCGTAACTATAACTTCGGCGAGTCTGTTGTTTATGGTATTGGCGCTGGTGTGGGTTGGGCGCTTGCAATTACATTACTTGCAGGTATCCGTGAGAAAATGAAGTATTCAGACGTACCAGATGGTTTACGTGGTCTAGGTATTACCTTTATCACTGTTGGCTTGATGGGTCTTGGCTTTATGTCATTCTCTGGTATTTCACTGTAATAATAGCGAGGTCAATCATGGATATTTTCTTAGGCGTTGGTGTTTTCATCGCTATCGTTGTAATACTAGTTTTAATCATCATTGGTGCTAAATCTAAGCTAGTTGCAAGCGGTGACATCATCATCGGTATTAATGGCGATCCAGACAAAGCCATTAAAACATCAGCGGGTAGTAAGCTTTTAGGTGCACTATCTGAATCAGGTATTTTCGTATCTTCTGCATGTGGTGGCGGTGGCTCTTGTGGTCAGTGTCGCGTTCACATTAAAGAAGGTGGCGGTGATATTCTGCCAACTGAACTTGACCACATCTCTAAAGGTGAGGCACGTGAAGGTTGTCGTTTAGCGTGTCAGGTTAATGTTAAAAATGACATGGAAATTGAACTTGAAGAGTCAATTTTCGGTGTTAAAAAATGGGATTGTGAAGTTATCTCTAACGATAACAAAGCAACGTTCATCAAAGAACTTAAGCTACAAATTCCAGATGGCGAGTCAGTGCCGTTCCGTGCGGGTGGTTACATCCAAATCGAAGCGCCAGCTCACCATGTTAAATACGCTGATTTCGATATTCCTGAAGAGTATCGTGGCGATTGGAACCATTTTGGTTTCTTCGACCTGGAGTCAAAAGTAGACGAAGAAACAATTCGTGCTTACTCAATGGCTAACTACCCAGAAGAAGAAGGCATTATTATGCTTAACGTGCGTATCGCTACGCCGCCGCCAAGAAACTTGAGCCTACCATGTGGTAAAATGTCTTCGTATATTTGGTCACTTAAAGAAGGCGATAAAGTAACTATTTCTGGTCCATTTGGTGAGTTCTTCGCTAAAGACACAGACGCTGAAATGGTATTCGTAGGTGGTGGTGCAGGTATGGCACCAATGCGTTCACATATCTTTGACCAACTTAAGCGTTTAAACTCTAAGCGTAAAATTAGTTTCTGGTATGGTGCGCGTTCTAAGCGTGAAATGTTCTATGTTGAAGATTTTGACGGCCTAGCTGAGCAAAACGAAAACTTCGTTTGGCACACAGCGCTTTCAGATCCGCAACCAGAAGATAACTGGGAAGGCTACACAGGCTTTATCCATAACGTGTTATTTGAGAACTATCTTAAAGATCACGAAGCGCCTGAAGATTGTGAGTTCTACATGTGTGGTCCTCCAATGATGAATGCGGCAGTTATCTCTATGCTTAAAGATTTAGGTGTAGAAGACGAAAACATCTTATTAGATGATTTCGGTGGCTAATACCCAAACTAAATAAATTTAGTTAAAATACCAGCCTCATAGCACTAAGTGTTATGAGGCTTTTTTATATCAACTGACTGAGTTTGGCTTTACCGCTGATTTTAGTTGATACTCTATTTAACCTTTATAAGTAGGCTATTATGAATCGATTAAGCACAGTTAAAGGCGTGGTAGCCTTATTTTTAATCATATCCACGTTACTTATTACCGGTTGTGGCAATTCACAACACAACGAAGAAGCTTACCTTGAAGGTAAAACGATGGGGACAACTTACCACATCAAGTTTTACGCTGATCAAGTGGACCCTCAAGCAGTACAAGCAGAAATAGATGCGGTTTTAGTTGATATTAACCAGTCTATGTCGACCTATATTGAGGATTCAGAAATAAACACCTTTAACCGTTTAGGTGCTAATCAAGTAATGCCAA
Source organism: Pseudoalteromonas sp. 2CM28B (assembly GCF_023161935.1). NCBI lineage: Bacteria > Pseudomonadati > Pseudomonadota > Gammaproteobacteria > Alteromonadales > Pseudoalteromonadaceae > Pseudoalteromonas > Pseudoalteromonas sp. 2CM28B. The sequence goes on from NZ_JALNTH010000019.1 coordinate 103,674, forward strand.
TTAGTGATGATTTTAGAGCGGTTATTGCAGAATCTATACGAATTGGTGATTCAACTAAAACACTCGATGTGACTATGGGACCGCTAATTGATTTATGGGGGTTTGGTCCTGATAAAAAACCAACAAAGCGCCCAACGGATGAAGCTCTGGCAAATATGATCAATAACATTGGTATAGATAAGTTGGTCCTTAACGAGCAAGGCTTAGCAAAAACGATGGCTGATTTAGAATTGTCGTTTTCAGCTACAGCAAAAGGCTATGGTATTGATAAAGTGGCTGAGCTATTACAAAGCAAAGGCATTACAGATTACATGGTTGAGATTGGCGGGGAGTTACGTATTGCTGGTACAAAACCAGACAATCAAGCATGGCGAATAGCAATTGAACAACCTGATGCTAACCCAGGTGAGCGAAAAGTACACCGCGTATTAACACCGGGTAATAACGGTATTGCCACTTCAGGTGATTATCGAATCTTTTATACTATGGATGGCGAAACCTATACTCATCTTATTGATCCTATGACAGGGATGCCAATTAAGCACGACTTAGTCTCTGTCACAGTTTTACACCCAAGTGCAATGACCGCGGATGGTTTAGCGACTGCTCTAACGGTAATGGGTATGGAAAAAGCACAACGCTATGCGCAGCAGCATGATTTACCTGTGTATTTAATTGCTAAATCGCCTGATGGTTTAGTCACTTATTCAAGTCCTGCGTTTAAGCCTTATTTATAGTCTTTAGGTTTATATCCTTAGCATGAGGGTATATAATGTAAGGAGCTCAAATACGCTATTTGAGCTCATTTTATTGCTGAACAATAGGGGCTAAGCAATGTCACTTTTTTTTCTAACCTTTGGCTTACTTATTTTAATTGTCGCTGCGATGGCGATAGGCATGATAGTTCAAAGAAAATCGATGGCGAGTAGCTGCGGAGGCTTAGGCTCTGTAGGTATTGATAAAGCATGTGATTGCGATGATCCATGCGATAAACGCAAAAAGCGTCTAGCCAAAGAGCAAGTATGGAAAGAAAACCAAATTCTTTAAATAGATTTATTTCTGTTTAAACAAAAAACCTCTCGTAGCTCACTACGGGAGGTTTTTTATTTCTGTTTAAACAAAAAACCTCTCGTAGCTCACTACGGGAGGTTTTTTATTTATATCGCCATAAATAAATCTTCAGGCAATAAAATAATCGTGTTTTTATCTTGAACAGAAAATTCTCTTTGTTATACTCATGCTCGAACTTTCAGTAAGTTTTGAAAGTTCTATTGATGCGGATCAAATCTAGCTTAGCAAAATAGTGCTAATGCGTTGAGACTGTATTTCATGTCACTGTATAAGGCTTTACGGCTGCAACTTGTTTTTGTTGCCACGGTGTATACCTAATTTTGTTATTAGTCATTTTAATAGGTTAATGTTTTTGAACTCATTTTCTTTGTTTCATACCAGCGCTTTGCTTACCTTAGGTAAGTCAGTGTTGCATGAGCGCTTTAAAAAAGCGAAAAAGGGCGTGAGTGTGGCTGTAACATTATTAGTTTTTAATGTCGTTATGTTGCTTAGTGGCGCTATTGAGGATGCCTTTAGGCTTGAAGCATTGGTCAGTGATGGCTTTTTTATAGAGCCATTATTACTGACAATTGCCGAATTTTTAGCTCATCCCATCTTATCGTGTCAGTTACTTATTGGCCTTTGTTGGCTATTGTTCCACATGTTTCCAGCGCGTCGTGCTGGGATAATCCTCCGTAAAGCAGCCTTTGCTTTTAGCGAGGCTAAAGTTCAGCAACCCGTGCAAGCTGCGCATGGTTGTCGTGCTCCACCTAGCTTTACAGGTTGTCTGTTTACCCATTAATTTTATGGGTATAGGTTACACCTGTGGTATCTAATTATTTATTCTTGCTGTAAATAACGATTACTTTCATTGTAGCTTAGTGTTTTTTACACACTCTCAGCCAACCACACCTCACCCAAGTTAATTTTTATTGCGTTATATTAATGTGTTTAAAAAGCTGGGTTGGTTCTGCTAGGTGTTTTTTATTAAGCCAGTGGTCAATACTTCATGCTTGCATTCGCTCTGCATTATTTGTAATTCAATCTTAATTAACTTGGGTTTTTATCAAATATCGTTGCTAAATATTTTTGGCAGCTAATAAAAACTCTTTAGGTTTTAGGATAGTCCCTTGTTAATTCGTAACCTTTTTAATATTGCTTTAGCTAGTATGGCGCTGATTTTATCAGGCTGTAATGGCGGGGTACTCGACCCAAAAGGGCAGATAGGTATTGATGAGAAAAATCTGATCATCATCGCCACTGTGCTTATGTTGTTAGTTGTGATCCCCGTTATTGTGATGACTTTATATTTTGCTTGGAAATACAGAGACACACAAAACCATGAAATTTACGCACCAAAATGGGCTCACTCTAATAAGATTGAGGCTGTTGTATGGGCGGTTCCTATTGTTATTGTTGTTATTTTAGGTGTGATCACCTGGCAGTCAACGCAAGAGCTTGACCCCTATAAACCGATAGAGGGTAAAGGTGAACATCTTACTGTTGAAGTGGTGTCACTTAATTGGAAATGGCTATTTATTTACCCTGAACAAGGTATTGCCACGGTGAATGAATTGGTATTTCCAGCCAATGTACCGGTTGAATACAAAATCACGTCAGAAAGCACCATGAACTCGTTTTTCATTCCTCAGTTAGGTAGTCAAATCTACTCAATGGCGGGCATGGAAACTAAGCTGCATTTAATTGCTAATCAGCCAGGCACATTTAAAGGCTTTTCGGCTAATTACAGTGGCGCAGGTTTTACCGGTATGAAATTTAATGCCATCGCAACGCCAACAAAAGCTGACTTCAACCAGTGGGTTGAACAAGTAAAAAGCAACGCTAATAACCTTACTCATGCCAATTATGTTGAGCTTGCAAAAGCAAGTGAGAACAACCCAGTTGCTTATTATGGCAAGGTTGATGACGGTTTATTTCATACCATAGTGATGAAATACATGCAGGCGCATGGCGATATGAATAAAAAACATCATGCTATGGGTAAACATCAGCAGATGAGTAATGAGCATCAAGCAATGGGTAATCATTCAATGCCATCATCACACAGCCAGGGCGAGGAATAATCATGTCGTTTTTAGGTAAATTATCTATAGATGCAATTCCGTTTCATGAACCTATTATTATGGTTACTATGGCGGTGATTGCTGTTGTCGGGCTTATTATAGCTGGGCTAATAACAAAATATAAAAAATGGGGTGTGCTTTGGCGTGACTGGATCACCTCGGTTGATCATAAACGCTTAGGCGTTATGTACATTTTATTAGCACTAATCATGCTGTTTCGTGGTTTTTCTGATGCCATTATGATGCGTGCGCAGTTAGCGCTTGCTACCAGTGGTGCGCCAGGCTATCTGCCGCCAGAGCATTACGATCAAATATTCACCGCTCATGGCGTTATTATGATCATCTTTATGGCGATGCCATTTATGATTGGTTTAATGAATATTGTTGTACCACTGCAAATTGGTGCCCGTGATGTGGCTTTTCCATTTTTAAATAATTTAAGTTTTTGGTTTACCGCTAGTGGCGCCATTTTAATAAATTTATCACTTATATTTGGTGAGTTTGCTAAAACAGGCTGGGTTGCTTACCCACCGTTGTCGGAGTTGACTTTTAGCCCTGGGGTGGGGGTCGATTATTATATTTGGGCCTTGCAAATATCGGGGCTCGGTACGCTATTAACCGCTGTTAACTTCCTAGTGACAGTATTTAAAATGCGTGCCCCTGGTATGACACTGATGAAAATGCCAATTTTCACATGGGCATGTACATGGGCAAATATCTTAATTGCAGCATCATTTCCAATTTTAACCGCAGTGCTCGCCATGCTAACGCTAGACCGTTATTTAGATTTCCACTTCTTCACTAATGAAGCCGGCGGTAACGCCATGATGTATATCAACCTGTTTTGGGCATGGGGTCACCCAGAGGTATACATTTTAGTATTACCAGCTTTTGGTATCTTCTCTGAAATAGTGTCGACCTTCACTGGTAAACGTTTATTTGGTTATAAATCGATGGTATATGCCAGCGGTGCCATTTCTATTCTTGGCTTTATTGTATGGTTACACCACTTCTTTACTATGGGCTCAAGCGCTAATGTAAATGCTTTCTTTGGGGTGATGACCATGGTCATAGCTGTGCCTACTGGGGTTAAGTTATTTAGTTGGTTGTTTACTATTTACCGTGGCCGTTTGCGCATTACTGTTCCCGTACTGTGGACGCTTGGTTTTATGGTTACCTTTAGTATTGGTGGTATGACGGGGGTCTTACTGGCAATCCCTGGTGCCGATTATGTATTGCATAACAGCTTATTCTTAATCGCTCATTTCCATAACACCATCATTGGTGGCGCAGTATTTGGCTACTTAGCCGGCTTTGTTTTTTGGTTTCCAAAAGCAATGGGCTTTAAGCTTGATGAGCGTTGGGGTAAAGCGTCATTTTGGTGTTGGTTAATCGGTTTCTTCGTAGCCTTTATGCCATTGTACGTACTCGGCTTTTTAGGCATGACGCGTCGCTTAAACCACTCTAATAATCCTGATTGGAATATCTGGCTTTATATTGCTGCAGTGGGCGCCGTGATTATTATGTTCGGTATTATTTGCCAAGTTATTCAGCTTTATGTGAGCTTTAAAAACCGCGAAGCGCTTGATGATACCACTGGCGATCCTTGGAACGGCCATACGCTTGAATGGTCAACGTCATCACCACCGCAATACTATAACTTTGCTGAAATCCCGCATGTTGATGATATTGATGCATGGACTGATATGAAAGAAAAAGGCCTAGCTTATCAAGGTAAATCTAGCTATAGCCCTATTCATATGCCAAAAAATACCGCATCGGGTGTGCTTATTGCTGCGAGTTTAACGGCGTTTTGTTTTGCCATGATCTGGCATATTTGGTGGCTAGCAGGGCTTGGTTTTATTGGCGCGATTGCGCTGTTTATTAAACGTGCTTACACCAGTGATGTAGATTACTACGTGCAAAACGATGAAATATTACAAATTGAAGGCGCGCATATTGCCAGTAACACGAAGGAGGTAAGCGCATGAGTACGTTATCTGCAACTAAAGGCCATGTAAATTTAGAGCCTCATAGCGTAAGTCATACGCATGAACATCACGATACTTCAGGCGATACAATCTTTGGCTTTTGGCTTTATTTAATGACCGATTGCCTTTTATTTGCCTCATTTTTTGCAACCTACGCAGTGCTTTATATGAACACTGCAGGTGGTGTATCAGGCAAAGATATTTTTGAGCTTGATTTTGTTGCCTTAGAAACTGCGGCGCTACTTATTAGTAGTATCACTTTTGGTTTTGCCATGATTGCCGCTCAAGGGCAAAAAAAGGCGCTGACGCTTGGTTGGCTCGCGGTCACTTTTTGTTTAGGCGCGGTGTTTATTGGTATGGAAATTTATGAGTTCCATCATTTAATTATTCATGGCAATGGCCCACAGCAAAGTGCTTTTTTAACATCGTTTTTCTCATTAGTGGGTTTGCATGGTTTACATGTAACTGCAGGCCTTATTTGGATGAGCATAATGATGATAGAAGTGATCAAGCGCGGTTTAGGTAAACAAACCGTCACGCGCTTAAGTTGCTTAAGCTTATTTTGGCACTTTTTAGATATTGTGTGGATTTGTGTATTTACCGTTGTTTATTTAATGGGAGCAATGTAATGAGCCATAGCGAAACGCATGCTTTAGCGCAAATGCAAAGCCAACATCATGATCAGTCACACAGCAGTGTAAAAACCTATCTTATTGGTTTTGTCTTGTCAGTGATTTTAACGGCCATTCCATTTTGGATGGTGATGGAGGGCGACTTTTCAAAGGTCACCACGCTTTGGAGTATCGTTACTTTTGCAATCGTGCAAATTTGGGTGCATTTAAAATACTTTTTACACCTTAATTTCACCACCGATGAAGGCAAAGCGAATACCTTTACCTTCTTGTTTAGCGCGTTGATCATCGTCATGGTGGTTGGACTGTCTGTTTGGATCATTTATGAATCAAACGCAATGATGATGTATTAGAGGTTTCAGATGTTTCGCCGTTATTTAGCTGTTACTAAGCCAGGTATTATTATGGGGAATTTGATCAGCGTTGCCGGTGGTTTTTTACTTGCCGCCCGTGGTGATATAGACCCATGGTTAATGTTGGTTACCTTGGTTGGTTTATCGCTTGTTGTTGCATCGGGATGTGCCATAAACAATGTTATAGATAGAGACATTGATGTTGCTATGGCGCGCACTCGCTCACGTGTGACTGTAACGGGCGAAATGTCTGCAAAAGCCGCTTTAAGCCATGGCGTGTTATTAGGGCTAATTGGCTTTGGCCTATTAATCGCCTTTACCACTCAAGCAGCGGTATTTTTTGCCGCCTTTGGCTATGTCATTTATGTAGGGGTTTACAGCCTCTACATGAAACGCAACTCTGTTTACGGCACCTTTATTGGTAGTCTCTCGGGCGCAGTTCCTCCTGTTGTTGGCTATTGCGCCGTTACGGGTGTGTTCGATATGGGCGCATTAATACTGCTGGTGATGTTTAGTTTGTGGCAAATGCCGCACTCATATGCGATTGCTATTTTTCGCTTTAAGGATTACCAAGCCGCTAATATTCCAGTATTGCCCGTGGCGCAAGGTGTTAATAAAGCTAAGCGCCATATTGTGCTTTATATTGCGGTATATGCTTTAGTGGTGATGCTATTGCCAATTAGTGGTTATACCGGTGCTGCCTTTATGGCCGTTGCTTGTATTACGAGTTTTTGGTGGTTACTCATGGCACTTAGAGGGTATCGCTACAACATAGACACCACCCGTTGGGCACGCCAAGTGTTTGCGTTTTCTATTATTAATATTACCGCTTTGAGTATTGCGATGGCGGTAGATTATCAAACAATTGCGCCACAATTAGTGGCGCTAAACTGATCTTATCTGATCAGTGAACCGAGTTAATTCCCAAAGTTAACCAAAGGCTCTGAGCATTGCGAGGAGCCTTTTTTCGTCCCTAAAACAAAGCTAAATTATTTACTTAAGCTTTCAGCATCATAAAACATGGGTTTCAATGTGCCACAATTTATAAACTTATAATTGAGCTCATCAGCAGAGGGCACTTCAGTTGAGGTGCGAAACTTTTGTAAACAGGCACCATTTAAATTAACAAACATTATATGATGATAGCTTGGTGGCTGAGTTATTTGGTGAATATAAATACGCTCGTTATTTTTTAGCGTAACCATATCGTACTGTTGCCATTTTGAGGCTGGGCTTAAATCAGTTAGCTCACGAGTAAATAACTGCTCGCTAAGCTCTATTAATTTATCACTATAAACTAAGCTACCTCCTTGTCTAAAATCTCCAAGATACACATCTGCGGTAATCGCGACTTCTTCGCCTCGCATTAAGCGTTGAATATTAAACGGCTTTGGTTTTACTGTAACTAACTCAGCATCGCGTACTAAATTTAAAAATGGAATATCAGATACATCTACCTTGTACATAACATGCACATCATAAGGAAGCTCAAAGCTTGGAATGTTAATCGCGTATACACTTGAACCTTTATTAACCAACACCATAGCATGCTCTGCTTCATACTTGGGGTTCAATGGCGGAAGTTCTGGTGGCTCTTCGGCATTAACAAGCGAGCTGGTACAAAATATAATGCTGATAAATAAATATACGAAGTAGGGTAGCCGCATAATAACCTCAATTAATTTATAGATATAAAGTGTAGTATACATTTATACATAATTATCTTTATTTATATTTTAGTAAAGCTTAAACGTGATACACACTAAAGCTTTAGTGTGTATCAGTACATTTAGGGTTAGCTATTATCTAATTGCTTTTTTCACTTCGCGCCAGTCAATAATTTTAAAGTTTTGTGGTTGTAGAGGCATGCGATTGTAGCCATCTTGTACTATAAGCATGCCTTCGGGGTAACCTGGCAAAGCCGTTGCTGTAACGGTTAAACCGTCAGTTTCACCTACGCCATCAATGCCTTTATCTAGGTTTGCAATTACATTAAACTTACCTGCAAAGCTTAGACTAGGCTCTTTGTCATCTGAGATTTTATAAAGCACATAGCTATTATCGCCTTGGCTTGATACTACTAAATAGCGAGCATCATTAGCATGATAAATTTCCATACCTTCAACATCTGCAACCAGTTGCTCATTAACACTTTGTAGCTTTACTGCTTTGTTACCAGCGGTAGGCTCTGCACCGACATACCAAATGCCTGCATCTTCTTCACCTGCAAATAGTTGGCCTAGATTATCATCAGCACTACAGCCTTCAGGTTGGCTTGGTAGAGTAAACTCTCTAACCAGTTCACCACTTAAATTACTTTGCTCACCGGTGAGTTTATACTGCTGAAATAAACCTGATTTATCATTAACAAACACGTAATAGCCAGACTCAGAGGAATACATACACATACCGTAAACCTCAGGTAGGTTAGTCGCTATTTCTGTTACATGGTTTAGTTTGTTATCGCCATCAACAGTAAATACGCTAATGCTATTAAGAGTACGGTTACTGGCTGTGATCCAAGTGTGAGTTTCGTTGTTTATACCTTGATGTTGACGCACATCAACATTATTTAAACGCCCTATATTTAGCGATTGTACTTTGTTGCCAGCAAGGTCATAAACCATCAAGCCGCGACGTTTATCAGTGCCTAAAATTAAGCTGTTTTTAGCGTCTAGCTCATTTATCCAAATAGCCGGATCATCTGCTGCATCACCAAATGCTGCAACCGGTGTTGTTTGTGCGTTGGCATGAAGGTGAGTCATCGCGACATTGTTTTGTGAAGTCGCTGTTTGCGCTGTGTAGTTAATGTTTGCTTGAATGTAAGCGCCTGTTTCATCATCAATTAAAACCAGCTGGGCTTGACTGTCATTGATAAAGCTCGCTGCAACAGACTCTATTGTGGGCTCACCTGCCAGTGACCATTGGCTTAGCTTGTCTGTTTGAGCTTGGTAAGCATAAACCACATTACCATCAGTGGCACTGAGCCATAATGTACCGTCTTGTGATACCGATAGGGCCCCAATTTCACTGTTTAATTCGCCGTAGGGTTGTACCAAAGCCACAGGCTGCTTATTGGCATCAGATTCTGCATCCGCGTTAATGGCCCACACACCTAACTTTGCCTCACCCACATACAGGGTTTTTGTGTCGTCATTTACTGCACAACCTGAAGCCTCTGTGACTGCAGAGAACTCACGTACTGCGATATTTTTAGCTTGGTTAGTGGCTAAATCATAAATAACCGTTTCGCTGATCAGGCCGCGAACATCTGGCACAAACGCTGATACAGTCTCGGTATTGCTGTTTTTAAATAAACACACGGCATCAGGCTGAGCTTGTGGCGGAGTAATGCGAGTGAGTTCATTTAGCTGCACAGCCACACTCGATTTACTCGATGAGTGGTTAAAGCAACCTTCACAATTATGGCTCACCTGGTTTGAGTCACTACCAGCGCCGTTTGGTATGTCGCTTACCAGCACAGGGCTTTATTATTGGCATCAAGAGCAATTTGTTTTAAATCGTCAATTGCGTCGTCGTGAAGCGCATTTGAGAGAGCATGAAAAAGTCTGCCCTGTAACAGGATTATACCGAATTAATTACTTACACTCGCTAATACAGCAACGCCAAAGTGAACAACAAGCAGCCACCTTAGGCATTATTGATATTCGTGATTTTGCAAAGTTTAATGCGCAGTTTGGTTTTAGTGAAGGTGATAGGTTACTAAGAGAAATTAGTGATTTACTAGTAATGAATTGCCGTTTGAATGATGTGCTTTGTCGCTATGCTGGCGATTGTTTTATTGTGCTTATGCCGAATACCAGCCAAAGCCAAGCCAAAGAATTACTAGCGCAAATGAAAGCGGCGCTTAACCATTGTGCGTTTAAAGTCGCAAAAAGCAAAGGCGCACAGTTTCAGCATATTTTAACCGCCACCATGGCAATGAATTTAGCGCAAGATCCAGTGCAGCAAACCAGTCAGTTACATCAACAATTACAAAAAGAAAAGGCCCTTGTAGGTGCAGCAGTATATTAGCCTAGATGATAAATACCTCAGCGCGGAGGGAATGATCACTGCGCTGGTGGAGCTTGCTCAAGGACGAGGGATCCCGCTGCATAAATTGCTGCGTGGTACGGGTATTTTTGAGCAAGATTTATATGATCTATCACAGCGCTTTAGTTTGTCGCAGCTATTAGCATTAATTAGCCAGTTTAAAACCTTAATGAAGAGTAATGATAGTGGCTTTTTACTGGGTCATCAATTGGTTAATGATGTTAGCCCTGCGGTGCAAAGTGTGCGTTTAGGCCCCACACTAGGTGCCTCTTTAAAGCAATTACATAAAATACAAGCGATGCTTGCCCCCTTATTTTTTACTCGTAAGCATATTTTTCAAAATGATTTCTATCTGTACTTGCAACCGAATGTAGGTATGGACGAGCCATTAAAAAATTATTGTTTTGAAATATACAGCGCTGCGCTAATGAGCTTACTAAAAAGAGTGAGAGATCACTACCCGCACTGTTATTTTGATTTTACTTGTAAACGCCCGCGGCATATTCAAGAGTATGAGCAGCATTTAGGTTTACGGGTACGATTTGAACAACCCTATACCCGTTGGCATTTTGATAAACAACTGCTTAAGTGCCCAAACCCAGAGTCGAGTCCATTGCGCTGGCAGCAGTGCATAGCGCAAAGTGAGTTAAATAAGAATGTATCACAGTCTTTTGTTGAGGCTGTGTGCCTGCGCATTTACCGCGATAGAAACAACAGCCTTGCTAACAGTGCTGAGCACTTTGCTATGAGCCCTGCTACGTTTAAACGTAAGTTAAAACAACATGGTGTTAGCTATTCGCAATTACAAGATGAGCAAAATAAACTTAAAGCACTGCATTTACTGGGGGTGTGCCAGCAAGGCAATGAACAAGTCGCGATGCGATTAGCATTTTATGATATTCCTAATTTTCGCCGAGCTTTTAAGCGTTGGACCGGCATTACGCCGAGTCAGTTAAAAATATAATTAAAAACTAGCCGCTTGCTCAATAACAATGCCGTGGCGCTGTGCTAGTCGCTGATGATCTCTGTCATAACCACCGCCAATTACAGTGGCCACCGGGGTATTATTTGCAAGGCAGCGTTTAAGCACTATGTGGTCGCGCTTTTCTATTCCTTGCCAACTAATATCCAGTTTACCTAAGCCATCTTCTTGCCAAATATCAACGCCAGCATCGTATAAAACTAGATCTGGGTTAAGCTCGTGTAATAAAAATTGCAGGGTATTGTCAACAATACCTAAGTATTCAGCGTCTTGCATATTATTGGCTAAACCAATATCTAAATCGCTAGGGGACTTTCTAAACGGGAAGTTTTTCTCACAGTGTATTGAACAGGTAAACGCATAAGGTTGATGAGCCAGCATGGCTGCCGTGCCATCACCTTGGTGAACATCTAAATCAAAAATCAGTACGTTGGTTACTTCACGGTTTTGAATTAACGTTTGTGCGGTAAAAGCTAAATCGTTCACCATGCAAAAACCCGAACCAAAATCACTATGGGCATGGTGAGTGCCGCCCGCTAAATGACACGCAAGCCCATTTTTAAGTGCTAAACGCGCGGTTTGCAGTGTCCCTAATGGTGCGGTAAATGTGCGGTTCATTAGTGCTTGTGACCAAGGTAGGCCTATACGGCGCATGGCTTTTTCATCTAGGCGGTTATGCCATAAATCGTGAATATAGTTTTCACAGTGCACTATTTCTAACTCTTCAACACGACCATGTGGTGGCTCTATGATATTGCTGCCAGCAAGCCCAAGGGTTTTAACATGCTGGTATAGCAGCGCAAATTTACTCATTACAAAGCGGTGTTTGGGATCAAAACTAAACGAGTAATTAGGATGATAAACTAAAGGTAGATTGGGATTTAAACTCATATCTGCGTCGTTTAATTATTTTTGGTTATGGTAATCAACTTCACGCAGTGCGTCTATTTATGTTTGGTAAATAAGCGTTTCAAGCTCACGGTGTAATAATGTTTCATCAGCAAGGTTTAGTTCAACCAAGCGCTTTAAATGCGTAATGCTGTTTATATCAATGTTATGACATTTAAGACCAATATGATTTTCTTCGATATGATGAATAACCACCGGCATTTTTATTTCAATATCGCTTTGTGGCAAGGTAAAACGTAATATTGCTTCGTCATTTTTGTTGCCTGTAAAGGCATCGCTTTTAGTAATAAGCGCACCATGTAAAGAAATATCCAAAAGGGTGCATGCATAACGGGAGGTAGCCGTTTCCAATTGCGCCGCTGTAGAGAACATAATACGAGAAAATTGCCGACGGTTTTGCATAATAATCTTATAAAGTTGTTATTTATAATAAGCATAGCTGGTAATGCTTAACACGCCAATTTGCTCAAAGCTAAAAATAGCTTGCATAAAAAAGCCCCGCATAAAATGCAGGGCTTTTAACTTATTAACGGTGGCTGTTAGCCAATTTTTTTGTACTTAATACGCTTAGGCTGTGCAGCTTCTGCGCCAAGGGTCTTTTTAAGCCACTCTTCGTACTCAGTGTAGTTACCATCAAAGAAGTTAATTTGGCCTTCGTCGCGGTAATCTAAAATGTGCGTAGCAATACGGTCAAGGAACCAACGGTCATGCGATATACACATTACACAGCCTGGGAACTCTAAAATAGCGTTCTCAAGGGCGCGAAGTGTTTCAACATCAAGGTCATTGGTTGGTTCATCCAGTAGTACTACGTTACCACCGGCTTTTAAAAGCTTAGCAAGGTGTAAACGGTTACGCTCACCACCAGATAAGTCTTTAACAAATTTTTGCTGATCGTTACCTTTAAAGTTAAAACGGCTAACGTAAGCACGGCTTGGGAACTCAAAGTTACCAATTTTTAGCACGTCTTGGCCGTCAGAAATCTCTTCAAATACAGTTTTGCTTTCGTCCATGTTGCCACGGAACTGATCAACGGTTGCAAGCTCTACAGTTTCACCTACGCTAATGCTGCCGCTATCTGGTTGTTCTTCGCCACTTAGCATTTTAAATAGGGTTGATTTACCCGCGCCATTGGCACCAATAATACCCACAATAGCGCCTTTAGGCATGCTAAAGCTTAAATCATCAATTAAAACACGGTCGCCAAAGCTTTTACGTAAGTTGTTTACTTCTAATACTTGGTCACCTAAACGTGGGCCAGGTGGAATAAACAATTCGTTGGTTTCGTTACGTTTTTGGTAATCAGACTGCTGTAGCTCGCTAAACTGTGCCATACGCGCTTTTGACTTAGCTTGACGACCTTTAGGGTTTGAACGCACCCATTCAAGTTCTTGTGCAATTGATTTTTGACGTGCTTTTTCAGATTTTTGCTCTTGTTGTAAGCGGGCATCTTTTTGCTCAAGCCAAGAAGAGTAGTTACCTTCCCACGGAATACCTTCACCACGGTCAAGCTCTAAAATCCAGCCAGCCACATTATCAAGGAAGTAACGGTCATGCGTTACCGCCACAACAGTGCCTTCGTAGTCATGTAAGAAGCGCTCAAGCCAAGCAACCGACTCAGCATCTAAGTGGTTAGTTGGCTCATCGAGAATAAGCATATCTGGTTTTTCGAGTAATAAACGACAAATAGCAACACGGCGGCGCTCACCACCTGATAAGTGCTCAATTTTAGCGTCCCACTCAGGTAAACGAAGTGCATCGGCAGCGCGCTCTAAAACGTTATCGATGTTGTGACCATCGTGCGCTTGAATAATCGCTTCAAGCTCACCTTGCTCTTTTGCTAGGGCGTCAAAGTCAGCGTCTTCCATTGCGTACTCGTTGTACACTTCGTCAAGGCGGTTAAGGGCATGCTTTACTTCGCCAACAGCTTCTTCAACTATTTCGCGTACTGTTTTGCTTTCATCCAGTACTGGCTCTTGCGGTAAGTAACCAATTTTAGTACCAGGTTGAGGGCGAGCTTCACCTTCAAAGTCTTGGTCAACACCGGCCATAATGCGAAGTAATGTAGATTTACCAGCACCATTTAAACCTAGTACACCAATTTTAGCACCAGGGAAAAAGTGCAACGAAATATCTTTTAAAATTGTGCGCTTAGGTGGCACAACTTTAGATACTCGATTCATCGAGAATATAAACTTATCAGGTAAAACCATGGAGGAAAGCCTTCAAATAATAATAAAAATTTCAATGCTGTATTGTAGTTGTTGAGGGGTTAAACAGTCAACGAATGGGGCTGTTTTAAAGTACATATTCAATTTGTACAAACTGGGTGAATAAATTCATTTAGACATCTATACATCTAGAGGTTGATATTTTTAGCATTCTGTTCATAATGAGAGCGTATAAATTCTCGGTTTTTATGAGTAGGAGTAAAATATGCCAATCACAGTGAAAGACGAGCTACCGGCTATTGCCCGTTTGCGTGAAGAAAACGTGTTTGTAATGCCAAAAAGCCGTGCAAAAACGCAAGAAATTCGTCCTATGCGTTTGGCTATTTTAAATTTAATGCCTAATAAAGTAGAAACCGAAGTACAGTTTATTCGTTTGCTTGCTAATTCTCCTTTGCAAGTAAATGTAGAGCTATTGCGCTTAGATACGCACCGCAGCAGTAGCAACTCAGAAGAGCACTTAGATACCTTTTACCGTTATTTCTCTGAGGTAAAAGATAATAACTACGATGCGTTAATTGTTACCGGTGCGCCTTTGGCACATTTAGAGTATGAAGAAGTGGCGTATTGGGAAGAATTCAAAGTGATTATTGATTGGGCAGAGCAACACGTTACCTCCACACTTTACTCATGCTGGGCGGCGCATGCGGCGTTGTATCATCGTTACAATTTAAAACGTGATTTAAAAAAAGATAAACTCTGTGGCGTGTTTACCCACCAGTGTTATTTTGCTCACGGAGCACTTACTCGTGGCTTCGACGACACCTTTTTAGTGCCGCACTCACGTTATGGCCACATTGATATAAATAAAATTAATGCCTGCGACGATATAGTGGTATTGGCAGGCTCTGAAAAAGTAGGCGCTTACTTAATGAAAAATAAGTCGGGCAGCCAAGTGTTTATAACCGGCCACCCAGAATACGATGCCGACACATTAAAAGCAGAGTACGAACGCGATTTACAAAAAAGCCCAGGCGCGCCAAAACCCGAAAACTATTTTCCAGATAACGATGCAAGTAAAAAGCCGTCTAAAACGTGGCAAAGCCACGCCTTTTTACTGTTTTCAAACTGGTTAAATTACTACGTGTACCAAACTACCCCTTATGATATTAATTTAGTTAGCCAAGATGTGAGGACTAACAACTATGCCGAATAACGTGCCAAACAAAAATAAGCAAAGCGAATTAAGCGCTGCGCTAAAACAGCGTATTTTAATTTTAGATGGTGCAATGGGCACTATGATCCAAACTCACAAGCTTGAAGAAGAAGACTACCGCGGTGAGCGCTTTAAAGACTGGCACGTGCTAATAAAAGGCAATAACGATTTATTAAGCCTTACCAAGCCCGAGTTAATTGCTGATATACACCGCAGCTTTTTAGCCGCCGGTGCGGATATTATTGAAACCAACACGTTTAACTCGACCACCATTTCGATGGAAGATTACGACATGGCAAGCATAAGCCGTGAGGTAAACCTAGAGTCGGCTAAATTAGCACGCGCAATATGTGACGAGTTCACTGCTAAAAACCCAGAAAAGCCACGCTATGTAGCCGGTGTGTTAGGGCCAACCTCTAAAACCTGTTCTATCTCGCCAGATGTAAACGACCCAGGCTATCGTAATATTACCTTTGATAAGCTGGTTACTGCGTATGTGGAGTCTACTCTTGCATTAATGGAGGGCGGCGCTGATTTAATACTTATAGAAACCATATTTGACACCCTCAATGCAAAAGCAGCCTCATTCGCAGTAGAAGAAGCGTTTGAGCAAGCAGGGCGCACATTACCTGTAATGATCTCGGGCACCATTACCGATGCCTCAGGCCGTACGCTTTCAGGGCAAACAACTGAGGCATTTTATAACTCTATTCGCCATATTAAGCCTATTTCAATTGGCCTCAATTGCGCCCTTGGGCCAGACTTACTTCGCCAATACGTAGAAGAGCTTTCGCGCGTGTGCGAAACCTTTGTCTCTGTTCATCCTAACGCGGGCTTACCCAATGAGTTTGGAGAATACGACTTAGAAGCAGACGACATGGCTGCCGAGATTATCGATTGGGGTAAATCGGGCTTTATAAATATTGTTGGTGGTTGCTGCGGCACTACGCCTGCGCATATTCGCGCCTTTGCCAAAGGGCTTGAAGGGGTTAAACCTCGCCCATTACCAGAGCTTGAAGTGCGTATGCGTTTATCAGGCCTAGAAGCCTGTAACTTAAATTAGGAGCCGCCAATGACCCAACAAATTGCAGTATTTACCAATGTCGGCGAGCGTACTAACGTAACTGGCTCGGCCATGTTTAAACGCTTAATCATGGAAGAAGATTATGAAACAGCCCTTAATGTTGCTCGCGAACAAGTAGAAAATGGCGCCCAAGTTATTGATATAAACATGGACGAAGCCATGCTGGACTCAAAAGCCGCCATGGTGAAGTTTTTAAACTTAATTGCTTCAGAGCCTGATATTTCTAAAGTACCTATAATGGTCGACTCCTCTAAATGGGAAGTCATCGAAGCAGGCTTAAAGTGTATTCAAGGCAAGGGCATTGTTAATTCCATTTCACTCAAAGAGGGCGAAGAGCCATTTAAGCGCCAAGCTAAAATTATAAAACGCTTTGGTGCCGCCGCTGTTGTAATGGCATTTGATACCGACGGTCAAGCCGATACCGCCGATCGTAAGTTTGAAATTTGTGAGCGCAGCTACCGTATTTTGGTCGACGAAATTGGCTTTCCGCCAGAAGACATTATATTCGATCCCAATATATTTGCCGTTGCCACCGGCATAGAAGAGCACGACAACTACGCTGTGGAATTTATTGAAGGCACACGCCGTATTAAGCAAAACTTACCGCACTGTAAAGTGTCGGGCGGGGTGTCAAATGTATCGTTTTCGTTTAGAGGTAATAACCCCGTACGTGAAGCGATTCACTCGGTATTTTTATACCACGCGATAAAAGCGGGTATGGATATGGGCATAGTAAACGCAGGGCAACTTGCGGTTTACGACGACATCCCCGAAGAACTTCGTAAAGCCGTAGAAGATGTAATTCTTAACACCGACCCCGGTGCGGGCGAGCGCCTTGTTGAACTTGCGCCTAAATATTCAGGCATGGCACAAGCCGAACGCGTAGAAGATTTAGAATGGCGCACATGGCCTGTTGAAAAGCGCCTAGAACACGCGCTTGTTAAAGGTATAACCACCTTTATAGATGAAGACACCGAAGAGTGCCGCGCTGCCGCCGATAAACCTATTCACGTGATTGAAGGGCCACTCATGGATGGCATGAACGTGGTAGGGGATTTATTTGGCGCAGGTAAAATGTTTTTGCCGCAAGTTGTTAAATCAGCCCGTGTAATGAAGCGCGCAGTGGCCTACCTAGACCCATTTATTGAAGCCGAAAAAGAAGAAGGCGCCACTAATGGTAAAGTGGTTATGGCCACCGTAAAAGGTGACGTGCACGACATAGGTAAAAATATTGTAGGCGTGGTACTGCAATGTAATAACTACGAAGTAATCGACTTAGGCGTAATGGTACCTGCCGAAAAAATACTGCAAACAGCTATCGACGAAAAAGCCGATATTATAGGCCTTTCTGGCTTAATTACCCCATCGCTTGACGAAATGGTACACGTAGCCAAAGAAATGACCCGCCGAGGTTTTGAATTACCCCTTATGATTGGCGGCGCTACTACTTCTAAAGCGCATACCGCAGTGAAAATAGAGCCGCAGTATGACAAAGGCGTGGTGTATGTAAATAATGCCAGCCGCGCCGTGGGTGTGGTGTCTAATCTACTTTCTAAAGATCATAAAGCAGAGTTTTTAGCTAAAACCACTGCCGAGTACGACAAAGTACGCGAACAACAAGCACGCAAAAAACCACGCTCAAAACCGGTTACCATACAGCGCGCCCGTGATAATGCTGCCCAGCTCGATTGGGATAATTACACACCACCCGTGCCTAAAAAGCTGGGCGTGACCGAGTTTAAAAATGTATCAATCGCGACTTTACGCAAATACATAGACTGGACGCCGTACTTTATGACCTGGTCAATCGCCGGTAAATACCCGCGCATAATGACCGATGAAGTAGTGGGCGAACAAGCACAAAGCCTATTTAAAGACGCCAACGACATGCTCGATGAGCTTGAAAAGTCAGGCAGTTTGCAACCATTGGGTGTCATTGGTTTATTCCCTGCAAACCGCGTGGGGGATGATATAGAAATTTACACCGACGAAACTCGCAAAGAGTTGTTAGCCACCTCGTGCCATTTACGCCAGCAAACCGAAAAAACCGACTTTGCTAATTACTGTTTAGCCGACTACATTGCGCCAAAAGGCATACCTGATTACTTTGGTGCGTTTGCGGTAACGGGCGGCCTAGAAGAGGACGACCTAGCCAATGCGTTCGATGCCAAGCAAGACGACTACAATAAAATAATGGTAAAAGCGGTTGCCGACAGGCTCGCCGAAGCCTTTGCAGAATACCTACACGAGCAAGTGCGTAAAGAGTATTGGGGATATGCACCAGATGAAAACCTGCCTAACGATGAACTCATTCGCGAAAACTACCAAGGCATTCGCCCAGCACCGGGTTACCCAGCGTGCCCAGAGCACACCGAGAAAAAGAAAATTTGGCAACTACTCGATACCGAAAAGCGCATTGGTATGCAGCTCACCAGCTCCTACGCCATGTGGCCAGGTGCTGCTGTTTCGGGCTGGTATTTCTCACACCCAGAGGCAAAATACTACGCCGTAGCCGCGGTGCAAAAGGATCAGGTAGAAGATTACGCCAAGCGAACTAATATGACACTCGCAGAGGCTGAAAGATGGCTATCGCCTAACTTGGGGTATGAGCCTGATTAGAAGAGCAGCGGTCAAAAGTTGAAGCGGTCAGTTTTTAGCTGTCAGCTATCAGTAAAACAAAAACGAGCCAAGTTAGGCTCGTTTTTTATTTTAAGAACTAGGTTGTTTACAAAGAGTTTATTTAGTGGAATGATTAATCAATATATAAATTCCCGTTTTAGGGGGCACTAACTAAGATAATGGGTAATGTTAAGCTATTGGCTTTTTTAAAAGGATTTACATGAATAAAAAAACTTCAAACTTAGTCATTATATTTTTATCTGCATTCATTACATCGTTTGTTAGCCGCTATTTAACTGATTCAATAATAAACCTAAAAGATCTACCTTTCTATATGGAGTTTTTACTTTTCCTAGCTATTTATTTGGTAATTTATTTCCCACTAAATTGTGTATTCGAAAAATTCGTTGTTAAGTCAACATCTGATAGTTAGAAAAACAGTAAGGCAGAATGAAGCATAATGAGTCAGAGGGTTCGCTATACAAGGCTTTTCAGGTATTTTTGCTTATTGTTTTGTCGCATATCTGTGTAGCAATCGGCTTGCTTTTAACCACTTTTAAACAAGGCAATTTTATGAAAACGATTGGTATGTTGGGTGGTATGAGTTGGGAGTCAACAGCCAGCTATTACAAAGCTTTAAACGAAGGCGTTAAACACTCATTGGGTGGGCTACATAGTGCTAAAATTTGTATGGTGAGTGTTGATTTTTCGGAAATTGAAGCGCTACAGTATCAAGGCGATTGGCAACAAACAGCTAAGTTACTCACCAAGGCAGCTAAATCGGTAGAGGTTGGTGGTGCCGACTTTTTACTTATTTGTACCAACACTATGCATAAAGTGGCCGATGAGATTGCCAGTAATATTACCATTCCCATTTTACATATTGCCGATGCCACCGCTGAGCAACTAAAGCTCGATAACATTACGCGAGTAGGGTTGTTGGGCACGCAATTTACAATGGAGCAAAACTTTTACAAAGAGCGTTTAACCAATAAGCATAACATTGAGGTATTAATACCTGAACCTAATGAGCGAAAGCGAGTGCACGGGGTTATTTATTCGCAGTTATGCCAAGGTATTATTGATGACGATTCGCGAGCTGATTATGTGCGCATTATAGAGCGCTTATTTGCACAAGGCGCGCAGGCCATTATTTTAGGTTGTACTGAAATCGCCTTGTTGGTAAAGCCACAACATACGCGGGTTCCGCTTTACGATACCACCAAAATACATGCCGAAGCAGCAGTGAAGTTAGCGCTGGCAAAATAGTTAAGCTTGAGATAACAAAAAAACCGCCAATTGGCGGTTTTTGTTAGCAAGTAAAGCTGTTAACACGCTTTATTTTAATGACCTTTCTCAAAGTCATTTACTTCGCGCTCGGCTTCCTCTTTCGATTTACCGTATTTTTGCTGAATTTTACCAACAAGCTCGGTACGGCTACCTTCAATTTTATCTAAATCATCGTTGGTAAGATCGCCCCATTTTTGTTGCGCTTTACCTTTAAGTTCTTTCCAGTTTCCTTCGATACGATCGCTATTCATAATTAGCTCCTTATTAAGAGTGATGATTTTTCATTTTAAAAGCGTTACTAATAAAATGATTTTTAACGTTCACTTATAAAGTAGCAAAGGCTATACCAGAAAATAAAACGTTTAATTTTATTTATATATCAAATACTTATGGTTTTTTGATGCGTAAAGTTTTTTAGCTGGTGGCGAGCTTTATAAAAATTCTGCAGGGTGGCTTGTAATTATTGCAGGGACTGTGACTTCAAGGGGGATTATTGCAAGTACACTGTGCTGGTTTTTATAAGTATAAAAAAAGCGAGCTATTAAAGCTCGCTTTGCTGTTTAATAAAGGAATTAATGTCTAAAGCTTGGCATTAGCGCAGGAATGCCTGGCAGCATACCTACCAGTGCCATTACACTGGTTAATAACACAAACATAATAAGTGGAATGACCCAGCGACTCATTCGTGATAAATCAGCACTTCTTTCTTTACAGCCAATAAGGCCTAAGTTATCAAGTAGCATAGTTAATGACCAACCAAATGCAGGGTTTACTAAGCTTGAGGCAAACACCACAATAGCGGCTGATTGCGTGGTTTTACCTTCACGGGTCATTTCCATACCCGCTTCAAGTAGTGGAATAAACACCCCTACAATTAAGGCAACACACAATACTGGCTGCCAAATAGCTAAGTCCATTGGATAGCCCCAAACACCCGCGATAATACAAAATAACGCAGTTAAAATAGCGCCTGCAGGAATAGGGCGTTTTGCAATAGCAGCAGGAACAATGTAAGTGCCCCAAGATGACGCAAAGTTAGCACCGCCTAATAGCGAGCCAAAGGTTTGTCTTGTTGATGCACTAAGCATGGTATCGTCAATATTCATTTGTACTTTTTCAGTACGCTCTGGGTAACTAATTTTTTGAAATACTTGATGGCCTAAAAAGTCAGGCGACCACATAGCAACCGCTAAAACTGCAAAAGGAAGTACAACTATAAAGCTTTCAGCGGTTGGTAAACCAAGCATCCAACCAGTGTTTTCCCCCCACCAGTACATAGGGTTCATGTTTGGTAAGCCCGGTGCGGTATGAAACTCAAACGGTGCGCCCAATGCAAAAGCAGTAAAACCACCAATTAAACAGCTCAGTGGCACGGCTAACCAGCGTTTTTTGTAATGCTCCAACAAAGCATAAAGTAAAATTGTGGCTAAGATTACGATAAAGGCAATATGGGTCATTTGAATTTCTTCAGCCCATGCAAACAGCTTTTTAACTTGTGAGATGGTACCCACAAAGCCTAAATAGAGGAGTAGGCCACCACACACCCCTTTACTGGTGAGCTTGGCCATGAGGCTGCCGCCTTTACTAAATGCTAATATCAATCCAAAGGCACCTATGAGTAAACCAAAGGCCATAGGGTGTCCGCCTGCGGCAACTACAATAGGAATTAATGGAATGAGTGGGCCATGAGTACCCGCTAAGTTAGCGGTCGGTAAAATAAAGCCCGAAAATAGTAAAATAAATAGCGAAACAATTAAAAGTTCGTAGCGTACGTTTTCAAGTACAAAGCCATCACTTAAACCCAAAGGGCCTGCAAACGTAGCAGCAATGGCTGCAACCATGACTATTTTACCTATAGTAGCGGCCATCGCTGGAATGGTGTCTTCAAATTCAAAGCGATAATCTCTAAATGGTAAATTTGGACGCCAGCGTTTTGGCTGCATAATTTGCAGCTCGTGCTCTAGGTAAGCGTCGCGGCTTTCAAACTCAGAGCTGGGCTTATGAAGATTTTCATAGCTATCGGACACGGTTTGAGTATCCGCTCTTGGTATAGCATCAGATGAATTATCATCTAGCGGCTTGGTGGTCATGACTTCTCCTGCAACTTAGTTGCTAACTCAAAATAAAAATACAGCTTTTACAAAGCAAATGAACATTGAGTGCGCAGGATAAAACAGCTTGCTACAGATTGTAATTAGGCAAAAGGTCGTGCATAGCCCAGTTTAACGCTTTGTAAGTGTTAACAAAAATAGCAAAGAGATGTGTTGTAAATGGCTTGTTAAATCTAAAAGGTATTTAAATTCAATGTCTTATGTTTTTGTTTTTACAGTGTGCTCTTGCCATGCAGAATAGCAAAAAGGTCATAAAATCAGCAGATTCAGCAGCAATCATTCTTTAGTCTAATAAAGGTGGCGTTAGCCACTATTTGCTTATTATAAATACAATTAGCCGCAAAGTTGCACAAAAGCTAACAATACTAAGCTTTAACGGAACGACTATTTTTGGACTCAAGATAGGGTTTTGAAAGGTAATAATAGGAGTAAAGTAAAAATATAGCGCAAAGTGACTAAATAAGAAAATGAGCTCGGCGATAAGCTTACAAAATTTATCAGGGATGAAACGCATTTTATTTGGTTTGTTAGCGCAGCAACAAGAGGCTAAAATGTTAGACGAAATTATCAGCCAAGCGCATAGTTGTACCCTACATAAATAACTGCTAATTTTTGCTACAATGGCGGCAAAGTAATTTAGGGTAAATAGCGTGCTGCCTGTTCAAGAAATATATACTTCACTCATTGATGCTTTAAAAGCCAACCCAATCACCTTACTGCAAGCGCCGCCTGGTGCTGGTAAATCAACGTGGTTGCCATTACAGCTTATGCGCGATGGGCATTATAAACACATAGTGATGTTGGAGCCTCGACGCTTAGCTGCACGTAATATTGCCAATTACCTAGCCCAATGCCAAAACGAAACGCTGGGGCAAAGTGTCGGTTTACGGGTCCGAGGTGAGAGTAAAGTAAGTGCGAACACGCGCCTTGAAATAGTCACCGAAGGTATGCTGACACGCATGTTACAAAATGACCCTGAGCTCAGTGATGTTGATTTACTGATTTTTGATGAGTTTCATGAGCGTTCCATCGCAGCAGATACCGCTCTGGCTTTTGCTTTAGAATCGCAAGCGGCACTGCGTGAAGATTTAACTATTATGCTGATGTCGGCCACCCTTGATAGCGAACGCTACACTGGGTTTTTTAATTGCCCAGTAATTGAGTCAAGCGGGCGAAGTTACCCCATTGACGAAATATATTGCCCAATAAAAGATGAAAGCCGCTGGCTTGATGCCATCCCCGCTATTATAAAACAAGCACTCAATGAGCAAACCGGCAGTGCGCTGGTATTTTTACCCGGTCAACGAGAAATACTGCGCGTGCAACAAGCATTGAGCGACTTACCTAGTAACTGCCTAGTCGCCACTTTATTTGGTGAGCAAGATAAAGCCAATCAACAAGCTGCAATAGCACCTGCGCCTCAAGGGATGCGAAAAGTAGTACTGACCACCAATGTTGCCGAAACCAGCTTAACCATTGAAGGTATTCGAATTGTGATTGATAGCGGCAAGCGCCGTGCAGCCAGCTTTAATTTAAAAACCGGTGTAACTGAGCTGACGACTCAAAGTATATCTCGTTCATCGGCAGTACAACGCGCAGGGCGTGCAGGACGAATAGAACCAGGGGTTGTGTATCGTTTAGGTTCAAAACAAACTTTTGAGCGACGAAACAGCCACGATAACCCTGATATTTTGACCTCAGATATTAGCCAACTGATGCTTGAGGCAAAGCAATGGGGCGCAAGCATTAGTGAACTCACCTTACTTGACCCGCCGAGTGAGCAACAATGCAACCAAGCTACCAATTTATTATCTATGCTTGAAGCGATAGATAGCCACGGTAAGCTCACCGCACTGGGGAGTAAAATGTTGGGCTTTGGTGCCGATATTCGCCTAGCGCACATGTTATTAAAAGCGCAAATGCTAGAACCACAGTTAAGCGGAATTTATCGTTTAGCTATTTATTTAGTCGCCTTACTAGAAAGCCGAGTTAGCACTGCCAATGAGCTCAACCTAGCACTGCATAGTCAACAGCAGCGTCCGCATCCTGTGTTTAAGCAACAATTAAATTATTGGTTAAAACGCTTAAAATTTACCGACAGCAAAACAGACTTAAACACCGATCATTTAAGCTTATTAGTGTCGCTTGGCTATCCAGATCGCATCGCTAAAAAACGCGGCAATGGATACTTATTAGCAAATGGCGCAGGGGCCGAGCTAAACCCTGACTACTGGCATAATGACGAATATATAGCTATTGCCAGTATGGGCGGACACAAAGGCGAGCGTATTTTTTCTGCCACGGCGCTAAATCCATTAGCGCTTAAAGAGCATTTACCGCATTTATTCACTGAGTTGACCCGCTGCGAGTTTGATGAAAAAGCTGCTCGGTTTATTCATCAAGATGAAGTAAAACTTGGAGAAATCACCCTTAGCAGCCAACCAAGTAAACATAAGCTTGATAAAACAGAGCGTGCCAAAGCATGGCTTAGTGTGTTTGCCAAACAGGGCTTTTCACTGTTTAACGAGCAAAAAGAAAGTGAGCAGTTACTTATTAGAATGTGCCTAGCCAGCAAATTGATGCCAGAACAATTTCCTGTTATTAATCAGCAGCAGCTCATTGAAACAGCAGGTGATTGGTTAGGGGTATACCTTGAAGATATTAAAACCCTTGAGCAACTTAAAAAGTTTAATTATTTTGAGGCACTACAAAACTGTTTTAATTGGCAACAGCAAAGCGAGCTAAAATCTTTACTCCCACTGCGACTAATAGTACCAAGTGGCTCTAACATAAAAATTGAATACCAACTTGATGGCCCCGCCAAGCTTAGTGTGCGCATGCAAGAAGTATATGGTTTAACCAGTACACCTATGCTAGCTAACGGTAAATTAGCATTGCTAATAGAGTTGTTATCGCCAGGCAAGCGTTCACTACAGTTAACCCAAGACTTAGCACATTTTTGGAATAGTAGTTACCGCGAGGTACAAAAAGAGATGAAAGGGCGCTACCCCAAACTTGTGTGCTATTGTTCAAATTGACTGGTAATGTGTAGTTATAAGTTATTGACAATAAAACAGTAAAAAGGGGACTGAACATGTCTTTTGCTAAAGGTAATCGGATAGTTTTAATAAGGCATGTAAGACACTGCTATTCAGAATTAAGCTCAACACCGATTAATAAAAACTCAGAACAAATTGTATGTAAAAATGGTTCTTATTTTGTGACTCCAAGTTACTCTTTTAACGAGGACCATGATTTATATCTATTTCCATATATCCTCAACCGTGATTTATCTCCTTGGAATGAAGCAAATCTATTCTTATATACGTCAGCTTTAAATAGAAACAAAGGGTATTCAAGTTCTGATGCAATAAGGTTAAAAGCCAGCTTATTAGTTGATTATAAAATTTATTGTGAAGGTCTTAAAATCGACTTGTATGATTTTAGTGGGCGAAAACCTAAAAGGCCAACCTACAGGTAACACCACTCGTTTAAGAACGAGTGGTGCTTTTTCGTTTATATCTAACCGGATATTTTTGTGTCTTTGCCAGCACC
>NZ_JALNTH010000001.1:0-1883 GCF_023161935.1 Pseudoalteromonas sp. 2CM28B
TGATGTATAGCGATTTGATTTTTTCATAGTTCCAGTTTCTCAAGTTATTGAGTCTCTGGCAAACACGGGGCGATTCACACCGAAGTACGCTTTACTGTGGTGCCGAATTTAATTCCGATAAAAAAGTAACTACCCCAAAAGGTTTTACTACAACTAAGTATCTTAAGCGTGCTCAAAAAATTGAGTGGGAACATGTTGTGCCAGCAGAGAACTTTGGTCGTACTTTCAGTGAATGGAGAGATGGGCATAGTCAATGTGTTAGTAGCAGAGTGAAGTCGTTTAAAGGTCGAAGATGTGCGGAGAAAGTGAGCACTGAGTATCGCTTTATGCAGGCAGACATGTTCAACCTTTATCCTGCTATAGGTGCCGTTAATGCACTGAGAAGTAATTATAATTTCACTATCCTGCCTTCAGCACAAAGTGATTTCGGTAGCTGTGCGATGAAGATAGATAATAGAAAAGCAGAGCCGCCTGAATTAGCAAGAGGGGCGATTGCACGTACTTACCTTTATATGGAAAGTGCTTATAAACGATATAATATGAGTGCATCACAAAGAAAGCTAATGAAAGCGTGGACAAAATGTATCCAGTAAATAACTGGGAGTGTGATCGAGCAAAGAAAATATCTAGTTTACAGAAAAGCGAGAACAACGTTGTTAAAAGTCGGTGTGAAGCAAGTGGACTTCTATGAGTGCTTTTCTATAGCTAAGTATTTACAATCTGCAAAGTGATGTGTGGGTAATTGAAAGGTTATAACTCGTAATGGGGCAAAGGCAGCACAAGAACACTGCCTGAGTTAAATCTACAATCGGTTTCTTTCAATATCTTAATGGTATCTTCAATCTCTATTCCTAAATATCTGATGGTGTTATCAATTTTTGTATGACCAAGTAGTAACTGAATGGCCCGTATATTTTTCGTTCGAGCATAAACGAAAGTCGCTTTGGTTCTTTGGGCTTTCAATAAAATACTTTGATAAATTAAGGACAATTGCCAAGCCTGCCGAACTATAACGGTAAGAACTGGGCTCTAAGCCTGACTTTTTGATCAACATTTGTAGAGTAAACCCGTTCGCAGTGTGTGGAAAGCTGATCACCTTATGTAGGGCAAATCCGTTCGTAGTGTGTAGAAAACTGATCTCCTCTTCACTAAATTACCGATACTCTGGCCTATTTGCCTAGCGATAACGGTAAGAACTGGGCCCTAAGCCTGACTTTTTGATCACCTCTTGTAGAGTAAACCCGTTCGCAGAGTGTGGAAAGCTGATCACCTTTTGTTGGGCAAACCCGTTCGTAGTGTGTGGAGAACTGACCACCTCTTCACTAAATTACCGATATTCTGGCCTATCTGCCTAGCGATAACGGTAAGAACTGCGCTCTAAATATGACTTTTAGATCACCTTTTTTGTCGGGTAGCACAGTATATGCCGTATGGGAAACTGATCACCTTTTAATTTAATTTACCGGTTATCCCACTGCATACCGCGCTATAACGGTAAGAACTGGGTTCCGAATATGACTTTTAGATCACCTTTTTGTCGAGCAGCACAGTATGTGCCGTGTGGGAAATTGATCATCTTTTAATTTAATTTACCGGTTATCCCACTGCATACCGCGCTATAACGGTAAGAACTGGGTTCCGAATATGACTTCTAGATCACCTTTTTTGTCGAGCAGCATAGTATGTGCCGTGTGGGAAACTGATCACCTTTTAACTTAATTTACCGGTTAAGCCATGACCTACCGCGCTATAACAGTAATAACTTGGCTCTAAATATGACTTTTAGATCACCTTTTTGTCGAGCAGCACAGTATGTGGCGTGTGGGAAACTGATCACCTTTTAATTTAATTTACCGGTTATCCCACTGCATACCGCACTATAA
>NZ_JALNTH010000001.1:1983-152701 GCF_023161935.1 Pseudoalteromonas sp. 2CM28B
GTTCCAAATATGACTTTTAGATCACCTTTCGTAGAGCACCACAGTATGTGGCGTGTGGGAAACTGATCACCTTTTAATTTAATTTACCGGTTATCCCACTGCATACCGCACTATAACGGTAAGAACTGGGTTCCAAATATGACTTTTAGATCACCTTTCGTAGAGCACCACAGTATGTGGCGTGTGGGAAACTGATCACCTTTTAACTTAATTTACCGGTTAGGCCACGACCTACCGTGCTATAACAGTAATAACTGGGCTCTAAATATGACTTTTAGATCACCTTTTAACTTAATTTACCGGTAATACCACGGTCTACCGCGCTATAACGGAAAGAACTCGGTGGGCTCCCAGCTTTCACTAGACAGTTTTTAACTCAGAATAGTACGCATCTTCAAACTTATCAGGTAAACACTGCATGTGTGTGAATGGCGCTTTTTAATTGTCGCAAAAAAGCTTTCTGCAACCGCATTATCATGACAGTTAACAGCGCGACTCACGGAAGGCACAAGATTATGTTCTTTCTAAAATGCGAGATTGGACTTCAGCTTCTACCTAACCAGATTGTTCTGTGGCATTGCAAAGCTCAGCATCACTACACAGTTTATTTAAATAATTAGACCATCGCTGCATCATCGCACGTCTTTGAGTAAGATATTCAGCGTGGTTATATGCAAGAGCTGTGGAGTTGCCCACTTTATGGGCAAGTTGCATTTCAATATGCTGATAGTTTTCTTCTTGTTCGTTTAGTAATGTTGAAGCTGTTCCTCGAAAGCCGTGTGAAACGATATCATTAGCCGAGTAGCCCAATGCACGTAGACGATTATTCAGTACGTTTTTGCTAAATGGTTTAGAAGAACTCATCTCTGAGGGAAAAACGTACTTTGAGTAATTAGTGTATTTATAAATATCTCGAAATTTAGATAGAGTTTGAACTGAAAGAGGAACGATATGAGTTTTACCTGCTTTCATTAATTCGCCGGGTATTTTAATATATTTATTTTCAAAATCTACATGTTCCCATCTTAAGCAACGAAGTTCGCTAGGGCGTAAAAATAGATGAGGTAGTAGTTTCAATGCTTCCTGAGAGCAGTAAGAGCCTGAGTTGTTATTCTCAATAGTTAAAATGAGCTGTCCCAGTTCTTTCGAGTTAGTAATAGCTGCATGATTTTTTGGATCTGAAATTTTTCCAGTCAATGCTATGTAGTCGAAATTAGTTAATGGGCTATTGTTAGTGAGATCTTTTGTAATCGCATAACGAAAAATACGATTTAGCATGGACAATAATGGGGGAACTTTTTTCACGGTATTAGCTTCAAC
Organism: Pseudoalteromonas sp. 2CM28B; assembly: GCF_023161935.1. NCBI lineage: Bacteria > Pseudomonadati > Pseudomonadota > Gammaproteobacteria > Alteromonadales > Pseudoalteromonadaceae > Pseudoalteromonas > Pseudoalteromonas sp. 2CM28B. The sequence continues at coordinate 3,304 of NZ_JALNTH010000001.1, forward strand.
TAGAGAGTCTACGATATTAATAATGTGATTCTTAGTAATATGGTCAATCTGTAGTTCACAAATCCCCTTAAGATCGCTTTTAAGCCAACGCAATAATTTTTCTTGGTAGGCATTGCTCCATTCTTTTTTATTAAGTTCGAACCATTGCAACGCAATCTCACCGAAATTTAAACCTTTGCATGTACTTTGAAGTTTAAGAAGCTTGCGTTGAGCCATCGGATCAATAGAATCACTGAGAAGCTGACGGGCCTTATCTGCTTTAGTGCGAGCTAGTTTTAGGGGTACTGTGGGGTATTTTCCTAAGGCCATTTCTTTATATTTACCACCAAACTTATACTTAAAGCGCCAAAGCTTAGAACCATGACTAGTTACTAATAAAAACAAGTTGTTACCATCATATTTTTTAAAATTTTTACCATTTTCTTTGGGCTTCAGTGCTTTAATCTTTTCGTTATTCAGTTTCATTTTTGATACTCTTTTTAAATTTATTTGGGGTATTTTATTTAAAAATGGATCTATTTTTACTCCTATGTATGTGAGTTACCCCACATTTACCCCTTAAACCTTTGAAATTTAAAAAGCGCCAATGAAACCTAATGAACTTATCAAAGTTATAAAAAAACCCGCAAAGCAGTGCTTTGCGGGCCTTATAAAACTTAATGAACTCTTATGAATTCGATAGGAGGAAGATTACATCATGCCGCCCATGCCACCCATTCCGCCCATGCCACCCATATCAGGGGCACCAGCAGCTTCTTCTTTAGGGATTTCAGCAACCATTGCTTCGGTAGTGATCATTAGACCCGCAATCGAACCTGCAAATTGTAGTGCAGAGCGCGTTACTTTAGTTGGATCTAGGATACCCATTTCAAGCATGTCGTTGTATTCGCCAGAGGCTGCGTTGTAACCGTAGTTACCTTCGCCACCTTTAACAGCGTTTATTACTACTGACGCTTCGTCGCCTGCATTTGTTACGATTTGACGAAGTGGTGCTTCCATCGCACGAAGTGCAACTTTAATACCGTGGTTTTGGTCTTCGTTGTCGCCAAGTAGCTCAACTAGCTTGCTAGCAGCACGTACAAGAGCAACACCACCACCAGGTACTACGCCTTCTTCAACCGCTGCACGAGTTGCATGTAATGCATCTTCAACACGGTCTTTTTTCTCTTTCATTTCAATTTCAGTCGCTGCGCCTACTTTAATTACTGCAACACCGCCGGCAAGTTTAGCCATACGCTCTTGTAGTTTTTCTTTATCGTAGTCAGACGTTGCTTCTTCAATCTGTGCTTTAATTTGAGCAACACGGCCGTTAATGCCATCTTCTTCACCCGCACCATCAATGATAGTTGTATCATCTTTAGTGATTACTACACGCTTAGCAGTACCTAGGTCTTCGATAGTTGCTTTTTCAAGCTCTAAACCAATTTCTTCAGAGATAACAGTACCGCCAGTTAATACGGCAATATCTTGTAGCATTGCTTTACGACGGTCGCCAAAACCAGGGGCTTTAACTGCTGATACTTTAACAATACCGCGCATGTTGTTAACTACAAGCGTTGCAAGAGCTTCGCCTTCTAGGTCTTCAGCAATGATTAATAGTGGCTTGCTTGCTTTAGCAACGGCTTCTAATGTAGGTAGTAGCTCACGAATGTTAGATACTTTTTTATCTACAAGTAGAATGAACGGGTTGTCTAGCTCAACAGCGCCTTTTTCAGCGTTATTGATAAAGTACGGAGATAGGTAACCACGGTCAAACTGCATGCCTTCTACAACATCTAGTTCGTTCTCTAGTGATTGACCTTCTTCTACAGTAATAACACCTGTGTTACGGCCTACTTTTTCCATTGCTTGTGCAATGATGTCGCCAATTTCTTTATCAGAGTTAGCTGAAATAGTACCTACTTGTGCAATAGCTTTAGTATCAGCACATGGTACAGATAGCGCTTTAAGCTCTTCTACAGCAGCGATAATTGCTTTATCAATACCGCGCTTAAGATCCATTGGGTTCATACCCGCAGCAACCGCTTTAAGACCTTCATTTACAATAGATTGCGCAAGTACAGTTGCGGTAGTAGTACCGTCACCCGCTGCATCATTTGCTTTAGATGCAACTTCTTTCACCATTTGTGCACCCATGTTTTCAAACTTGTCTTCAAGTTCGATTTCTTTTGCTACAGATACACCATCTTTAGTGATCACTGGAGAGCCAAATGATTTATCTAGTACTACGTTACGGCCTTTAGGGCCTAAGGTCACTTTTACTGCGTTTGCTAGGATATTTACGCCTGTTAGCATTTTACCGCGTGCGTCACCTGCAAAAAGTACTTCTTTTGCTGCCATCTTTAATTTCCTCTAAATTCTTAAATGTTTGTTAAACGAAAAGTAGGGTTAGCCTACAATGCCTAAAATGTTGTCTTCACGCATGATCAGGTACTCTTGACCTTCGATCTTTTCAGTTTTTTCAACATATGAGCCAAATAACACAGTGTCACCGGCTTTTACTTCTAAAGCTCTAACGTCACCGTTATCTAGAACGCGACCATTGCCAACAGCAATAACTTCTCCGCGAGTTGATTTTTCAGCTGCAGAGCCAGTTAATACAATACCGCCAGCAGACTTGGTTTCTTCTTCTAGACGCTTAACGATTACGCGATCTTGTAAAGGACGAATGTTCATTTTTTTAGTTCTCCTAACAGTTTCTGAACAGTACAGAAAAAAGCTTTTCTAATTTGCATTCATTAATGGGGGTAGAGTGTAAAATTCCAAGAGAAAAATCGATAAATTTTTAATCTTTTCTCTCATACTCGCCATCAATGGTAGTTGGTTTATTTACATGCTGTTGTTCTTGCTGCGAGTGTGCGTGTTGTGTAAAGGCTGAAGAGCCTTGCTGTGCACTTGTACTCATGCGTACCGTTGCTTGACTTGCAAGGCCTGCAGCAAGTTTGTTGCGTATTGAGGGGGTTAATAATAGTAGGCCGAATACATCGGTCATAATGCCTGGGGTTAGCAATAAAACACCCGCAATGATCACGCAAATACCGGTAAATAATTCTTTAGCTGGCATTTGCCCTTGGGCCATTTGGCTTTGTGCATTTTGTAATGCACCCATACCTTGTTGTTTAACCATTCTGGCGCCCAAAATAGCCGTAACAATCACTAGGGCTATAGTCGCAAATCCACCAATTACATCGCTAACCTGTATTAGTAGCGCAATTTCGATGATAGGAATGATAATAAACAACACAAATAAAAATCTAAACATAGGGCTCTCTAAATAATGGCACTCAAAAGAGTGGGTGAAATATAAGTGAGGGTGAAAGGGTCTATTTTCAAGGTTGAGCTTAAAGTGATTAATAATTGCTTAATATCTACAATTATTCATCGCCTACACATTACACTAGCTATCAGATACTATTGCATTAGTTCCCTATAAATTAGTAAAGGTTAATTATGACTACGCAATTTAAATTGATATTTACCACGTGCAAAGATGAGGCTGAAGCACGCACTTTAGCAAAAGCACTTGTAGCGCAAAAATTAGCGGCGTGTGTAAATATTTTACCAAATATGACCTCAGTTTATATGTGGGAAGGCGATGTTGCCCAAGAGATAGAAGCAAAGCTACTGATTAAAACAAAATCAGAAAAAATGAATGATGTTTTTGAAACCATCAAAAGTTTACACAGTTACGAAGTACCCGAAATTCAAGTGGTTGATGTGGCCACTGGTAATTTGGCTTATTTTCATTGGATGGATGAGGTATTAAATTAATGCGGTTTTTCTTTTTATTATTGGTTAGCTTGCTGGCGCTTCCGGCAAAGGCAAACACCAATAATGTGCTAGGTGATTTACTTGCCCCGCCACAGCAAACCTTTTTACCCGTAGACCAAGCGTTTGTATTTGATTTTGATCAGCAAGGTAGCACTTTATTTGTGGGATGGGATATAGCCCCTGACTATTACCTTTATAAAAAGAAAATAGAAATTATCGCCAAAGGCGCCAACATAAAGGTAGGCGATGCCGGTACTGGCGAAATAATTGAAGACGAGTTTTTTGGCAAAACCGAAGTTTTTTTCAGTAGTGTGAGTGTTATAAGTAAGCTCAGTAATGTTACAGACGGTGCTGTTGTAAAGGTGCGCTATCAGGGCTGTGCCAAAGCAGGGCTATGTTATCCGCCTGAGGTTATTAGTATTCCTTTAAGCGTTATTGCCTCAGAGCAAGCGCAAGGTAATAACTCATCTGCTGATGCCGCTGATACATTAAACGCATTAACTCCTCCTGTAGACTCAACGCCTAGCCAAAGTAATACAACCACTCAAGATTTAAGTTTTACAGAGCGATTAGCAAGTCAAAGTTTAGTAACCAATTTACTCATATTTTTTGCTGTTGGGGTGGGGCTTGCGTTTACACCCTGTGTGTTCCCTATGTTTCCTATTTTATCGAGTTTAATTGCAGGGCAGCAAAATCTATCTACTAAAAAAGCGTTTGCGTTGTCGTTTGTATATATACAAGGTATGGCGCTTACTTATGCTGCATTAGGGTTAGTAGTGGCGGCCTTAGGCGGGCAAGTGCAGGGGTATTTACAACACCCTTATGTACTTATTAGTTTTAGTTTACTGTTTGTATTGCTGGCAATGTCGATGTTTGGCTGGTACGAAATTAAGTTACCCAGCGCCATGATGAGCAAGCTAACGCAAGTCAGTAATAACCAAAAAGGCGGCAATTACCTAGGTGTGTTTTTAATGGGGGTGTTGTCGGGGTTAATTGCATCACCTTGTACCACAGCTCCGTTGTCTGCTGCGCTATTATTTGTAGCGCAAAGTGGTGACTACCTTGTCGGTGGTTTAACCCTGTATGTATTAAGTTTAGGAATGGGCCTACCGCTTTTATTACTCGGTACGTCTGGTGGCAAATTGCTTCCTAAAGCTGGCGGTTGGATGGAGCAAGTTAAAACGTTATTTGGTTTTATTATGCTTGTTGTGCCACTTATTTTATTGGAGCGCATAATTAGCGCCGACATTATTTTACTTATGGCGGGTATTTTAGCACTGGCAACGGCTGTTTATTTACACTATTGGCAGAGTGCTCAGCCACAAAGCAAGCTTAAAACAGCGCTTTGGTTTAGTGCTACATTTTTAGTACTTACTGGTTTTACATTAGCTAAAAACGTTATTTGGCCGCAGCAACAGGTTGAGCAGGTTAGTCAGCAAAGTAATGAGTTTAAACAAGTGGTTAATTTAACCGAGCTAAAAAACGCTGTTGCTGAAGCTAATCAACAAGGCAAACTGGTGATGGTTGATTTATACGCCGATTGGTGTGTGGCATGTAAAGAGTTTGAGCATTACACATTTCCAGATGCCAAAGTACAGAGCGAGTTTAGTCACTATCAGTTAATTCAAATCGATTTAACGCAAAGTGATGACACCACCATTGAGCTAATGGAAGAGTTCACCGTGTTTGGTTTACCCAGTATTTTGTTTTTTAACACACAAGGGCAAGAGCTAAGTTCAGAGCGCGTTACAGGGTTTTTAAACGCCGATGATTTTGCCACCCACCTAGCTGCAGTGCGCGCCAGCGCACAATAATAGTGCAATTTAGCCGCTTGGGCTTACCAAGTGGCTTGCCTTCAATTACGTCATATTTATTACACCTCCAGAGATTAGACCAGTATTTTGCTGCTATTTACATCGAACTGACTATAATAGTTGGCTAACGTGAGAATTTGTTGCAATTTTTGTTTTTTATACTTACTTTAGTGTACAAAATTAGCTCGCAACGGCTTAACTCATTACTTAGAGGATATATCGCGTATTATGGCTGCAAAATTTAAACTTTTAGTTATAAATGGTCCAAATTTAAACATGCTAGGAAAGCGTGAGCCAGAAAAGTACGGTTTGCACACTCTTGGTGAAATTATGAGCGAACTAACGACTGCCGCAGAGGGGCTAGATGTTCAGCTTACGCATTTTCAAAGTAATAGTGAGCAAGCCCTTATTGAAAGAATACACGATGCTTGGCAGGCAGTTGATTACATAATTATTAATCCTGCTGCATTTACGCATACTAGCGTCGCTTTACGTGATGCATTGTTAAGCGTTGATATTCCTTTTTTTGAGGTGCACTTAAGTAATGTGCATGCACGTGAAGCATTTCGTCATCATTCGTATTTTTCTGATGTGGCGCAAGGTGTGGTATGTGGATTAGGTGCAATGGGTTACCACGCAGCATTGAACGCTGCAGTGAGCCGGTTGCAAAACTCGAATTAATTTAAACTAACAAACTTATAGGCGGGTCGTTCATGGATATTCGCAAGATCAAAAAGCTAATCGAATTAGTAGAAGAATCAGGTATTGCTGAGCTAGAAATCACTGAAGGTGAAGAATCAGTACGTATTAACCGTAACAACATGAGTGCAGGTCCGGCTTACGCTCAGTACGCACCACAGCAATTTGCTGCTCCAGCGCCTGCGGCACCAGCACAAGCTGCACCAGCCGTTGAAGCCGATGCTACACCAGCAGCGCCTGCAGGCCATCAAGTTAAATCACCTATGGTTGGTTCATTTTACTCAGCGGCTTCTCCAGAAGCGCCAGCATACGTAGAAGTAGGTTCTCAAGTTAAAGTAGGTGATACTTTATGCATCGTTGAAGCAATGAAAATGATGAACCAAATTGAGTCAGATAAAGCGGGTACAGTTACAGCTATTTTAGTTGAAAATGGCGAACCAGTAGAATTTGATCAACCTCTATTCATCATTGAATAATTTAGTAACCTAAAGGCCAACTCTTATGTTAGATAAAGTAGTCATTGCAAACCGAGGTGAAATAGCACTTCGCGTATTGCGCGCCTGCAAAGAGCTTGGGATCAAAACGGTTGCTGTGCATTCAACGGCGGATCGCGATCTTAAGCACGTATTACTTGCAGATGAAACCATTTGTATCGGTAGACCTCCAGCCACTGAAAGTTACTTAGATATTCCGCGCATTATTGCGGCTGCTGAAGTAACAGACGCTGTAGCGATTCACCCAGGATATGGTTTTCTTTCAGAAAATGCAGATTTTGCTGACCAAGTTGAGCAAAGTGGCTTTGTATTTATTGGTCCAAAAGGCGACACCATTCGTCTTATGGGCGATAAAGTATCGGCAATCAATGCAATGCGTAAAGCCGGTGTACCATGTGTACCAGGTTCTGACGGTCCAGTATCGGATGACAAAGAACGCAACATGCAAATTGCAAAGCGCATTGGTTACCCGGTAATTATTAAAGCCGCTGGTGGCGGTGGTGGCCGTGGTATGCGTGTAGTACGTAGCGAAGCTGAATTAATTGATTCAATCGCACTTACTCAACAAGAAGCGAAACAGTTTTTTGGTAATAGCATGGTTTACATGGAAAAATTCCTTGAAAACCCTCGCCATATTGAAATTCAGGTACTTGCTGATGGACAAGGTAATGCTGTTCATTTAGGTGAGCGTGACTGTTCTATGCAACGTCGTCACCAAAAAGTAGTTGAAGAAGCGCCTGCTCCAGGTATAACGGCAGAAGTGCGTAAATTTATTGGTGAGCGCTGTACACGTGCATGTATCGAAATTGGTTACCGTGGTGCAGGTACGTTTGAGTTTTTATACGAAAACGGCGAATTTTACTTCATCGAAATGAACACCCGTATTCAAGTTGAGCACCCAGTGACTGAAATGGTAAGCGGTGTTGATTTAATTAAAGAACAGCTAAAAATTGCTGCTGGGCAACCGCTATCTTTCACGCAAGATGACGTGGTTATCCGCGGCCATGCAATTGAATGTCGTATTAACGCAGAAGACCCAGAAACGTTTATCCCGTCGCCGGGTAAAATTACACGTTTCCACCCTGCAGGTGGTTTAGGTATTCGTTGGGATAGCCATATTTATGCTGACTATACAGTACCCCCACATTACGATTCGATGATTGGTAAGCTTATTACTTACGGTGAAAACCGTGATGTGGCTATTGCCCGTGCTCGTAATGCGTTGAACGAATTAGTTATTGATGGCATCAAAACAAACACGCCATTACATAAGAAAATTCTTGCAGACGAAAACTTCCAAAGTGGTGGTACAAATATCCACTACCTTGAGAAAAAACTAGGGCTATAAAGCCCCAGTTAATTAAAACCGGCTTAGGCCGGTTTTTTTATGCCTAAAACGCCAATTTATCGCCTTCAAGAAATATTCTGGTATGATTAGCAAAGATGCGCTTTTAGTAAATTTTTGAGGTAACAATGACGCGTAGTTTTGAAGCTCACCTAAATGATGAAATAGCCACAGTAGCAATGGGTAACAAAGTGGCTGCTATTATAGAGCAAGGTGCAGTAATTTATTTACACGGTGATTTAGGCGCAGGTAAAACAACATTTACGCGTGGTGTAGTGCAAGGCTTTGGCCACACTGGTAAGGTAAAAAGCCCAACCTATACGTTGGTAGAGCCATACGAACTGACACGTGCTAATGTATATCATTTTGACCTATACCGGTTGGGCGATCCTGAAGAGCTTGAGTACATGGGTATAAGAGATTACTTTTCTGAGCAGGCTATTTGTATTGTTGAGTGGCCAGAAAAAGGGGGAGAGTTTATACCAGTTCCCGATTTAGACATTACCTTAAGTTACGTTGGCGATGAACGCAAAATTGTTATTAATAGTGCCAGCGAGCGCGGAATAGCAATTGTCGAAAAACTTACTAACCCAAACCCGAGTTAATATACTTACTAACACATTGAAATATAAAAGCATCAAAGTTACCTTTTTAGTTGGCGTACAAAATAGCGGCTTAAGGTAGATTTACTATCCAACGTTTAGGTTAATAAGCTAATAGCGGGTTAAGGCGCCCGCTCTCATAATAATAAATAGTTAAGGCAATGGTAGTTATAATGAATCGAGGTGTAGTTAAACTTTTTATTTGTTTCATAGTTTTCGCTGTGAGCTTACCGTTGTGGGCAAAAAATACCATAAATAGTGTACGAGTATGGCCCTCGCCAGATAGCACGCGGGTGGTATTTGATTTAGATGATAAGCCCGATTTCAGCTATTTTATGCTTAAAAACCCGAGTCGCTTAGTGGTCGACCTTGAAAACACCAAAGGGTTAAAAGTATTACCGAGTATTCCTTCTAAACACAAAATTGTTAGCAAGCTGCGCTATTCAAAGCCTAAAAATAAACAAAGTGTACGTTTTGTATTTGAGCTAACCGCGCCTATTAAGCCGGTTATTTTTTCGCTGGCACCTACTGGCCCGTACAAAAACAGGCTGGTTGTGGATTTATATAATAAAAGTGAACCCGCAGTAAGCACTACACCTGCCCAAAAAGCAGCTAAAAAGCGCCAGTTAAGCCAAGAGCGAGACATTGTTATTGCAATTGATGCGGGCCATGGCGGAGAAGACCCAGGTTCTATTGGCCCCTCTGGTACGTATGAAAAAACCATTACTCTACAAATAGCTAAACGTTTAGAGCGTATGATTGACGGCGAACGTGGCATGATTTCGCGCATGGTAAGAAGTGGCGACTACTTTGTTAAGCTTAATACCCGTACCAACCGAGCACGCCAGAAAAAAGCCGACTTTTTAGTGTCAATTCATGCTGATGCATTTACCAGCCCTGGGCCAAATGGTGCTTCGGTGTGGGTGTTATCGCTTGGTCGCGCTAATTCTGAGATTGGTAAATGGATAGAAGATAAAGAAAAACACTCAGAGCTTTTAGGTGGTGCAGCTGATGTAATTAAAGATGCTGCTAACGAAAAGTACCTCGCGCAAGCGCTACTCGATATGTCTATGGACCATTCAATGAAAACAGGGCTTAGTGTGGCCGAAGAAGTAGTAAAAGAGCTAAAAAAGGTCGCTAAATTACATAAAAAAGATCCACAACATGCAAGTCTTGCCGTATTAAAGTCGCCAGATATTCCTTCCATTTTGGTTGAGACAGGTTTTATTTCAAACCCCCGTGAAGAGCGCATGTTAAAAAGCGCTAATCATCAGGAACGCTTAGCTAAAGCGATGTTTACGTCTATAAAAAATTATTACTTAAAAAACCCACCTGATGATTCGTTATTTGCAAAGCTTAAATCGCAGTACCCAACTAAGCATAAAGTTCGCCCAGGTGAATCGCTAAGTCTATTAGCGAGTCGGTATGGCGTATCGGTAGCCAAATTAAAGCAAGTTAATCAACTACGCTCAAACACCTTGTTTATAGGTCAAGAGCTGGACATACCGCAGAGTTGATGTTTATTAAACCTGTACACGTATTAGGGGCCTCATGAGTATTGAAATATTACCTGCACGATTAGCTAACCAAATAGCGGCAGGTGAAGTGGTTGAACGCCCGGCTTCAGTGGTTAAAGAACTGGTAGAAAATAGCTTAGATGCGGGCGCAACGCGTGTGCAAATAGACATAGAGCGTGGCGGTCACAAGCTTATTCGTATTCGTGATAATGGCTCAGGTATTGGCAAAAATGAGCTCACTTTAGCGCTTTCTCGCCATGCAACAAGTAAACTTAAATCACTCGATGATTTAGAAAACATTTGTTCTTTAGGCTTTAGAGGGGAAGCGCTTGCATCTATTAGTTCGGTATCGCGTTTAACGCTTAGCTCAAAGCCCAAAGCACAAGATGCCGCGTGGCAAGCGTTTGCACAGGGCCGCGATATGGACGTGCAAGTAAAGCCGGTAGCCCACCCAGATGGCACAACGATAGAAGTTAAAGATTTATTTTTTAACACCCCAGCAAGGCGCAAGTTTTTACGCACCGAAAAAACCGAATTTAGCCACATTGATGAGCTTATAAAGCGTATTGCACTGAGTCGTTTTGATGTGTCGATTACACTGACGCATAACCAAAAGGTAGTTAGGCAGTACCGTGCTAAAACGGACCCAAATCAAGCGATTACTCGGGTTGCGCAAGTTGCAGGTAAAGCCTTTGCTGAGCAAGGATTGCATATTCAATCTGGCGAAAGTGGTTTACAGCTACATGGTTGGGTATTGCCAGTGGGATCAGCTAATACCACGCAATATACATATGTAAATAATCGCATGATGCGCGATAAGCTAATTTTACATGCTATTCGTCAGGCATTTGAAGAGGTAAGTGGAGCGCAAGAACTCCCAGGTTTTGTTATTTATATTGATATTGACCCAAGGCAAGTGGATGTAAATGTTCATCCTGCAAAGCACGAGGTGCGTTTTCATCAAGGCCGGTTAGTGCACGACTTTATATTACAGGCGATTAAGCAAGTAGTTGTGCCTCTACAAGGCGAATTTGCAACTAATCAAGCGCCCACAGACGATTACCAATCCTCGGCGTTTATTGAGCAGCCAAGTCATGCGGCTAATAACCAGCCAGTTCAGCAGGGGTATGATTACCCTAAGTCACAGTTGCAGCCAATAGATTCACAAAACGGTGGTTTTACTAGTCGTGCCCCCTCTAATCGTGCAGGGTCAGGGGGTGGCGCTGCGGGGTATGCTTCACCGTCTCAAAAACATGGTGCAAATCATCACGATGTAAATGCATTTTATCAAGGGGTGAGTGAGCAACAAGCCGCTCATTTTGAGCATAGTGTATCAGCGCAGCCCGATACTGATGAAAGCGCTGCACACGCATTAAAAAGTGTGCAGGTATTAAATGTAAATAAAGGTGTGTGTGTATTTACTCAGCAGCAGCAGCTATTTTGCTCACACTATAAGTATGCACTTGTTGATTACTGGCATGCAGAAATAAAAGAGCTGGGTAATTTAGAGGGTAAAGCCTTGCTACTACCCGTAAGGGTTAACCTTGAAAAAGCTGACTGCGAACTAATAGCTCAGCAGCAATCGTGGTTTACTTTATTAGGCTTTGAGCTAGTTATTGAAAAACAGTTTGTGATGGTTAAAAAGCTACCCACGTGTTTATATTTACTTGAAGTATCAGCTGCGGTTGAAAGCTTGCTTGGCGCATGTAAAACACAGCTCAACGAGTTACAAGCGTGGCTCACATGGCAGCTTAGTTGTGTACCAGAACGCTTTTATGAAAGTAATGCATTTATTGAATTACAAATTAGCTTACAAAATAATCCGCAAACAATTGAACGTTTAAAAGAAAAAGCAGTTAAAATAGACCTAGAACACTATTTAACGCAATTAAATTAAGGTACCCGTGTTGAGCAATTTACCGGTCATATTTTTAATGGGCCCAACCGCAGCTGGTAAAACGGCGTTGGCAATTTCACTGTGTGAGCACTTAAATACAGAAATAATCAGCGTTGATTCAGCGTTAGTGTATAAAGGTATGGACATAGGTACGGCAAAGCCCGATGCAGAAGAGCTTGCTCGTGCTCCGCATCATTTAATTGATTTACTCGATCCGAGCGAAACCTATTCGGTCGCCGATTTTAGACGTGATGCGATAAAAAAAATTGATGAATTCCATCAACAAGGTAAAGTACCAATATTAGTGGGTGGCACCATGATGTACTTTAAATCTTTAATTGATGGATTATCGCCACTGCCAGAAGCCTGCTCAGTAGTTAGAGCAGAGCTTGAATCGCAAGCAAAACAATTTGGCTGGCCACATTTACATCAAGAGCTGGCTAAAGTAGATCCGCAAGCGGCCGACAAAATAAGTGAAAATGATTCACAAAGAATAAATCGAGCTTTGGAAGTTTACCGTATTAGTGGTAAAACAATGACTGAATTGCAAAAGCAAAAGCAGCCAACGTTACCTTATACTTTTCATCAATTTGCGATTGCGCCTGATGATCGCAGTGAATTACATCAGCGAATTGAAAAAAGGTTTAAAATAATGATAGAACAGGGGTTTGAAAAAGAAGTTTCGACCCTATATCTACGTAAGGATTTACACCCCAATATGCCTTCTATTCGTTGTGTAGGTTATAGACAAATGTGGGATTATCTTGCGGGTGAAGTAGACCATGATGAGATGGTTTTTCGCGGCATTGCTGCAACGCGTCAACTGGCAAAACGTCAGCTAACGTGGTTACGGAGTTGGCCTGATGTTACTTGGTTAACAACAGACGATGAAGAAAACTTGCATCGCGTAGTAAGTTCGCTAAGCTAGTAGTAGTTGCGAATTATTTAATTAAATAAGTTCAGCTACTTAAATTATAATAACACCTAGAACGAAGGAACAATAACATGGCAAAAGGCCAATCGTTACAAGACCCATTTTTGAATGCACTACGTCGTGAGCGCATTCCAGTATCAATCTTTTTGGTAAATGGCATAAAATTACAAGGTAAAATTCAGTCATTTGACCAATTTGTTATTTTACTTGAAAACACTGTAAACCAAATGGTGTATAAACACGCAATTTCAACAGTTGTACCTGCTCGTGCAGTCAACTTCCAAGGTGTTCAAGGGAGCGATGACACTGAAGAGCAAGAACCAGGAAATATTTAATTAGGAGCGTAATGCTTGTTTGACCGCTATGAATCCGGCGAACAGGCAGTCTTAGTTCATATCGACTTACCTAAAGATGGCGATCGTGAAGATCTTCATGAATTAGAGTTGTTGGTATCTTCTGCTGGTGTTAGTAGTTTGGCGGTTGTGCAAGGCAGCCGCCAAGCACCACATCCGAAACTATTCGTCGGTACCGGTAAAGCAGAAGAAATAGCTGAGATTGTCAAAATCCACAATGCAGATGTTGTCATCTTTAATCATCAATTAAGTCCGTCTCAAGAACGTAATTTAGAGCGCGTTTGCCAATGTCGTGTACTTGATAGAACAACACTTATTCTTGATATTTTTGCCCAAAGAGCCCGTACCCACGAAGGTAAGCTACAAGTAGAGCTTGCTCAGCTTAGGCATATGTCTACTCGATTAATCCGAGGGTGGACTCACCTTGAGCGCCAAAAAGGGGGAATAGGTTTACGAGGCCCAGGCGAAACACAGCTTGAAACCGATAGACGTTTATTGCGCGCGCGCATTAAAAATATTCGTGCCCGATTAGCCAAAGTTGCTGTACAACGTGAGCAAGGTAGACGTGCGCGTACGCGTAACGAAATTCCTACCGTGTCGCTTGTAGGGTATACCAATGCGGGTAAATCAACCCTGTTTAACCGTATAACAGACTCAGATGTATACGCAGCGGATCAGCTTTTTGCCACGCTTGACCCAACACTACGTAAACTTGATATAGGTGATGTTGGTTCGGTTATTTTGGCCGATACAGTAGGATTTATTCGCCACTTACCACATGACTTAGTGGCAGCCTTTAAAGCAACATTAACAGAAACGCGTGAAGCCGACCTACAATTACATGTAATTGATGTGGCAGACCCGCGCAGACGCGAAAACATAGAGGAAGTACAGTCGGTTTTAAAAGAGATTGAAGCTGATGAAGTACCGCAATTATTAGTTTATAACAAAATTGATGCGCTTGATGATGTAAGCCCACGAATTGATCGGGATGACCAAGGACAGCCTATAAGAGTATGGTTATCTGCACAAACCGGCGAAGGGTGTGAGCTACTTAGCGAAGCAATAAGTGACCTGCTTGCTAAGAAAATGCTTAGTGGTACGTTATTACTTGCCCCTCAATATGGCCGGTTAAGAGCGTCTTTGTTTAGCTTAAGTGCAGTCCATGAAGAGCGCTTTGATGAACATGGTAACTGGTTGTTGGATGTACGTTTACCTATGGTTGAATGGAACCGATTAATTAAAGAGTTTGGTCCTGAAATTGAGGGTTTTATCAATCGCGATTAAAAATTGGCATATAAATGTCGGTTTTTGTATGAGAAACGCGGTAGATTTGATAGATTTAACACAATTTCCTAATTTATTTAGATAACAATGGAGTATAGCTATGGCCTGGAATGAACCGGGTAATAATGGCAATGACAAAGATCCGTGGAACAATAAAGGCGGACGTGATCAAGGCCCACCTGATTTAGACGAGGTGTTCCGTAAGTTTAGCAACAAGTTAGGCGGCATATTTGGCGGAAAAAAATCCGGCAATAATAGTGGCGGTGGACTTGGCGGAGCCGGTATTTCATTTATCCTCATTATCGCCGCAATTGTGTGGGCGTTAAGTGGTATTTATACGGTTAAAGAAGCCGAACGTGGTGTGGTACTGCAATTTGGTAAGTATGACCGTATTGCAGAGCCAGGCTTACGCTGGAAAATGACCTTTATTGAAACGGTTATTCCCGTAGATATTGAAGCTGTACGCTCATTATCTGCATCTGGGTTTATGCTAACGGAAGATGAAAACGTAGTAAGCGTTGAGTTTGAAGTGCAATACCGTGTTATTGACCCGTACCTTTACAAGTTTAGCGTAACTAATGCTGATAACAGCTTAGAAGAAGCACTTGATAGCGCGTTACGTTACGTTGTTGGCCATGCAAAAATGGACCAAGTACTGACTAATGGCCGTGAAGTTGTTCGTCAAAATACGTGGGATGAGCTTAATAAAATCATCGAACCGTATAACTTAGGTTTAATTGTGACCGATGTGAACTTTAAAGATTCGCGTCCACCAACTGAAGTAAAAGATGCATTTGATGACGCTATTGCCGCACAAGAAGATGAAGAGCGTTTCATCCGTGAAGCAGAAGCGTATGCACGTGAAATTGAACCGCGCGCGCGTGGTCAAGTAACACGTATGACGCAAGAAGCAGAAGGTTATCAAGAACGCATTACACTTGAAGCACAAGGTGAAGTGGCTCGTTTTGAAAAGCTATTACCTGAGTATCAAGCAGCTAAAGAAGTAACGCGCGAACGTTTATACATTGATGCTATGGAAGAGGTGCTTAGCAGCAGTTCTAAAGTCATTGTTGATGTTAAAGGCGGTAACAACATGATGTACTTACCACTTGATAAAATTATGGAAAAGCAAGGCACTGCAACACGTGTAGCTTTACCAAGCTCAAGTGATATTCAAGATTTACGCAATAAAGTAAATACATCACGAAATAGCACTGTGAATAGCGGTAATGACCGTTTTAACAGTGATCGCTTTAACAATAACGGGAGATAAGCGTAATGAAAAACTTTAGTTTAGTCATACTATTAGCTGCCATTGTTATGTCTTTCTCTGCGGTATTTGTAGTACCTGAAGGGCAAAAAGCGATTGTGTTGCTATTTAGCAAAGTTGAAAAAGACAGTGAAGACAAAGCCGTTGTATACAGCCCAGGCCTTCACTTAAAAGTACCATTTTTTAGCCAAGTACGTCGTATTGATGCACGTATTCAAACGCTAGATGGCACGCCAGACCGCTTTGTAACAAGCGAGAAAAAAGACTTAATTGTTGATTCGTTTGTTAAATGGCGCGTAAACGACTTTAGCGCATTTTACCTTCGTGCTCGTGGTGATAAGCAATACGCTGAAACACTACTAAAGCAAAAAGTTAATAATGGTCTGCGTACTAACTTTGGTACGCGTACTATTCGCGAGATTGTATCGGGTGAGCGTAGTGAGCTAATGGAAGAGGCGTTAGTACAAGCTTCTGAAAGTGCGCGCGAGTTAGGTATTGAAGTACTTGACGTGCGTGTTAAGCAAATTAACTTACCACAAGAAGTGAGTAGCTCTATTTACCAACGTATGCGCGCTGAGCGTACTGCTGTTGCAAAAGAGCACCGCTCGGAAGGTCAAGAAAAAGCAGAAACTATTCGTGCTAATGTTGACCGCCGTGTAACGGTAATGCTTGCTGATGCAGAGCGTAATGCGCGCTCAGTACGTGGTCAAGGTGATGCAGAAGCTGCCGCTATTTATGCTAAAGCATACAACAAAGATCCAGAGTTCTTTGGTTTTGTTCGTTCTTTAGAGGCGTATAAAAAGACCTTTAAAGATAAACAAGATGTTATGGTACTTTCACCAGATAGTGACTTCTTTAAATATATGAAAGGCGCTGCAGCGCAATAAGCAATGCCTTAATCATTTAAAAAGTTATAAAGCCCCGCCTATGCGGGGCTTTTTGTTAAGCATAATTTAAAACTTTAAATTACTGTTATATATGTGGTTATTTAAAAAGTGTGATGGCCTAAAAAATACGCGCAGAAAAAATAAGCTGAACAGGGGTGATCTTTACTTCCGTTTTCTGGTAAAATCTCGTCCTAATTTTCTCGAAGTGAATTTACAATGGGTAAAAACGTTGTTGTATTAGGCACCCAATGGGGTGACGAAGGTAAGGGTAAGGTTGTTGATCTCCTTACAGACAAAGCATCTTTAGTAGTTCGATACCAAGGTGGCCACAATGCGGGTCATACTTTAGTTATTGACGGTGAAAAGACAGTTCTACACCTTATTCCATCGGGTGTATTACGTGACAATGTTAAATGTGTGATTGGTAATGGTGTGGTTTTATCGCCAGAAGCGCTAATGAAAGAAATTGGCATGTTAGAAGAGCGTGGCGTACCTGTACGTGAGCGTCTTTTAATTAGTGAAGCATGTCCGTTAATTCTGCCTTTCCATGTTGCATTAGATGTAGCTCGCGAAACTGCTCGCGGCGACAAGCCAATTGGTACAACTGGCCGTGGTATCGGTCCTGCGTACGAAGATAAAGTAGCCCGTCGCGGTTTACGCGTAGGTGACTTATTCAATCCAGAATTATTCGCAGCTAAACTAAAAGAAGTACTTGAATACCATAACTTCACTTTAGTTAACTACTACAAAGTAGATGCTGTTGATTTCCAAAAAACGTTTGATGATGCAATGGCTGTTGCAGACATCTTAAAAGCAATGGTTGTTGATGTAACTGAGCTTTTAGATCAAACACGTTTAGCGGGCGAACACATTTTATTTGAAGGTGCACAAGGTACATTACTTGATATCGATCACGGTACTTACCCTTATGTAACTTCTTCAAACACCACAGCTGGTGGCGTTGCGACTGGTGCTGGTTTTGGTCCATTAAACCTTGACTACGTGTTAGGTATTATTAAAGCGTACACTACACGTGTTGGTTCTGGTCCTTTCCCTACAGAGCTTTACGATGGCCTTGAAAAACAAGACCCAGTGGGTAAGCACTTAGGTGATAAAGGTCATGAGTTTGGCGCGACAACAGGTCGTTTACGCCGTACTGGTTGGTTAGATGCTGTGGCAATGCGCCGCGCAGTTCAAATCAACAGCATCTCTGGTTTTTGTTTAACTAAGTTAGATGTTTTAGATGGTTTAGAAACGCTTAAAATCTGTACTGGTTACCAGCTTGAAGATGGCACAGTGACTAATGTAACGCCATTAGCTGCTGAGGGTTACGAGAAAGTAACACCAGTATATGAAGAGATGCCAGGTTGGTCTGAAAACACAGTTGGTGTAACTAGCCTTGAAGGCTTACCAAAAGCTGCGATTGACTACATCAAGCGTATCGAAGAAATCACAGGTGTACCTGTTGATATTATTTCTACCGGCCCAGATCGTGTAGAAACAATGGTACTTCGCAACCCGTTTGCTTAATCACCATTAGTTTAAAAAAAAGCTGCTTTTTGCAGCTTTTTTTATGCCTAAAATTCACCTTGGAACGATCTTTGTATATTATTTGATAAGTTTTATTTTATACGTGGTAAACATGCGCCTATCTACCTGTAACACTTTTCTAGCGTCTTTGCTCACTCCGTTACTTTTATCTATAAGTAGCAATGTGTTAGCTGAAGAAACGCCCGCTGCGGTGCCGCTTTATACCGAACCGGAGCTGATTGCACTAATAAATAAAAATACACATTTGCAGCGTGTAAAGGCAGATGATTGCCAATTAGTACAAGATATAGAGGCAAGGGCCAATAAAATGGCGCTGCCATCTTACCAATTTTTATATGGCGATATGCTGGCATATAACGTGTGTGTTGAACGCAATGTGGAATTAGGTGTGTACTACATGCGTAAAGCGGCTGAACAAGGCTTAGCGGCTGCATTAGAGCAGCTTGGACGTTATTACGACACGGGTCGCTTAGTGCAGCAAGATAAAGCGATGGCCATTACCTACTTACGAGAGGCCTCAGCGCAAGGGAACTTAAAAGCACAGCTAAGGCTGGTTAAGCTTTTTAATGCAGGCTACGGAAGCCCACGTGACTTTGAAGATGCGTATCGCTGGTTATTCAATGCCATGGTGGCAGATAAAGCAACGCATAAAAAAATTGAGCGTGCGCTTAGCTTACTCGCTCAAAAAATGCCCGATAGTGTTGTTGCCCGCGCGAGATTACCCATGTAAGTGTCGATAATGCACGCTATTTTTATAAAATAAAAAAGCCCTAATATTTAATTAGGGCTTTTTTGCAATAACTAAAAAGAGGTTAGCTCTCTTCTTTATTTTTTGTTTTAGCGGGGTCTTTTAAGACCGACATTTTTGGCGGCTGAAGTGCAAAGATACGCTCGCCCTCCTGCGGTGGCTTTTCCATATTACTGGTAAATGGGCGAAGCTTTACTGGCGTATCGTCGTCGTTGTCTTTATCACCTTTTAAAATAAACAACGGGATCGCTTCAGGGTTCATCTCTTGGTATTTTTCCCAATCAAATTCTTCTGAAATACGCGTTGCACTTACTTTACCGCCTTTAGCAATAATACTGCTTAGGCGAGCGTAAGAGCCATCTTCACCAAACAAAATTTGTCTAGATAGGAATGTTGCACTGTCTTTATTCGCTTTAGCATGCGAGGTAGATGAGCGCAGTGAAAATACATTTTTTTCATTCAACAAGTGAGAAAAATATTGTACACCAAGCGCATTATGGTGGCGGTTTGGTGAAAGTGCTAATACCGTTCTTATTGTTGTGAGCGGCAAGTAACGCTCAGCATGCTCTGATTGTGGGTTACCATAATAACAGGCAAGGCCGTCCATACGAGCCATTTTACAGTTCTCCCATGCGGGGTCTGATAGATGAACAGGAATGCTTTGCTCTTGTAAACCTTTACCTATAGCGCGAGATACATGGTTTGCACCAATAATCAGTATGGTATTTGGAGAAGGTTGGCGCACGCCCAATAGTTTAGCAACAGGAATAGCAGTTAAGCTTTGCAATACCACAGTGATGATAATAACGGTAAATATTAACGGCACCATTTTTTCTGCATCAGCTACGCCAGCTTCCATCATACTTAGCGCAAACACCGACCCAACAGCAGCTGCAACAATACCTCTAGGGGCTATCCACGATAGCACCAAGCGCGATTTCATTGGCAAGTCAGTTCCAAAAGTAGATATGGCAATACACAATGGACGCGCTATAAATAACACCACTGCAAGGAATATAAATACGTCGCTGTCTAACATCATCAAGTCAGAAAGCTGTAGCCGCGCAGCAAGTAAAATAAACAGTGATGATATTAAAATCATCGATAAGTCTTCTTTAAACTCAAGTACAGAATCGATTTCTAAATCATTTTGATTGGCAAGCCAAATACCAAATACGGTAACAGCCAATAATCCCGATTCATGACTTAAGTGATTAGATACCGAAAAGCTAATAAGCACCAAGGCAAGTATGCCAAATTTATGTAGTTCAAACGGTAGCCATTCACGGCGCATAAGCTGTGTGGTGATCCACCCCGCAACAACACCGATAGAAAGCCCTACGCCGACTGTTTTAACAAGTGCAACAATAGTGTGGCTAAGCACTTCTCCTTGGCCTACCAGCATGACTGCTTCAAATACAAGCACAGCAAAAAGAGCGCCGATTGGGTCAATTACAATGCCTTCCCATCGTAATATACGGTCAATATCTTGTGTTGGGCGCATCGAATTAAGTAAAGGGGCGATTACCGTAGGCCCTGTTACTACTAGCACAGCGCCTAATACTGCAGCCACCCGCCAGTTAAGCTCAAGTAACCAATAGGCACTTAAGCTTATTACCACACAGGTGGTGATCATGCCGATAGAGCACAGGTTACGTACGACCTTACTTATGCCTTTTAATTCTCTAAAGTGCAAAGTAAGGGAGCCTTCAAATAAAATGACAGCCACGCTCAGTGACACAACAGGAAATAATAAATCACCCAGTAAAGCATCAGGGTCTAATACACCACTAAACGGCCCTAGCAATAAACCGGTAAGCAATAAGAACAAGATAGCGGGTACTTTAAACGCCCACGCTACCCATTGGGCAAGCACCGAACAAAGTGCGATACCGGCTATATAAATTGCTGACATAAATTAAGAATTCCTTATTTATCACAATGTGAAAAGTATAACTTTTGTTAAATATTAATACAGGGGTATACACGTGAAATGTTTAATTTGCTAATAAAATTTTAGCGCTTAATACAAAAATTGTAGGTTAAACTTATTGATTTATTTATAAAAATTGAATTAAAACTCAAAAATAAATATAACCCCTTGATTTTAAATGATTAACCGCTTAGAAGTGAGGCGTAGCTCTACATTAGAGTGATTTTTAGCCTTGATCTTACCCCTTGAAATGTCGTATTATATTTAGAGTTCAAACAATTAGTCATCTAAATATAATTTTGCAAAATAACGGTATGTATTAATACTAGCGTCATATTTGCCCTGTAATAATAGATTTGTACGCTATTTTTACCATTAATTAGTAGCTATTGTATTATTGAATATCTTGGTATGGTTTTTTCAAACAAGTTTATTTAAGCAATTAAGTAAATAAATGTTTGAGTTGAACTATTACTTTCAATGTTTAGCTCCCATCGTGGCGGCTAAATCTCGGTCCTTAAGTCATCACCCTATCTGTTGGTGTATCTGACTTTAGAGGCTCTATGTATGTTGTTAACAAAAAGGCCGCACACAGCTTTTTACAGCGATACATAAACAACACTTTTTATTTTTATATTTAATAGACCTCCATTTAATTTGGTTGGTGCTGTTTCATGTCTTTACAAATCTAAAAGCAATTTTAGGTCGTGTATTTGCGTGCGTTTAAAAAGTGTATAAACAAACAACCTATTCGAAATTGCGTGTTTTTTTCGCAATTACCTAGTTTTAGTTCACACTATGTGAATGCAGATAAAATGGAAAGTTGAGATTTTATGCAAAAGTTAAATTGGCGTCGTATTGTTTTAAAAGTAGGTAGTGCATTAATTGCTCCAGATCAAGATGGGTGCCGTTCACGCTACTTATTAACCATTGCGCAATTTATTGTTCGCTGTCGTGCTCGTGGTATTGAAGTTATTTTAGTATCTTCAGGCTCAGTAGCTGCAGGCTCACACTTATTCCCATCTGACATTCCACGTTCAGTTGTGATGAAAAAAGCGATGGCAGCGGCAGGTCAAACTGAAATGATGGCCATGTGGGATCGCTTTTTCGATTTTCCTTCAGCGCAATTATTATTAACCCATGGTGATTTGCGTGACCGTGAGCGCTATGAAAGTATTCGCGAAACTATTTTTACTTTGTTAGAGCATGGTGTATTGCCTATCATTAACGAAAATGATGCTGTAACAACTGATGACTTAAAAGTAGGTGACAACGATAACTTATCGGCCATGGTAGCCGCGGCCGCTGATGCCGATGCATTAATGATTTTTTCTGATGTGGATGGGCTGTATGATAAAAACCCAAATTTGCACGACGATGCAGTTTTACTGCCTGAAATAAAATCAATTGATGAGTCTATTTATGCTATGGCAGGATGTGCTACAAGCTCTGTAGGAACCGGTGGCATGAAAACCAAAATTGAAGCTGCCGAAAAAGCAACGTCTCACGGTATTGCTACTTATATTATTAATGGCTTTAAAGAAGAAACCTTTAATAGATTATTGGCAGGTGACAACCCTGGTAGTGTTTTCCTTCCTTATGAAAAACCAATGCAAGAAGCTGTGCACTGGATGACGCATACAGCCAATGAGCAAGGTGAAGTAGTTGTAGATGGCTCGTTTGATGAGTCTCTTGAAGGTGAAAACGGTTGCATACGTGGCGACGAAATAATGGAAGTTCATGGTGAGTTTGCCATTGGCGATACCATTTTAGTTAGAAGCGAGGATGGCACACGTTTAGCAAAAGCCACCGCAAATTATAGTAGTTGCTTGTTAAGCTTTATTGCAGATAACGAGCAAAGTGAATTTAGCGAAAAAATGCAGGATTCTATTGGTCCTGTTATTTCAGAAAAAGATATCGCATTATTGGAGAAGTCATGAGTTTGATTACGGATATTTCACGCCAGGCAGCAAAAGCTGCAAACACACTTGCTTTACTCGACACCGAGACCAAAAACCAAGTGTTAACCGAAATGGCGGCAGCATTACGCGCAGAAAAAGCATTTATAATTAAAGAAAACGAAAGTGATTTAAGCGCAGCACGCGATAATAACTTAGCCGCTTCGATGATCGACCGCCTAACGCTTAACGAAGAGCGCATTGAAGCAATGGCAGAGGGTATTGAAGTTATTGTAAGTTTAGATGATCCAGTCGGTCAGCTACGCGACATTACAGAGCGCCCAAATGGCATTAAAATACGTAAAATGCGTGTGCCATTAGGTGTTGTATGTATGATTTACGAAGCGCGTCCTAATGTAACTGCGGATGCAGGCGCATTGTGTTTTAAATCGGGTAATGGTGTTATTTTACGCGGCGGTAAAGAAGCCCTTAAAAGCTCGCAAGCCATTGCGAGTGTAATGCACGGTGTACTTGAAAAACATAACTTACCTAAAGCGCTGATCTCAGTTATTCCTGATCCAGACCGTGCGTTGCTTATGGAGCTAATGCAGCAACGCGAAAGTATTGATTTAATCATCCCACGAGGTGGCGAAGGCTTAATTAACTTTGTTACAGAAAACAGTACTATTCCTGTTATTCAGCACTTTAAAGGGGTGTGTCATTTATACGTAGATAAAGATGCCGACTTAGAGGTTGCACTTAATTTACTATTAAATGGTAAAACACAGCGCACAGGCGTATGTAATGCGCTTGAAGGGCTAGTGGTTCACCAAGACGTTGCTGATGAATTTTTAAATTTATGTGCCGTTGTATTGCGCCAAGAAGGTGTGAAAATTAATGCAGATGAGCAAGCCGCAAAATACTTCGATAATGCTACAGTACTTGCTGATAATGAATTTGGTGAAGAATACTTAGATTTAGAAATTGCTATTCGTGTGGTACCAAGCTTTAGTGCTGCAGTGGAGCATATTGCTCAATTTGGTTCAAACCACACTGAGGTTATTTGTACTAAAAACGATACTGCGGCTGAGCTTTTCCAACGCAGTGTTGATGCATCGGTAGTGATGGTAAATGCATCATCGCGTTTCTCAGATGGCTCGCAATTAGGTTTAGGTGCTGAAATTGGTATAGCTACAACTAAGCTACATGCTTATGGTCCTATGGGGCTTGAGTCACTTACAACTGAAAAGTATTTAGTTAATGGCGAAGGCCAAGTACGTAAGTAATATACTTCACATATAAAAAACGCCGATTGTTTAATCGGCGTTTTTTATGCATTTTGCAAAGTATGGTTTAGTTTTTCTAGCCAGCTTTCTAATGGCTCAGGCCGGTGCAGATGGTATCCTTGTAGGATAACCTCAGGGTACTCTTGTAATAAGTCAAAGTGCGATTGATTCTCGACCCCCTCCGCTACCACTTCTAATTGAAACAACCTACCAAGGCTGACAATCATATCAATAATTAATTTATCGTTGTTATCAGTGGGGGCTTCAAGTACAAATGAGCGATCTATTTTTAGCTCATGAATAGGTAACTGTTTTAAGTAGGTTAAACTTGAGTAGCCCGTGCCAAAGTCATCTATTGATACGCGTACGCCCAGCTTTTTAAGGTAGTGCACGGCTTCAATGGCCGCTTCCATGTGATTAAGTAGCGTCCCCTCTATTATCTCTATAGTGAGTTGCTGAGGATTAATATCAACACTTTTAATTTGTTGGCTTATAAAGTTTAAAAATCGCGGTTCATGAAAATGTCGACCGCTTATATTTACTGAAATATTCAAACTTGGGTGGCTGTATTTAAGCTTGGTAAGTAAATTAAGTGCATTAGTCGTAACCCAGCAGTCTAATTCAAAAATAACATCAGATTCTTCAGCTATTGATATAAATTCACATGGGCTTATGAAGCCTTTTTGAGGGTGATCCCAGCGCAGCAGTATTTCTGCGCCTTTTAACGTTTGCTTACTATCAAATTGCGACTGCAAAAATATGGATAGCTCATTATGCGGAATGGCTTTTCTTAAGTCTTGTTCAATTTCAAAGCGTCGTTTAGCTTGCTCGCCAAATGAGGTATCAAAAAAAGTAACTCTGTTTCCGCCTTTTTCTTTGGCTTTATAGCAGGCTGCTTCACAATTTCTTATTGTCTCAATAGCACTTTCCCATACATCGTCTCGCGGGAAAATATAAGTGCCTATACTAATTGTTAAGCTAACCTCTTGCCCATCAACGTCAAAAGGGCGGTTGACTGCGTTTAAAAGCTCTTGCGCTTTGTTTTCAGCGATTGATTGAGCGCGTGTACGCCCAATTCCTTTATCTACGCTACATAAGGCGGCAAATTCATCACTGCCTAAGCGTGCAATAATATCTTTTTTATCTACATTGGCATGAATACGCTGAGCAAGCTCCTTTAAAATATTATCCCCTGCTAATAGCCCTAAACCATCATTAATAGAATGGAAGCTATCAATGTCGATAATATAAATGTAGGCATAGGTCTTGTCGCTACTACAATCTTGTAGTTGTTGTTCTAATTGCTTTAAAAAACCGTTACGGTTTGGCAGCTTAGTAAGCTCATCATGCCAAGTTAGGTAATCTATGCGTTCTTGCGTTACTTTTACGCTTGAAATATCACTAAAAACGCCAATGTAGTGAATGTTGGTGTCTTGCTCGCCCTTTACCATGCTTAGTGTTAATAGCTCAGGGTATAACTCACCATTTTTTCTTCTGGTGACAAGCTCACCACTCCAGTAGCCTGCTTCGTTTGCGTGTTTCCAGACCTTGTCAAAGCTGATATTAGGGTGGTTATTCTTTTTAATATCTTTTAGATCCATTTCCAGCGATTCGGCCTCGCAATAGCCGGTAATTCTACAAAACGATGGATTAACAGCGATAATTTTTCCTTCGCTATTAGTAATTACAACACCGTCGGCCGTGCTGGTAAGCGCTTGGTAAAATAACTTTTGCTTAGATGACAGCTGCTTTAGCTCTTCCTCACGCTGGCTTAACTCTTTGGCAAGAGCTTCTATTTCTAGTAATTTGTCGTGTAAGTCAAAGTTTTTTTCAATGAGTCTGTCTAGCATGCCTTGCGCAGTAATATGTGTGCGTATGCGTGCTCTAACCAAAGCTAATTTGTAGGGTTTATGAATGTAGTCAATGGCCCCCATTGTAAAGCCCTTTTCTTCCGATTCCTCTTCGGTAAGTGCGGTAACAAAAATGATGGGAATACCTTTGGTGTTTTGCTTTGCTTTTAATATTTTACATACTTCATAGCCATCCATGCCTGGCATCATAATATCGAGTAAAATTAAATCTGGGCGTGTGGATTCAACAAATACAAGCGCTTGTTCACCACTTGTTGAAATGCGTACATCGTAGTCTGCAAGTAGGCCTTCAACTAATACATGTAGGTTGCTAGGTTCGTCATCAACAATGAGTATCAAAGGCTTTCGCGGTTGAGCTACTGCAGGTTCATTGTTGCCAGCTAGAAAGGTTGAATGCACACTAAATCCTTATTCTTTAATTACTTCTTAAAGTTAGTTTATAGTTGCCATAATTGTCTAGTTTTTATAGTTATTTCTGTAATCGTTGATAAGTTTAATCACTAAAGCGTAGTTAAAGTTATCTATTGCCTCTTTTAGCTTGAATAATGGATGGGAATGATCGAATTTTTGAAGCGCAATTTCTCTAACTAATTTACTAGGAATAGGACGGGCAGATAACGCTAAAGAATAGATTTCATCAATTAATGTATCTGGATTTTGCCCAGAGCTCATAGCTTCTGGCTGATGATTATAAGAGTTTGTTACCAGTAGCTGTCTTACTGCATAAAGTGCTAAGGTCAATTGTTCATTAAAAACACTAAGATCGGTGCATGCGTTACTGCTCAGTTCTAACTCTGCTTTTTTAGCGCTTTGCTCTAGTAGCTCTAACCCTAGGGTGCCGGCTAAGCCTTTTAAGTTATGCATCGCTCTAGCTAATGTTTTATGCTCATTATTTTTCAAGTGCTTTACAGCTACCTCCATAAAGTGGCTGTAATCGGTATTAAACTTAGTGAATATTGAATTAATGAGTTCATTATTATCTTCAAGATTAGAGCGTGCTACATTGAGGTTTAATGTACTTAACGTATGGGTTTTTGTTAGATGCTTTTCTATGCTGTCACAAAGCAGACCAAATAATAACGGCTTGACTAAATAGTCATCCATGCCTGCTCGAATGGCGGCTTTCTTATCATTAGAAAATACAGCTGCAGTTACAGCAACAATAGGCGTTGTATATCCCCTTTGACGCAGTATTCGCGTCGCTTCTAGGCCATCCATCACTGGCATTTGAATATCCATAAAAATAATATCAATTGCGTTTTCTTCTACTTTAATGAGTGCTTCCTCGCCATTACTTGCAGAGATAACAGTCATATTCATTTTAGTTAATAGTGCTTCAAGAATCTCTTGGTTTACAGGGTTATCATCTACTGCAAGTGCGGTGTAACCGGTAAACTGTGGGTAAGACTCTCCTTCTTTAAGCTGTGTTGAGTCGGGTAATAATAAACGCATTAACTGAGAATCAGTGTGAGTATTACCTATTGTTATAATATCAATATGATCGCTATCGGGGACTGCCTGCGGGTGCTCTTGATCGTTAATGAGTAAAATAAGCAGCAGTTTGTGTTTATTTTTTTGTTTTTGTAAGTACAGTTGCTGCAAAATAAAATTATCTTTTAGTTCTTTGTGTGACAACGTCATGATCACAATATTAAAAGGGTTACTCGGTTGAGACATTTTTGCAATTGCACGTAGCGGCTCTTGGGTAATTTCTGCAGTAATATCAGCGTTACTTAATAACTTAGTGAGTGATTTTATTTGCTCAGTATCGGGACTAATTAGTAAGGCATGCTTTTTAAGCGCTTCTTTGCTCGTCATTTTAAACGGTAGTGTAAAATAAAACTCACTCCCGACGTGGGGTGTGCTGCGTACTTGTATTTCGCCGCCTAGTAACTTGGTTAGTTGCTTACAAATAGTTAAACCTAATCCGGTGCCGCCATATTTACGTGTTGTACTGGAATCGCCTTGGTAGAACGAGTCAAAAATTGAGGCGGTTTGCTCTGGCGTCATGCCTATGCCTGTGTCTTTAATACCAAAGCGTAACTGTATTTGCTGCTCATCTTGTGTTGTGGCCTCAATTGTTACAGTTACTTCACCGCGCTCTGTAAATTTAATGGCATTACCTACACAGTTATTAATAATTTGACTCAAGTGCAGTGGATCGCCCATCAGCTCAAGCCCTGCATCAACATGCAATACAAAATTAAGGCGCAACCCTTTTTGTTTCGCATTTACCGAAAATAAATTTTTTACATTAGAAACCACGGTATGCAAAGTAAAAGGGATTGATTCAAGCTTTACTTTGTCAGACTCAAGCTTTGAAAAGTCGAGTACGTTATTAAGTATTTGCAGTAAGTTTTGAGCACTAGAAAACGCTTTATCTGCATAGTGTTTTTGTTTTGCTGGAAGAGCACTGCTTTGTAATAGCTGCAGCATGCCTAAAATACCGTTCATTGGAGTGCGAAGCTCATGGCTCATATTAGCTACAAAGTCACCTTTCGCTTGGTTGGCATTTTTTGCTTGGGTGATGGCAAGTGTAAGCTCTTTATTCATTAATTCCATTTTAGAATTAAGCGCTTGGGTTTCTGCTAGTAGCTCTTTTGTTTGTTTGTTTTTTAAATACAGCGCATTAGCCGCGGTAATAACCGAGTTAATTTCATTTTGATGATGCTCATCACTATTTAGTGTTACTTGCTTTTCATTACTCATATCATTTAACAGCTTAGTTAATTTCGCAATGGGCTTAATGACAGAGTTAAATATAAAAAAGGTAATTACTATTATGATAACAGTGATCAGCGCGGCAAAAAGGTTGGCCATTTCGGTACTTTTTAATACGTGGTCTCTTAGCTGCTGCTCGGTCTGGGTGAGCTTTTGCTTCTCTACATCCCTAATTTTTTCGGCTAGGTAAAGCAGCTCGTTTTCTATTCCTGTTAAAACTACATTTATCGAAAACGTGTAGCTACGGGTTAAAATAACTAATTGGCTATACGCTTGCTCAAGCTCGTCAGTATTATTAAGTAGGTTAACATTAGCGGTTTCAATACTCGCCAGTAGGGTATTTAAGTGTGCTAGGTTATCTTGCACATTTTGTGCTTCATCATAATTTGGCTTGTGTAAATAATTGGTTGTTGCTTGTTCTATATTGCTAATAGTTAAAAGGGTATTCACTATTTTATTTTGCTTGCTGGTTAGCGTGTTTTTTTTAAGCTCATTAAGTTGTGCTTTTAGCGCTTCAATAGGTTGTTTGAACTGTGTAATGTACAGCTGCTCTCGTTTGGTTCTGTTAACGACTACGCGATTAAATGTATCTTGGTAATTATTTAAGTACTCGTTAAGGCGCTTTATATTGTTTTGATAGTTTTCATCATACTCATTTAAATGTGTACTTAGCGTATCTAAATCCATTTTTGCAGCATTTAAGTGCACATTAAACTTTTCAATGGTATTGCTATTAGCATGATCTAGATAAGCAATAGCTTGGCTTTGTAAAGAAATCACATCGTTTTCTAAACGGGTAACAGACTCGCTTTGTAATAAAGCTTTGTGCTGCGCATTTTGCAGCTCAAAAAGTGATTTTTGCGAATAATTGAATAGGTAACTTTGCAAAATTAATAAAGTAATTAATACGCATAGGGCAATTATTATTTTTGATTTTATTGAACGGGTTATCATTATCTGCTTATTAACTCATACCATTTTTGCAAGCTGTAATCGTAAGTCGGCATAACGCTATTCCAAACAGCTACATTGCTTAAGCGTTTTAAATAGCTACCACCATTTCGCTGCTCGCCGGCTTTTACTGCGACTTGTTTTTGGGTGTTTAGTAAGTCAACCGTAGTGGGCTTGCCTAAGTACCAGTAATCCCATTCACTTGGTGAAAGCATTGCTTTTGAGCGCTGTGGATTACTAATGTAATACCCTTGGCGAGCAATAAATGCGCCGGCCCACCCGGAAAGCCACCAGTTCATGTAATCGTATGCGGCATCTTTTTGGTTATTATTAACCTGTGACGATAAGCACATTACCCCATGCCAGCCACGATAGCCCTCTTTTGGGGCGGCAAATCGCACGTTAACATTTTGACTATTGAGCGCGGACACAGCGGGGGAAAACATACTTTCTATGTGCACGCGTTGGCTTTTCATAAATTCAACAGACTCTGGCACCGAGTTCCAATAACCTGCAAAATGCCCTTGGCGTTTATAGTCAATTAAAATACTAAATAAACGGTCAAGCTCGGAGCGAGTAATCGCACCAATATCTTTAAATGTTATTAACCCTTTGCTTTGTGCTGCCAAGGCAAGGTCAAATAAGCCAATTGTGGGTGCATTTACAATACCTACTTTACCTCGGTGGGCATCATCAAGTAACCAGCCCCAGCTTTCAGTTTCGTAGGCAATACCAGGTTTTATTTTGGCGGTGTTATAGCCAAAAGAGTCAACATTATGTACATAAGGTAAAAAGCTAATGTAATCCCTTTCGTTTGCGCTTAGTGTGCCGTCCTCTTGTACGTTGAGTAATTTATAAGGGGCGTCGCCTGCACCTAATTTTGCATCGGGAGTGAGTTTCCCTGTTTTGGTAAGAGAATTTATTTCATTAAAGTAGGTTAGCCGTTTTTTTTCTATGGGCTGAATAGACCCCGCCCGCCAAAGCACATTTATACTGTTTGACCATTGCTCATATAAATCAAATGAGCCAGGGTCCATGGAGGCTTTTTGTAATACGGCAGCACTACCTGCAGGGGAAAATTCTATATTTATGCCTAAATCAAGCATTGCTTGTTTACGAATGGCTTCTTGTAGCGTTACATGTGTTCCTAAGACTCTTAGGGTTACTTTTTTTCGGGCAAACACATATGGTACATGTGTAACTACACCCGCGGTTAAACCGATGACAGCGAGCTTTTTTAACGTGGTGCGTTTAGGGGTATCCATTGTTTAAGCCAAAAGTATGATTGCTACAGATGAGATAATTTATAGCCAACAAAGACTAAACAAACAAGGAATGGGCAAATATAAAAGTTATTGTGTAGAAGATAAAAGAATAATAAGACGATGAAAAATAGGAAGTAATAGAAGAGTAGGAAAGTGGTGGAGCTAAGCAGGATCGAACTGCTGACCTCCTGCGTGCAAGGCAGGCGCTCTCCCAGCTGAGCTATAGCCCCACATTCCTAAATTACATAGTTGTAATTACTTGGCTGCTGAGTTCCAAGCGGGGTGAACTTTAAATATTTTTATAAATTTGGTCAAGTATTTTTTAGCAATATTTAACTGTTATCGTTTATTTTTGATAGACTCGAGAAAAATACCTCGCGAAACGACAAAAACAATGAAAAAAAGTATCTGTATACTTGCTTTGCTACTTGCAGGGTGTGCCAGTAATGAAGCGCCTCCTTATGAAATAAATAACAAGCAGTTTTATGAGAACGTGGATGAGCAAGGTAACAAAATATTTGCTTATGTTGTATCGGTAAAGGCTGAGCATCGCAGTAACATAAACTTAAATAACGGCGGGCGAGGCGAAAAAAGACCGAGCCGCTCTGATGTAAAACGTTACATAGAACAAGAACACTTCGAAGACTCTAGTGTGTTAAAACTTAAGCTTGAGGATGAAGCCGTCAGGTTTTTAAACGAAACCCTCAGTGAAAATAACTATTGTGAAAATAAACACGAAATTACACAAGTACTATGGCGTGACTTAAGTGTGCAGCTAAGAGGGCGTTGTTTGTAGTATGTTGGCCGATAAAGCAAAGCTTGCGCAGTTGTTAGCGCAATTAGGTATAAATTACGATGTAATAGAACACCCTGCGTTACATACCAGTTTAGATGCTGATGCATTTATGGTGGAGCGCCCAGGTACGCGACTTAAAAACTTGTTTTTGCGTGATAACGAGGGCAAAAAGCACTTTTTAGTAATTACCGCACACGACAAACAGCTCGATTTAAAAACCCTATCTAAGCAACAGGGGCTTTCTCGGTTGGGGTTTGCCTCTAGCGAGCGGTTAGCACGTTATTTAAAAGTGGCGCCCGGGTGTGTGTCTATGCTTGCTTTAGCAAACGATAAACAAAGCAATGTTACTTTGTGGCTTGATCAAGATATTTGGTTTAACGAGCTGTTTCATTGTCACCCGTTTGAAAACACCCAAACTTGGCTGCTTTCAAAAAATGATTTAAATACCTTTTTTGAGCATACAGGGCATCAGCCTCGGGTAATGTTTTTACCTTCTCGATAGCCTAAAGTGACTAAGACTAAACCAATAAAACACACACTCAGTAAGCAAAGCATAAATGCAGTTTGCCCTGAGTGTTGATAAACAATACCAGGCAATAACGAGCCCAGTGCCCCGCCACTATAATAAAACGATACATACCCGCCATTTGTTACACTTGCAGGCGCTTTGCTAATCTTGTTAACAAGCGGAGCAGCGCTTGAGTGTATAACAAACATAGCAGCACAAAATAACGTAAACGCGATTAAAAATACACTCAGTTGCTGGCTTATAAGTAATACAATGCTTAAGTTATACACGATAAAAACCGCAGCAAGTAAATGCCAAGCTGAAGGCACTTTTTTAGCAAGCCAAGGTGTTGCAATAGATGCTAAAGCACCGATTAAGTAGCCGCTGTACACTAAGCCAATATCGCGTGTGTTTGTAATTAAAAAGGTGTTTTGCAAAATAAATGGTAGGTAATTTAATAAGGCTGCAAAGCAAAAAAACATACAAAAAACGGCGCCATACAATTTTAGTACTGCCGCATCTTTTAGCTGCTTAATATACGTTAACGGCGTAAGCGCTGATTGATTAGATACCACAAAGCCCGTGGGCTTTATACTTATAGCCAGGCCAATAAGCACAATCGAAATAACATAATAAAAACTTTGCCAATGCCATACATCACTAAATAAAGCGGCTAATACTCGGCCAAAGTAGCCGCCAGCTATGGTACTGCCTATGTATAAGGTCATATTTTTTTGTAAGGCATCTGCGCTGTAACGTATACCAATAAAGCTTGTCATCGCGGTAAGCGCGGCAGGTAAGGTTAAGCCTTGTATAAAGCGCACCAAAAGTAATAGCTCAAAACTTGGCGCTACTGTAAACAGTATGCAGCTAACCCCTAAAATAAACATAGCGATACGTAAAATAATAAGCGGGTTTTGCTTGGCTAAAAATAGCCCATAAACCAAAGGTGCAATTGCTAAAGGCACCATGGTTACGCTCATTAAGCTGCCGGCAAGCGCTGGGGAGACGTTAAATTCGCTAGCAAATAAGCTCAATAAAGGCTGAGGTGCGTACAGTACAAAAAATATAAACACCGAGCAAATAAGTAAATGAGCAAAACGCATTGTAGGGCTTAAAACATAA
Organism: Pseudoalteromonas sp. 2CM28B; assembly: GCF_023161935.1. Taxonomy (NCBI): domain Bacteria; kingdom Pseudomonadati; phylum Pseudomonadota; class Gammaproteobacteria; order Alteromonadales; family Pseudoalteromonadaceae; genus Pseudoalteromonas; species Pseudoalteromonas sp. 2CM28B. The sequence goes on from NZ_JALNTH010000001.1 coordinate 36,827, forward strand.
GCTGATAAGTTAGCCGAAGTATATGAAAAATGGCTTATATTTCATAGGTTAAATCATCAACAATTGCGCTAAATCAAAGTGTATATTCAGCCCTTTGCTAGATTAATGCTAATAGCACTGTTATTTGTACTCGTTGGTGATTAAAATAAACCTAATATAAGTTTTTAGTGGAACAAAGCCATGGGTTCATTACAAGACCAATTGCTGCAAGCAGGGTTAACAACATCGCACAAAGCTAAAGTTGCTAAGTCAGAAAAACGTAAGCAACAAAAAAAGCAAAAAAAAGGGGCTACCAGTAACCCAAGCGATCTGCAAAAGCACATACAGCAAACTAAATTAGAGCAGCAAAAAAAGGCTGAAGAACTTAACCAGTCGCGCCAAGAAGAGCTTAAGCAACGTGAGCAAGTTGCTCGTGTTAAGCAAATACTTGAGCACCATAACCAAGACTCTATCCGCGGTGAGCGTACCTTTAATTTTACTTACGATAACAAAGTAAAAGGGATAGACGTAAACGAGAAAACCCAAAAAGCGTTATCGGGTGGTCGTTTAGCTATTTGTGTACTGGAAGGGCAGTTTTACGTACTCGATGATGAGCCGGCGCGTAAAGTCGCAGAAGTTGATGAAAAGTACATTGTTTTTCATGTTGAACCTGAAAACAAACCAAAAGATGAAGACGACCCATATGCAGACTTTGAAGTACCAGATGATTTAGTATGGTAAGTGTCTGTTCAGTATTGTTTGCTAAAGTTAACAACAATGGCTGAAAACGTAGTCATGTTTGTTTGATCGCCTAACGTAAATTGATACGTATGCTTTTTACTAGATTGTTTACTACAATCAATAGACTATTTTCTAACCGTCAAAAAGAAGAGTGAATATAATGAGCAAGATGAAAGCACTAATAGTAGGCGCGGGTATTAGTTTAGCCGCAAGTTTTTCGTTTAACGCCGCCGCTGCTGATGGCGAAGCCCTTTACACCCAAAAAATGTGTCAAACATGTCACGGTGCAGAAGGTAAAGCACCTATTATGGGCGCATACCCTAAAATTAATGGTCAAAACAAAGACTATTTAGTGGCCCAAATGAAAGATATTAAATCGGGCGCGCGTAGCAATGGTATGACTGCCGCAATGAAAGCAATGGTTGCAACGGTAACGGACGAAGAGTTTGAAGCAATTGCTGACTACCTTTCAAAGGTAAAATAAAGCACCGCGTTTAAAAACGTATTATCGTTTTAAATTAAAGCGCAGCGTAAACAGCCACACAATTGTGTGGCTGTTTTGTTTGTGTTTGCTATAAAATTAATACTGCTTTAGACTTCTAAACATCTATTCGTACTTGTGTTGTTGTACGTATTTTAAAAGGCTGATTATGATTGATTTACCCCAACTAGATTTAAAAAATAAAGTGTCGGAGCAAGAGTGGCAATTGCGTGTAGATTTAGCAGCTTGCTACCGATTAGTAGAGCATTTTCGTTGGGGGGATTTAATATACACGCATTTATCGGCACGTTTACCTGGCACTGATCACTACCTTGTAAATGCGTTTGGCTTAACATTTGACGAAGTAACTGCATCAAACCTGGTAAAGGTTGATTTGCACGGCAATATTATTGACGACACCCCCTTTAGCATTAACCCGGCAGGTTTTACTATTCATAGCGCAATTCACGAAGTGCGTGAAGATGCTCATTGCGTTATTCACTTACATACAAAAGAAACCATTGCCGTTGCTACACAAAAAAATGGCCTATTGCCACTAAGCCAATACTCTATGTTTTCGCTCCCTTCACTGTCGTACCACGGCTATGAAGGGCTGGCTGTAAATGATGACGAGCGCAAAGTATTACAAGATGATTTAGGCAATACCAATCATATGCTATTGGTAAATCATGGTGGCTTAACCGTAGGCCCAACCGTAGGCGATGCCTTTATGCGTTTTTATGACTTGCAACGTGCCTGCGAAATTCAGCTTGCATTACAAGCCAGCTCACAAGAGGTTATTCCGGTGCCGCAGCCAATTATCGACAATATTTATAACCAAGCTAATGTGGTACATAGCGGCAGCACAGGTGGGCAATTAGCGTGGCCTGCCATGCTGCGAAAAGCGTACCGACTTGATCCCAGTTTTGCACAATAGCCTGCGTGGCTAATAAGGAATTTTAATGAAAGTAAATCGCGTAGAAGTATTTGATATTCATTGCCCAGAGCGTCCAGCTTGGACGCCGGTTTTTGTACGTATTCATACCGATGAAGGTATTAGTGGTGTGGGTGAGGCTGGCTTAGCTTACGATTTAGGCCACAGCGCAGCAGCAGCAATGATAAAAGAAATGGCTGATGCTTTTTTAATTGGGCACGACCCGTTTCAAACCGAAAAGCTATGGTCGCGTATGTTACGCGAAAGCTTTTGGGGTTTAGGTGGCGGCCCTGTTGTTTATGCAGCAATGAGCGCCATAGATACAGCACTTTGGGATATAAAAGGTAAAGCACTTGGTTTACCGGTATACCAATTACTAGGCGGTAAAGTAAACGATAAGCTGCGTACTTACGCATCGCAGTTACAGTTTGATTGGGACAGCGAATTTAAAGCGTTAGTACAACCGCAAGAATACGCAGAAGCTGCGTTAAAAGCGATTGGCGAAGGTTATGATGCAGTAAAAGTTGACCCTATCCAATACGATAAAGACGGCAATACGTATTACGACCGTACTAAAATAATTTCTCGCGCTGAAATGAAGCTATACCGTGCTCGTATGCAAGCTATACGTGAAGCAGTTGGTGATGAAGTGGATATTATTTTTGAATGCCACAGCTTACCTGGCGCGACCTCTGCTATACAAATTGGTGAAATAGCCGAAGAGTTTGATTGCATGTACTACGAGGAGCCAGTTAACTACTTAAACCATTCTTTACATGCAAAAGTAGCTGATAAAGTGGCAGTGCCGATTGCAGGCGGTGAGCGTTTATACAACCGCTGGGGTGTGCGCCCTTATTTAGAAGATCAAAGCATTGATGTACTTCAACCCGATATCGGTTTATGTGGTGGCTTTACTGAAACTAAAAAAGTATGTGACTACGCTGATATTTTTGATGTGCGTATTCAGGCGCATGTATGTGGTGGGCCTGTTGCTACTGCCGCGTCGTTACATTTAGAAACCGCTATTCCTAACTTTTTGATTCATGAGCATCATACATATGCCATTAAAAAGTGGAACCGAGAGCTGTGCTTACAAGATCCACAACCAAAAAATGGCTTTTTTGAAGTATCAGAAGAGCCAGGCTTAGGCATTGAATTAAATGATGAGATTGTTATGCGTTCGCAGCGTGTAGAAATTAAATAATTTAAGCTTTATTTAAAGAGCGTTATTTAAATACTATTGTTTAAAGTAAAAGCCGGTAAGTGATAGCTCACTTACCGGCTTTTTTATAGCTGTGTTTCTCTAATACCGATGAGCAATACCATTTGAATAGTTAGTGGGTTTAATTGGCAAGATTGATTGTACACGTAACGCCTTTTATCTCAGCGGTGGCTTTACTATCAAGGTGGCGTATATAGCAGCGATTATTGTTTATCATTAACTCAAATTGATCGGGAAAGTTAAGCTGTTGATTGGCTGTTATATCGCTACGGTTTGTGTTTTTAAGAGTAAAGGTACTGGTGTGAATAAAGATATCGTCAGCAAGCGTTACGTTTTTTATATGCATTAAGCGCTCTATAACACGCTCTACCGCTTGGCTATTTGGCTCGGTAAGTAAGGCGTGGTGCAGCTTAGGAGTAGGCTGCGTGTTAGATGCGCAACCACTTAAAATAGTTAAGATGCCAAGGGCTGATAATTGCGAATGTAATGTCATAGTCATTGCCGCATTTACGTAAGTGGTTAAATTTAATATAGCTTATCTAGGATATGTTATAAAAATGCTTAGCATTTGCGTAGCTAAGGTTGTGCCATATTTTATTTGTTTTACACAAAGCTTGATGGCTATGCCAAACATCATTATAGCTTGCGTTAATTTGGCAAACCGGAAAGTTACTCGCAAACATAATGCGCTGCTCGCCAAAGTAAGAGAACATAGTTTCAAAACAATCTTGTTGCTGTTGTAAATTCAACGCTAAAAGCTCAAAACCCGAAAACTTAATCGCTATATTATTGTGCGCACTTAGCATGCGAATGCTTTGCTGCCAGTTATCAATATTATTAGGTAGGCCGCCATGGTTTATTATTATTTTTAGCTGAGGCAGCGCCTTAGCGTAACTAGCAAGCTGAGCAGCTATTGCAGTATTTTCAAGCTCAAACTGGGCTTCATAATGCAGCCCTTGCTGGCAAAGGGTTTGCAAATTACTAAAGCACACTGGGTTTAATAATCGCTGTGCGTCTGCGCCTTCGGTGATATCCCGTATGCCTATTAAATGGGGGTGGGCAAGGGCGTTTATTGCTTTTGCAAATTGCACAGGTGCGCAATCTAACTGAGCGTAACTAATGGCTTTAAAGGGAAGCTTTTTTAAATGCGCCGTTAGCCAATTAAGTTCGTTAATGGGGGCGTTGTTATCAAAACCAGCCTCTACATGTACTATGCCGGCGAGGGTAAAGTCGCTGCTCTCTAGTAGCTCTTTTTCGCTAATAGGTTGTTTTATTAACTCTAAATTTGGCCATGCTGGTGGGTTTTCGCCTTGCAGCCAAGTATATTGCCCCTCGGCAAGGTTAAAAAAATGCACGTGGGGGTCAATAATTTTCAGGCTCATCGGCATGTGCTCATTGTGTGGTATATCCGCCATCAATATGTTGTAGGCTACCGGTTATAAAGCTTGCATCATCACTTGCTAAAAAGCTAACTAACGCGGCAACTTCATCAGCTTGTCCTAAGCGGTTTAGCGGTTGAAGGCTTGCCTCTTCTGCCACTATATCGGCCTTGTTAGCCCCACTTTTTTTACAATAAGCATCTATCGCGTTATGAAATAGAGGGGTTTCTATTGTCCCTGGGCATACCGCATTCGCGCGAATATTAAATTGGGCGTAATCAAGTGCTGTAGTTTTTGCCATAGAAGCAAGAGCATGCTTTGTCAGGTTGTAGGCAAACGAGTTAGGTTTACCAATTATTGCCTGATCTGAGGCTATTAAAATAATGGCGCCATTGTTTTGCGCTTTCATGCTGGGTAGTACACTTTGTACAGCCGCATAGGCCCCTTTAACGTTCAATGCAAATAATGCATCGAAAGTATGCTCATCGGTATCCTCAATGCTAGCACTGAGGTGTTTACCAGCGTTAGAAACAAGTACATCTATGCGTGAGCTTTGTTTACAAATGGCCGTAATACAGGCTTTTACAGCACTAACATTACTCACATCGCATTGGTGAAAAACCCCCAGCTCGCTGTACTCAATATCCAGATTGTGCACCGTGTAGCCATTTTCAATAAAGCGTTTTACAACCGCTAATCCAATGCCTTTTGTACCGCCTGTAACAATAGCAACCTTAGACATACTTGCTCCTAATTTAAGGTGTGTGATTAGTGAGAGTGACCACAGCCGCCTTCAGCGTGAACATGGCCATGCGAAATCTCTTCACTGGTTGCTTCACGAACCGATACCACTTCTAAATCAAACGTTAGCGTTTTGCCTGCAAACGGGTGGTTTAAATCGCAATCTGCATTAAAGCGGCCTACTTTAACTAATGTTACCTGGTGTTGGCCTTGGTTTGAGTGCACCATCGCAGTCATACCTGGTTTCCACACTTTTACGTCACCTTGTAGGTGCTTAAGCGGAATACGCTGAATTAAATCGTCAACGCGCTCACCGTATGACTCGCTAGGCTCAAGTGTTACGCTAAACTTATCGCCTGCGGCTTTGCCTTCAAGGGCTTTTTCTAAGCCAGGAAGCATGCCTTCGCTGCCATGAATATAGCTAAGAGGCGCGTGGTTTACACTGCTTTCTAGTTGCTCGCCCGCTTCGCTTAATGTGTAATGAAATTCAACTGCTGAATTTTTGCTAATTTGCATGCTTGTCTCTTTAAGTTTTTGACTAAGTTAAAAGCCGATTTTACGCGAAATACCGAGCTTTATAAACTCAGCGTGGTTGAATAAGTGATTTTTGTAGATCTTGCAGTAAATCTTGTTTTTGCTGCGGCTGTTTGGGTTTTTCTGCCTGGGGAATAAATAGCGTTAATTGCGTACCGGGCTTTAAAATGCTTGAGGCACTTAAGTTGTTCCATTTAGCTAAATCACTGTGCGGTACTTCGTAAAGCTGACTAATGCTCCACAAGCTATCGCCTTGTTTTACTTCATAGTCTATTTCAAGAGTAGGGATCACGACTTCTTGTGGCTCTAAATAAGGACTAATTTGATAATCTATAGTGAGCGATTTGGGGAGCGTTTTAGGCTGTCCAACCAGCAGTTTTTCACCTATGCCTATCATATTATTTTGTTTGCCATTGAGCTGCTTTAATGCGCTTACCGACATGCTGAAGCGCCTTGCAATGCTGTATAGCGTATCATTTTTTTTAACGATGTATTCGCCAGCAAAATTAGACTTAAAAAACTGACTTTTTAACAGTGCCTCTTGGCCGATAGGTAAAAGCAATGAGTGGGGACCATTAGGTGAGCTTTGATTTTTTAAATAGCCCTGGTTAAGCGCGTGCAACTGTTTTGAGCCAACCCCAGAGAGCTTAGCGATGACCGAAAAATCAAACTGTTGGCCAACATTCATTTGCGTTGTTATTGGTTTATTAGCCAGTTTAGGACGCTTAAAGCCTTTTTGCGGGTGTTTAACTAAGTAGCTTAGCGCTAACAGTTTAGGTACGTAGTCGGCCGTTTCTTTTGGCAGCTTTAGAGAAAAGTAATCGGTACTTTTACCGCGTTTTTTATTTCGCTCAATGGCTCGTTTAACACGCCCCTCACCACTATTATAAGCCGCTAGGGCGTGTAGCCAGTCGCCATCAAAGCGTTTGTGTAAATAGCTGAGGTATTCAAGTGCGGCATCGGTGGAGGCAAGTACATCTTGTCGTCCGTCATACCACTGATCGGATTTAATGCCAAAATGATGCGCTGTGGCGGCCACTAATTGCCAAACACCTACTGCTTGCTGCGATGAGGCAATGGTGGGTCTAAAATCACTTTCTACAAAGGGCAGTAAAGCCAGCTCCATAGGCAGGCGCTTTTGCTCAATTTTTTTTACGATATGATACAAATAAGGCGCGGCGCGTTTATTTACCGTGGGTAAATAGTTAGGTTGTTTTAAATACCAGTTAATACGCTTTTTTAAGGCGCGATTTTGATACACCGTAAAATGTAGGTTGTTGGCAATATGCGCCCATAGGTTTTTAGCTTTGGCGGGGCGCTTTTTTACAATTGTTTTTTTTGCCTTTACTGGCGGCGCAGTATTGGCTTGCTGTAATTGTTTTGGCTGTACAGGCTCAAGCTCTATTTGGTTTTCGTAGCTTGGCTCAAAGTGAGTAAAAATTTGTGGTGCGTCTGTTTCGGGTTGTGTTTGTGTGCTGTTACAGCCATACAAAAAAATAATTACACAAATGACAAGCAATCCACGCATCTTCATCTCTTATCTACAATCCTTTATTTTATAACACTACTGCGCGTGCTCAATTAACTGGGCGCGCTTAAGCCCAGCCTGTAAAAATAACTGGCTCGACTTTGTATTTAACGCTTCTTGTTTATATGGTGCTAAAACATCCGCAGGGAAACTCTCAGTAAGTTGCTCAAGCGTTTGTTTTTTATTGTTTTTCACATGGGTTATTAAATTTGTTAAAAACAATAAAGGCTGCTTAAGTTGCGCTTTTTCAAGCGCCCCGCCGTGGCCGGGAAGTATTGTACGCAAATTAGGCTGATTAATATAGCGTTTGAGCAAGGCTTGCCAATTTTGTAACTGGCCGTGGCCTGGGTAGGGTAGCCAGTCAACAATATCGCCGCCTATTAGCAGCGTGCCATTATTGGTGCTAAGTGTTAAATCGCCGTTTGTGTGGGCTTTTTCGGGCGTTATTTGTACCGCAAAGTTACCTAAATCAATACTTTGTTGCTCGCTGATTACGGTGCTAGGTGATTTTAAGTGATAGTTTTTCCAACGTAAAAAACGTTGTTTAGCTAAAGAGAGCTTTTCGCGCCACTGTGTTTGCTGTTGCTCGGGCAATGTGGCTAAGCGCTGATAGCTCAGCTCTATACTTTTTTCATAGCCTGCTAACTTATCATCGTAAGCCTGTTGGTATGTGGCAAAATTATCGGCTACCTGTTGATGTACTATTAGCTGCGCTTTTGGGAAGGCATTTTGTAATACGGCCATGCCGAGTAAATGGTCGTCATGAAAGTGAGTCGCAACTAAATAACAGAGCGGGGTTTTAAGGTGTTTTTTTAACTGTTTTGCCAGTGCTTCTACGGCTGCAAAGTTTCCGCTTGCATCAACCATTAGTGCGCATTGCTCGCCCTCTAGGAGCACTTGGTTGGAATCGTAAAAACGTAACTTATCTTGTTGTTTTAAAAATTGCACATTCTCGTTTATTTGCTGCCAAGTAACCGCTGCCTTACTAGAGTGAGAAAATAGGCTAAGGGTAATAAAAAGGGCGGGGATTACAGTTACTAAAAGTGGTTTTAATGTCATTGTGTGTCTCTGCGCAGCATTTATTTACCCTCATAATAAACAAAAAGCGCACGGGGCGCTTTTTATTTTTTTATTGGGTCACTCGCCAAGCATTGGCTGAGTTTATCAATGAGTTGATCTTGCTGCTGTTGCTCTACACTGGCATGCGTTTTAGCTTCTAGCAACTCATGGCTAAGTGTAAGTGCTGCTAAAAGTATCGCCTGTTGTTCGTTGCGAACTGATGAGCGTTGCTTTGTTTGCTCAACCAAGTCATTTAAATTTTGTGCTGCTGCTATTAATGCATCTTCTTGCCCAACCGGGCATGCAAACTGCTGCTCTTTACCTAGCAACTCAACTGTGACCCGCTGGTTTTGCAGCTCAGACATTAGCTTGCCTGTTGTGCGCTTTGTAGTTTATCAAGTAAGCCTGTTAACGTAGAGCTGGCATCTTTTTGCTTTTCTTCGTTTTCAAGGGCTTCTAGTTGTAAAATTTCGTTTTCGTCACTTAGTTTTGCATTTTGCTCTTTTAAGCTAGCAACATCTGTTTGTAATTGGTTGTTGCGCTCGATAAGCGAGTCAATCAGTTGTTCGAGTTGTTGAAGAGTTGTGTTGTTCATAAAGGCGCTCATATAACTGTAATTAATGTCATGCAAATGTAAAGCAAAGTGTGTTGTTTTGCCAGCATTTACGGTGGTTTTAGCACAATTTTATTGTTTATTAAGTGATAATTCAGGGTGGCGGCTTTTTTGTTCATAAATGGTTCACTTAACTGCTCGCAAAGCGGTGTATAGGTTGCCAAAATACAGAGCTTATGGTTCACTGCCGATATTAAATTGCGTATAGCGAAAATTAACAATGCTTAGTTACAGACACTCTTTTCATGCAGGTAACCCTGCCGATGTGCTTAAACATTTAGTACTTGCACAGGTACTTCAATATCAAACCATTAAAGATAAACCCCTCGATTATATTGATACCCACTCAGGTGCGGGATTTTTTGAGTTAAGTTCATCTGATGCCCAAAAAACACAAGAATACAAAGAGGGCATTGCTAAGCTTTGGCAACATATCAGTAAACACGAGGCGCTAAACGATTATATTGCATTAATTAAATCGTTTAATGATGGGGATGAACTGGCGTTTTACCCCGGTTCGCCAAAAATTGCTGAGCATTACTTACGTCGTCAAGACAAAGGCTGGTTTTTTGAATTACACCCGCGCGATTTGCAGTTACTTGAGCAAAACATGCAAGGTAAGCGCTCTATTCGCGTACGTGGCGAAAACGGTTTTGCCGGATTAATAGGGCTACTTCCGCCAGCTTCGCGCCGTGCATGTGTGCTTATTGACCCACCTTATGAGATAAAAGACGATTACGATACTGTAGTAAGTACATTAGTTAAGGCGCACCAGCGCTTTGCTACCGGCACATATATGATTTGGTATCCCGTTGTTGATAGAGAGCGAATCAATACAATGGAGCAAGGGCTGATTGAGTCGGGAATGCGTAATATTCAATTATTTGAGTTAGGCACGCAAGCGGATACTGACGTACACGGTATGACGGCATCAGGCATGATTGTTATTAACCCACCGTGGAAATTAAAACAAACTATGGACAGCATATTACCTGAGTTAGTTGAACTTTTAAGTGAGCCTAGCGGGTTTTATAGAAGCGAGCAGTTAGTCGACGAATAACTGCCTGCCATTATGTAAAGTAAAAGCCCTGCTGGGCTTTTATTTAATTAAAATAAACCGCATTAAAGGTGGCAAGCGTGTTGCCACTGCTATCTTTTAATTCTAAAGACTCGCCTTCTATAGCCCACTTTTGCGTGTTATTGAGCATATTTAACATAGCCGCTTCTTGCTCCATGCTTTGTGAGCACATTTTTTTTGTACTTGCCAATTGGCTAAACGAAATTGAATGTTGCTCTGTGCTATAGCTACCACTGACATTATTACACCCTAAAAAGCCGTTAACGCGGTTATCTTTATCAAATTGTATAAATGGCTCTTTTGTTCTTACACTGACTGTTTGCGCATTAATTGTAACGGCTTTCCAGTATGTATTTGTAAGGGTAACATCGTTTTTAGGTGAGGCGACTTTTTCAAGCTCAATTTCGTGAAGAATCCCCGAGTTTGCATTTTTAAAAGGGTCGTACTGCATTGTGCTGGTATAAAGAACCTTGTCTTTATTAATGATTCTAGCGGTGAGGTTATAGCGGTGTTTATCAACAATGTTGTTGTCATCATAAGCTAGCTCCACGGTATACGGCGGCGCTTTATTTATATCAATTACTTGTTGCGTAATTATTTCGGCTTTTACATCTGCTTTTGACACATCAGATAGCGTTACAATTAGTTGTGAGCCAGGGCGTGGCATACTGCGATCTTTATAGCTCACTTGCGTGGTTAAACCCATAACGCTTTTTTCTTGTACTGTGGATTGTGATTCGTTAGCTGGTTTTTCACAGCCCGCTAATGTGAGTGCACTTAGGGCTAATAAACCTAAGCCAGTAAATGTACGTTTTTGAAACCTAAATTGCTGCTTTGCCATGCTTGCGCTCCTTATTCCTATATTGCTGGTAAGTGTAGGGGGGAGGAGCTTAATCATGGCTTAATTTTTTAAGGCACAAAAAGGCGCTAATGCGCCTTAACATAATGCTTTAACGCTATTTTTTTACAAACTTTGTTAAAATAACAATACGTTGGCCATCTACTCGCCCTTCAATATGTTCAGGGTTATTTGTTAAGCCTATATTGCGTACTGCTGTGCCGCGTTTGGCGGTCAAGCTACTACCTTTAACGTCTAAGTCTTTAATTAAAGTAACCGTATCGCCAGCTTGTAGCACTACGCCGTTACTGTCTACGTGTTTTATATCGTCATCTTCAGCAAGGGCTTTTTTGGCCCAAGTAAGGGTGTCTTCTTCTAGGTAAATCATGTCGAGCGCATCTTGTGCCCAGCCATTATCAACAGCTAAGCGCGTTAGCATTCTGTAAGCCACTACTTGTACGGCAGGTGTTTGGCTCCACATGCTGTCGTTTAAACAGTGCCAATGTGTTGGGGTAAGCTCGCTGTTGTTTTCTATTTGATCTTTACAGGTTTGGCAGGTGTAAATGCATTTGTCCGAATGGGTTTCGGTAACAGGAGGCACTTCGTAAACAGATAAGTGTTCGGTTGCGCTGCATAATTCACACTGGTTATTACTGCGCTCGATTAAGGCTTTTTCAATACTCATAAGGCGTTCTTATATAGGAAGAGGTTTACATTTGGCCGTATTATACCCTAGCAAAGGTGGGCGGCGATACTAATCCCTTAAATTTTGTGCGGGTATTGGGTTAATGTATTTATCTTCTATGCGTTTTATGTAACCACTACTATGTAAGTGCGCAAGGGCTTGATTAATTTTAGGCAGTAACGCTTTGTGCTTAGCAAGTAAACGCACTCTTAAATAACCATGCGAATGCTGGGCGCCAAACTCAGCATTAATATTTAATTGTTTAGACCAATACGCTGCGGTATGAATACCCATAATGGCAACATCAATACGCGCTTTAGATAATGCAATCATTAGCTCTTTTTCAGAGGGAAAATCGACGCGGTTAAATTTTGCATCATCATGGTAGTAGTAGCCAAGTACTGTACCAACCTCTTTAGAGTATAAACTTTGCTTAGTTTGATACTGCGCGACGTTATCAGGCAGTGCAACAATCATTTCGGTTGCGGGGATCAGCGGCTCTGAAAAAATATAGTAAGGGTTATCTCGCTCGCTTTGCGCTAACCATTTTAAAGAAATTACATCAAAATCAATAATGCCGTTTTCTAAGTATTTGGTAATTCGCTTAGTGGGAAGCTCAACGTGATTGGCGGTAATATTTGCTTGCGCCATTAAAGCGGTGATTATTTCTGGCAAAATGCCGGGTTTTTCTGGGTTGCCGGTGTAAAAAGGGTAGTGACTACCTGACGCACTGACATTGTAATTTAGTTCTGGCTGGTTTTGCTGGGCATGAGCAAACGTAGCAAGATGCAAAATAAATAAGGGTAAAAACAACTTTAAAAAAAACAAATACGTAACCTTTGCTAAACTTTTAACCTTGAGCGTTATGTAATTTAACTCCGCTTGTAATGATTCTAGAATCTTCATAGCGGTTGAATTACAGTGTATAACCTAATTGTAATAAACAACGTCAAATTAGATAGGCTTTTATTAAGTGAATCCCACAAATATTCTACAGAACGGGCAAAAGAGAACACAGTTTGTTGCAAGGCAACCTATTTTTGATGCGCAGCAGAATGTGTTTGCTTATGAGCTGCTTTATCGTGATTCAGCCCATAATGCATTTCCTGTGGGAACATCTGATGAGCAAGCAACCAGCCGTTTGTTTTTTAATACGCTGATGATGCTAGGGCCAGACAAACTTACAGCGCATCATTTAGCGTTTATTAACCTTTCTTCAGCCACTATTTTAGAAAACTTTCCTAAATTGTTAGTACCACAAAATTGTGTGTTAGAAATCGTTGAGCGTACGAACAAAATAGCTGAGGTAACTCAGCGCGTGAAAGCGCTCAAGCAAGAGGGATACAAGTTTGCCCTAGATGATTACGATGGCGACGATAAATGGGCGCCATTACTTGCGCATGTAGATTACATAAAAATTGAAATGGACGATGTAATAATTAAAACCAATATGCGCATAAAAAAAATTAAACGCGCTAATCCGCATGCAAAAATTATTGTTGAGCGCATAGAAACCCATGCGCAATTTCACTCGTTAAAACAAGCCTGTTGCGATTTATTTCAGGGTTACTTTTTTGCCCGCCCAGAGATGATCACTTACAAAGATGTGGAGCCGGGTAAGGTTATTGTGTTTGATTTACTGCGCTTTACGGCAAAAGAATCTTTATGCTTTGATGAAATACAAAAACAAGTAGCCAGAGATGTGGCAATTACAGCGCGTGTATTGAAATTGGCAAATGCCCGCTCGGGCAGTGCTAAATTAACCATTACTTCTATTTCGCAAGCGGTTGTGTATTTAGGAGAGGACAGCATAAGGCAACTGGTACGCGTGCTGGCGCTGAGCGAATTAGGCGCCGATAAACCCTCGGAACTCACAAAACTTGCCTTAACCAGAGCGCAGTTTATTGCGCTATTGCTAGGGCAAAACCACGCAGAACTGGTTGGTCAGGGCTACTTGGTTGGGTTGTTTTCTGTGATGGATGCAATTTTAGATACAGACCTTGAAGCGATTGTTAAAGAGTTTTCGCTAGATGAAAGTATTGCTCAGGCATTATTAAACAATGAGGGCATTTTAGGGCAAAGCCTTGCGCTTATTAGGGCGTTTGAACTAGATGAAATGGATAAAATAGCGGTGTTAATGCCGGCAATAAACAGTGATTTGCATATAGGTCATATTTTTAATTATGTTCTTGATGCACTGTTGTATAGTGACGAAATTATTGAGGCTATTGCAGAATAAATATGCGTAATTGGTTATCTATTTTAAGTATTGTGGTTGCATTAGGGCTGTTATTTCCTGGTGTTACCAAACCTGTATTATCGATTGAGGGCAACATTGATAAATCGCAACTCGCCAAAGCTGGCATAGAAATGCTGGCTGAGGAAGGCGATGGCCGTACCCGTAGTATGTTAATGATGTTCTCTAGCATGTTAGGACTTGATAAATTAGAGGGTGAAATAAACGCGTATAGCAAAACACAAAGTATTTGGGGAACCGTAAACGAGCTAGCTAATAATAATAATTTATTTGTAGCGGCGTTAGTTGGGTTGTTCTCTATTGTGATCCCAAGCTTAAAATTACTGCTGCAATTACTGTATTGCTGCTTGTCGGCCAGCGCATTTAAAAATAAGTTAGGTGTGGTTATTTGCGCACTGAGCAAGTGGAGCATGGTGGATGTGTTTGTTATTGCGTTAATAGTGACTTATTTGGCAGGCAATGCACATGGGCAAAGTAGCGATTTACTAATTATGCATAGCACTTTTGGTGAGGGATTTTGGTATTTTAGTGCTTATTGTATTTTTGCTATTTTAGCGAGTAGCTTAATTAAACCGCCTAAAAAAGAAAATTAATTATTTGAGTTAGCTTAATAACTCAAATATTATTACTGGGTAATTTACTTAATAGGTTTTGTTTTGCAGCGTTTTTACTCAAATTTACTCGTTGTTGTGATGCTACTCACGTTTGTGGGGCAAGCCGTTGCGTCTGTAAATCAGCAGTGCGAAATGCCACATATGAGCCTATCAGCAAAGCATGCCACACATGTAATGAGCGAGAGTAAATTGCATACAGGTATGATGGAAATGGATTGCTGCAGTGATGAAGCAGATGTTCAAAATGATTGTCATTGCCCAATAAATGGCTGTGGAAGCAGCTCTATTTTAACGTCCCCGGCCTTATTTACTGCTTTTTCGTTATCGAGTGAAAAAGTTACCCAGCTTAATAGCGGTATTTCCTCCCCACCTAGTAATACCTTATATCGCCCTCCTATGTTTGCTTAAACGCAGGATAGGTGTGATACCAATCGACTTGATTATTTAGTCATTTAGCGTGCCAAATAAAGCGTTAACAGCGTTATAAACCTCTCATGTAGAACAACTACATGCCGATATTTATGCCTTGTTATCACTCTATTTAACTGTCGCTATAAATAACTAATAACTCAACACCATTGGTATGAGTGAAATTTAGCTATATTCGCTAAAAGCGCCTGTTCTGCTTGTTAATTTAAGATTTTATTTTTAATTTTAGATGGAGCAGGCAATGACCCGCACTGTAATTTTTAAAGCTTTATTACTGAGCGCCACCTTATTTGGTGCTGTATTTAATAGTGATGCCATAGCAAAAGCATCAACCCTTAATTTAACGGATGCCATAAACCTAGCGCTCAATAACGAGCCATGGCTGAGCGCCAGTGAGCAAAAGCAAGCCGCCGCCACAGCGCAAAGTATTGCTGCAGGTACTCTACCAGACCCCGTATTAAGCATAGGTTTGCAAAGCTTACCCGTAGATGGCTTTGCGTTTGATCAAGAAAACATGACGCAGTTAAAACTGGGTATAAGCCAAAGCTTTAGCCGTGGTAATAGCCTAGCACTTAGCCAACAAGCAATAAAAGAAGAAGCACTTGAGCAGCCGTGGCTTAGGGCGCAGCGAAAGGCGCAAGTAAAAGCTAGGGTAATGGAGCTGTGGTTAAATGCCTACAGAGCACAGCAAAGTATTGCGTTAATTGAACAAGATAAAGCATTGTTTAGCCAGTTAATTGAAGTTACCGAAGCCAGTTACTCCAGTAGTTTAGGTAAAACCCGTCAGCAAGATATTATTCGCTCACAATTGGAGCTCACACGCCTTGAAGATAAACTGATTGTATTAGCGCAGCAGCTAGATGCCGCTAAACAAGGGTTAGCCCAGTGGTTACCACAGAGCATATTACGCCAACCATTAAGCCTAACTTTTACAGCGCCAGCCCCGCTTACCCAATTTAATAGCTTAGACTTTGATGAGCTCATTAAGTTACTTATGGCGCATCCCTCTATGGTGGCTATAGATCAACGTATAGCCTCTAAACGCACACAAGTGAGCCTTGCTAAACAAAGTTATAAGCCACAACTTGGCGTAAATATGGGTTATGGCTACCGCGCTGATAACCAAGCTGGTGAGTCGCGTGCTGATTTGCTTTCGGTGGGGGTGAGTATTGACTTACCTTTATTTACCGATAACAGGCAAGATCAGCAAGTTAATGCGGCTATTGCTAATGCAGAGGCCATTAAAACCGACAAACGCGTGGCGCTACAAAGCTTAAAAGGACAGTACTTTAAAGAGGTTAGTCAGCTTGAGCGAATTGAGCAGCGCAATACGCTTTATCAAAACACGTTATTACCGCAAATGTCGCAGCAAGCTCAGGCTACTTTAAACGCGTATACCCGTGACGATGGCGACTTTTCTGATGTTATGCGCGCGCGTATTAGTGAGCTAAACGCCAAAATAGATGCCCTTAATATTCAAATAGACAAACACATAACTATTGCTCGCTTAAATTATTACGCAGCCAGTTTAGACTCGCTAGTAATGGCTGAGTTACAAGGATAAAACAATGAAAACTAACTTAAAATACCTTGTAGCGCTGCTTATTGGTGCCGCGTTAATGTTTATTGCTAATCGCTGGTTGATTGATAATACCGAGCACTTAGCCACAACCGCGGATAATAAAAAAACGAAGCCGCTGTATTGGGTTGCTCCCATGGACAGTAATTATAGGCGCGATGAACCAGGGCTATCACCAATGGGGATGGAGCTGGTGCCTGTATATGCAAACGCTGAAAACGACAGCCCAGGTACTATAAAAATATCCCCTGAAGTGGTTAATAACTTAGGCGTTAAAACCAGTAAAGTGCAAGTTAAAACACTGCAAAGTGATATTCAAACAATCGGTTATGTGCAATACAATCAAGATCAGTTAACCCATATTCATCCTCGCGTAGAAGGGTGGATAGAAACCCTATTTGTAAAAGCGCAAGGAGAGCCCGTTAGTGCCGGTGAGCCTCTTTACACACTTTACTCTCCTCAGCTTGTGAACGCACAAGAAGAATTTTTACTCGCAGCAAATAGAAAAAACAGCGTATTGATCCGGGCTGCTAAGGCGCGTTTAGAGTCGCTAAATGTGTCTGATGGCTTTATTAAGCGCTTAGAAAAAAATAAAAAAGTGATGCAAAACATTACATTTTACGCGCGTCAAAGTGGGGTGCTTGATGAGCTTAATATACGAGAAGGTTTTTATGTTAAGCCTGGCACCTCAATGATGAGCATCGCTAAATTAGATCAAGTATGGGTAGAGGCAGAAGTATTTGAGCGCCAAGCAGCTTTAGTGAGCAAAGGGCTTCCCGTTACAATGACCCTTGATTACATTCAAGGTAAGCAGTGGCAGGGCATAGTAGATTACATTTACCCAGCGCTGAATGCTAAAAATCGCACTTTACGTGTAAGGCTGCGTTTTGAAAATACCGCAGGGCTACTTAAACCTAATATGTTTGCCCAAGTAAGTATTCACACACACAGTGATTCACCGCAATTAGTTATACCTAAGCAAGCGCTTATTCGTACAGGTGCACAAAACCGAGTAGTACTTGCCCTAGGCGATGGGCGTTTTAAATCGGTGGCGGTAAAAGTAGGGCAAATTAGCCAACATGAGGTGGCTATTCTATCGGGCATTACCAAAGAAGACCGTGTTGTGACTGCTGCGCAGTTTTTAATAGACTCTGAATCGAGTAAAGACTCGGACTTTAAGCGTATGAGTGCACCGAGCACTCATGCCATGAGCGACATGCCTAACATGGAAATGGACAAGGCAGAAGCGGTTCAAACAGCTACAGTAATGGGGACCATAAATAATATAAACGCAGCGCAGCGGGTTATTAATATTAGCAGAGAGGCTATTGCTAAATGGAACAGAGGCCCTGCTACTATGGACTTTATACTTGCTAAAGAGCTTGATATTAGTGCGCTTTCCCCTGATCAGCAGGTTCATTTTACATTTAGCATTATTGAGGGCGAATTTGTAGTAAGCAAAATTGCTGAGCACCCTACTGACGAAGGCGCAGCTCATCATTCAATGCATGGGGAGTCATTATGATAGCTGCTGTTATTCGCTGGTCGGTTGTTAATCGTTTTCTCGTTTTGTTACTGAGTATTATTGTATTTGGCGCGGGTATTTACAGTGTAAAACAGACACCCGTTGATGCGCTTCCGGATTTATCGGACGTGCAGGTAATTGTTAAAACCAGCTACCGAGGCCAAGCGCCCCAAGTAGTGCAAGACCAAGTTACCTTTCCGCTCACCACGGCAATGCTGTCTGTGCCTGGTGCTAAAACGGTGCGCGGTTTTTCGTTTTTTGGCGACTCGTATGTGTATATTATTTTTGATGAAAATACCGATATTTACTGGGCCCGAAGCCGCGTACAAGAGTATTTAAGTCAGGTAGAAAGCCGCTTGCCGGCAAGTGCAAAGGCACAACTTGGGCCCGATGCCACAGGAGTGGGGTGGGTTTATTTATATGCGTTAGTCGATAAAACAAATCAGCTCAATATAAGCCAGCTTCGTAGCTTGCAAGATTGGTTTTTAAAATTTGAACTGCAAAGCGTTGAAGGTGTATCTGAGGTAGCCGCTGTAGGTGGCATGATAAAGCAGTACCAAGTGGTTGTAGACCCCGTTAAGTTACGTGCTTATGGCCTTCCTCTTAGTTTGATACAAACTGCAATTAGCCAAGGTAATCAAGAAACTGGCGCCTCAGTAATCGAAATGGCTGAAGCCGAATACATGGTAACCAGCACAGGTTATATTAAAAGTGTCGCCGACTTAGAAGCCATTCCATTAGGAATTAACGCCCAAGGAAGTGCATTACAATTACGAGATGTAGCAAATGTACGCTTAGGTCCTCAAATGCGAAGAGGCATTGCAGAGCTAAATGGCGAAGGCGAGGTTGCGGGTGGCATTGTGGTGATGCGTTATGGCGAAAACGCCCAAGAAACGATTTCTCGGGTAAAAGCAAAACTTGAGTCTTTAAAACAAGGGTTACCCGAAGGGGTTGAAATAATTCCGGTTTACGACCGCTCCACGTTAATAAAAAGCGCGGTCGATAACCTGAGCAATAAATTGTTTGAAGAGCTCATTATTGTAGCCTTAGTGTGCGTGGTATTTTTATTTCATGTGCGCTCATCGCTGGTGGCTATTATTACCTTGCCTATGGGTATATTAATGGCTTTTATTGTGATGTATTGGCAAGGTGTAAACGCTAATATTATGTCGTTAGGCGGGATTGCTATTGCTATTGGCGCTATGACAGATGGTGCTATCGTAATGATAGAAAACATGCATAAACACATGGAAAAAACGCCACTGACCAAGCAAAACCGCTGGCAAATAGTGACTAAATCGGCCACCGAGGTAGGCCCTGCGTTATTTTTTAGTTTGCTCATTATTACTGTAAGTTTTATGCCTGTATTTATTTTAGAGGCGCAAGAAGGGCGCATGTTTGCCCCGCTTGCTTATACAAAAACGTATGCGATGGCAGCCTCTGCCGGTTTAGCTATAACCTTAGTACCGGTGCTAATGGGCTACTTTATTCGGGGTAAGGTCATTTCTGAGCATAAAAACCCTGTTAATAGAGCCTTGGTTGCAGGGTATAAACCGTTGTTAGCCACCGTACTTAAATTTCCAAAAAGTACGTTATTTATTGCATTTATAGTGACGGTTATAGGCTTTTATCCGGTAAATAAAATAGGCAGTGAGTTTATTCCTTTGCTAGATGAAGGCGACTTAATGTATATGCCTACAACTTACCCTGGGCTCTCTATTGGCGAAGCGCGAAAAATTTTACAGCAAACAGATAAGCTCATAGCCTCTGTACCTGAAGTGAAAACTGTATTTGGTAAAATAGGGCGCGCCGATACCGCAACCGACCCAGCACCACTGACAATGATTGAAACCTTTATTCAGTTTAAGCCCAAATCACAGTGGCGAGAGGGCATGACGAAGCAAAAAATTAAAGCCGAGCTGGAAAGCTTAGTTACATTACCGGGCCTTACAAATGCGTGGGTTATGCCAATAAAAACGCGAATTGATATGCTTGCCACCGGTATTAAAACGCCTGTGGGTATTAAAATTGCGGGCCCAAGCTTGTTAGAAATTCAAAACATTGGGCAGCAAATTGAGCAATTGTTAAAAGATGTGCCCGGCACAGCCTCAGTGTATTCAGAGCGTGTAGCCACAGGGCGTTATATTAAAGTGGATATAAACCGCGAAAAAGCAGCACGGTATAATCTAAATATAGCCGACATACAACAGGTTGTAGCTACTGCAATTGGCGGCTCAAACGTGACTGAAACAATTGAAGGGCAACAGCGTTACCCGGTAAATTTACGCTACCCGCAGAGCTTTCGTGCTTCGCCTGAAGATTTAAAATTATTACCTATTATTACACCTTCAGGCCAACATATTGCACTTGGCGATGTTGCTAATGTATTTATTGAAGATGGCCCTACCGGTATTAAAAGCGAAAACGCGCGTTTAAATGGCTGGAGCTTAATTGATATTAAAGGCAGTGATATTGGCAGCTATGTAGCACAAGCTCAGCAAGTACTTGGCGATAACCTACAATTACCCGCTGGTTATTCAATTACTTGGGCAGGGCAGTACGAATACATGCAACGCGCAAAAGCAAAGCTTACTTATGTGATCCCGCTTACACTCGCGATTATTGTAATACTGCTATACCTTAATTTTAAATGCCTAAGCGAAGTACTTATTATTATTGCCACCCTTCCTTTGGCTATGGTGGGCGGCATTTGGCTAATGTACTTTGAAGCGTTTAACTTTTCAGTGGCAGTGGGTGTAGGGTTTATTGCATTGGCCGGTGTTGCCGTAGAAATAGGCGTCATAATGCTTGTATATTTAAACCAAGCTTATACAGAGCAGCGCCAGCAGTGCGAGCAAACTGGAACTGCATTTAACTTACAAGCGCTACAACACGCTATTATGCAAGGTTCAGGGTTAAGAGTGCGCCCCGTAATGATGACGGTGGCTACCATTATTGCTGGCTTATTACCCGTTTTATACGGCACCGGCACCGGTAGCGAAGTGATGAGCAGAATAGCTGCGCCGATGGTAGGTGGGATGCTAAGCGCAATTATACTTACGTTATTGGTTATACCAGCGGTGTATTTACTGTGGAAAAAGCAGCATATTAGTCAATAGGTGTTGTGCTTTGTGAGTTAAAACTTGCTGAATGTAGGGGCGGTTAAATCGCGGTGTACGGTTTGTACCCTCGTGAGTATGATAGCTGCCCCTGTTTCAGCAGGCTCTAATAGCACACTGTGGGCAATACCTGTTTTATTGCCCTATAAAAATTACCCGTATTTTGTAACTTGTACCAAATAACCCGCCTAGCTGCTGTTTTTTTATTTTTAATACATTGTTTTTAATTGAGTTTATGTTGGCACGGTTTACGCAACCTATACCTTATACAGTCAACTTAGTAAGGAATGCACATGCAAGTTAAAACAATTAAAGAAGTGTACGATTGGACCGTTTTATTTCACACACAAATGGCGGCAAATTTTTACAGCGTTAAGGAGTTACTTGATGAACGTAACGCGATGCTAGTGGACTATTATTTAGATTATGAAAAAAAGTTAGCTGAAGACTTAGTTGGCTTTAAAGCAATTACAGAGATCAACACCTTAGATACTTACAGCTACGAATACTTTGCAGATAACCCCGAGTTAATTACGTTTAACGATATTAGCAAAGACCAAGAATTTGATGAAAAGGTGATTCAAAACTACCTCTCTGAGCAGCACAAAAAAGTAATCGAACTTTACGAGTACTTATTAGAGCGCGCTGAGACAGAAAACGGTAAAGAAAAGCTCGAGCAAATTTTAGAGCTTGAAAAGCAAGGCGTTAAGCAAATGATGCAAAGCTCAAACCGCCATATGGATATGTAAACCTGATAAAATAACCTGGTTTTATCTTTATCGGTAAAGCTTCAAACGCCCTTGAGTTTACCCCAAGGGCGCTTTATTATGTGTGCTTTACATGGGTGTAAATAAAGCAGCAAGCTCACTTTAAAAAGCGCGTGTCGCAATTACATTACTTTAGAACAAACAATGTCACAGGCTTTTAATAGCCTTATAAAATTAAACGCACTCAAACTGAATCCCTGCTTTTTTAAGATAGAGCTGCTCTTGCTCTAGGTCTGCTTGTAGCAATGTATGCTCTTGCAAATAGCTGTTACTAAACTTAATAAATAAGCCTAGGTTGCTTGCGCTTATTTCCATATCCGGCTTTAAGCTCACTTGGCGCTTTTGATTAAATAAAATGGCCAAGCGTAAAATAACAATCAGTTTAAGCACGTGCTTTTGAGAAATAGTTAAAAACTCTGGCAGCTCAGTCAGTTTAATTTTTTTACGATAAAAGCGTATAAGTGAGCTTAAAATAAGTTGCTCTTGCTGCGTAAAACCGGGTAATTGACTATTCGCCACTATATAAGCGCTGTGTTTGTTAATCCCCGATGAGTTAATTGATAAACCAATTTCGTGTAATTTTGCTGCCCACGTTAACAAAGCAATATCGTCGTTATTATCCAAATGCCATACATTTTTTAACTGTTTATAGAGCCAAATAGCAGTATCAGCAACACGCGCTGCATGCGCTTTATCAGCGGTGTAGCGCTCACTTAAATTATTAATGGTGTTTGAGCGAATATCTTTATCGGCCAGCTTTTGCTGCATTTCGTGCAGCAACCCTTCGCGCAACGAAAAATCGCTATAGGTCAGCTCTTTAATGGCAAACTCTGTAAATATCGCAATTAAAATTGCTAAACCACCACATATGCTTTGTTGGCGCTCGGGTGTAAGCCCTGCAATAGCTAAGTTATCAATATGTTTAGCACTAATAAACTGTTGTTTTAACGAGAGTAAATCGTCGTAAGTGATGTTAGGTTGTTGCGGATTTGTGGCGCTTATCATCGCTAAAATTGACTTTATAGTGCCCGAGGTGCCAATTACCGATTGCCAATTTTCGCTTACATAATTAGAAAAAATGGCTTCAAGCTCTTGCTCGGCTCTTATTTGCGCTTTGTTAAAGCGTTTGGCCGTTATTTTTCCATCGCTAAAAAACTGCTTTGTAAAGCTAACACAGCCCATATTACGGCTAGATAAAAGCTTATGCTTAAAATGTTTACCTATTATAAGCTCGGTACTGCCACCGCCAATATCGATCACTAAACGGTTTTCTTCATTATGAACATAATGCGCAACGCCCTGATAAATAAGGCGCGCTTCTTCTTGACCTGCAATTACATCAATATGAAAAGGAAACACAGCGCTAGCTTGGGCTAAAAAGGCGTTAATATTTTTAGCGCGCCTAAAAGTGTAAGTGGCAGCTACCTTTACATTACTTGCGGGGAACTCATGTAAGGTTTTTGCAAATTGCTTTAGTACCACGAGGGCGCGGTCTATTGCAGCTTGGCTTAAGCGAAATTTATCATCTAGCCCATCGGCTAAATAAACGCGTTGTTTTTCTTTGTGCAAAATTTGCAAAGTGCCGTTTACTTCTCGGGCAACCACTAAATGAAAGCTGTTGGAGCCTAAATCAACTGCGGCTATTGAAGGGTGATCATTCATTATAATAAGTGTGTTCCCATTTTTTTAGATAATCGTAAATTGCTATCTGAGAGCGAATTTTTTTACGGTTACCCCTTCTTACATAAGCGTTTTTTTGCTCGCTATCAATAATGCGTGCTTTGGTGCGGTCTTTAAATTGTAGCTCTAATATATCAACTATAAGGCGTTTTAGCTTAACATCCAAAATAGGAACGCCTACTTCAACACGATGATCTAGGTTACGTGTCATCCAATCAGCTGAAGATATAAATACTTTTTCATCGCCATTGTTACCAAATACCATTACGCGAGGATGCTCTAAAAAGCGATCAACAATACTAATTACCTTAATATTATCGCTAAGTTTAGGCACGCCAGGGATGAGCGAGCACATGCCACGTACAATAATTCTAATTTTAACGCCGATTTGACCAGCTAGGTAAAGCCTGTCTACCAGCTCTTTATCGACGAGGTTATTTATTTTTACCGTTATTTTGCCTGGTTTGTTGTTTTTAACATGGTCAATTTCGTTATTGATTAAATTAAGCAGCGTTTCACGGGCATTAATTGGCGAAAGCATTAAGTAGTCAAATTTGAACGGTTTATAACTGCTTTCTATAAATCTAAATACGCTGTCGCTTTCTTCACAAATACCAGTGTGGCGAGTAAATAGGCTAAAGTCAGTGTAAATTTTGGCTGTTTTTTCATGGAAATTGCCTGTTCCAATATGAGCATATTTTACTATTTGGCCTTTTTCTTTACGGTGTACCACACATAATTTACTGTGCACTTTTAGTGCGGGTATACCAAAAATTACTTTAATACCTGCACTGCTTAGCACCTTTGCCCATTCAATATTATTTTGCTCATCAAAACGTGCTTTTAGCTCAACCATAACGGTTACTAATTTACCGTTTTGAGCGGCATTAATTAACGATGAAATCAGCCTAGATTTGCTCGCTACACGATAAATATTAACCTTTATTTGCGTAACCTTAGGGTCGAAGGCCGCTTGGCGCACATATTCAAGCACATGATTAAAAGTATGATAGGGGTAATACAGTAAAATATCTTGCTCGCTAATAGCGTCAAATACACTGGCATGTTTATTAAACGCACTACTTTGCAATGCTGGGAGGGGTTTGTTTTCTAAATATTGGCGCCCTACATTAGGAAACGATATAAAGTCTCTAAAATTACGATAACGCCCCCCAGGAATTAACGCATCATGATGCGTGACACCGAGGCGCTTTTTCATCACTTTTAGCATGTTTTCAGGCATGGCTTGATCGTAAACCAATCTTACTGGCTCAGCATAAATACGTTGTTTTAACCCTTTAGACATTTTATCAAGTAAGCCAGCCTCTAGCTCGTCGTCTAGGTTGTACTCTGCATCGCGAGTTAATTTTATTGCATAACCGGCAATGCTTTTATAAGAAAAAAAGCTACTAAATACATCGTTTAAAAAGTAAGTGATGACATCATCAAGCATTACAATGGTTTTATGGCGGCGGGTTTTTTCTGGAGGCAGGTTTATAAAGCGATCAACCCTGTCGGTGGGTACCTCAAGCATTGCGTAATAACTTTTTTCATCACTCATTTCTACAAATAAGTAGGTCATGGTGTCGTTTATATAGGTAGAGAAGTCTTTGTTCTCGTTTAGCAAAATAGGAGAGGTATGTTGCAGAACGTGATCATGAAAGTAATTTTTTAACCAGTTTAAATGAAACTCACTGAGCTCATCAGGGCGACTAACATGAATGTTATGATGGTTTAAGTCGGTTAATACCTGCTGATGTATGTGGTTAAATTTTTTACCTAACTGCAGTACCTTTTTTTGTATCTCACTAAGCAGTATTTCGTCTTCTTCAAAATTAGCATCGGGGAGTTTATTTAATAAAATTCGGCGCTTTACATCAGCAACGCGCACTCTAAAAAATTCATCTAAATTTTTAGAGAAAATGCCCAAAAAACGCATGCGCTCAATAATCGGGTTATTTTTATCTTTAGCCTCTTGTAGTACACGCTCGTTGAATGACAGCCAGCTTAATTCTTTTGCAAAATATTCAGTTGTTTGAGGGGGCTCTATATGGGCATTCATATCTATTCCGTTATCAGGATATGTTTCAAATTTAATTTGGGGCTGTGCGTGCGCTTATGAGGTTTACAATGTAAAAAACGATAAAAGTAGTAATAATCAGCCCTTTTTACTCAAACATACGCCAGTTAGATGACATAAAAATGACTACCATGTCATTTTTATGTCAACGGCGTTTGGGCTATGCCTCTTCAATATCTACAATTAAATCACTGGTAATCGATTCAAGTGCATCAATAACTTCTTCTTTATTCATACCACTGGGTAAGGTGACTGTAGCTACGGCACTAAAAATAGGCACTCCCCAATTTGGCGCACTTTGTTGCCTTGAGTTTAAGTGAGTAATGCTAGCGCCTTTGTGGCGTATTACACTTGCCAGCTCCTGAACAATGCCCGGGCGGTCATTGCCAGTAATGACAAAATTTATTTGTTCTTTGCTACTTGGCTCTACTTCTGTGTTGCCAGTTTCAATCCGCACGTCGAGTTTAGGTAAGGCATTTAATGCGTTTTGCAATGCTTCAAAGTGCTCTTGCGCTACTTCTACCTGAATAATACCGGCAAAGTGGCCTAGTAAGTGGCTTAAATTACTGCTCAGCCAGTTACCCTTATTTTGCAAGATAACCGATGAAATACTTTCTACTAATCCGGGCCGGTCTTGCCCTAAAATGGTGATCACCAACTGCTTCATAAATAGCTCTCTCTAAGCCTGAAAATGTAAATGCGTAGGCATTAAGTGTTTATAACGTTTCTATCATTGTAGTGGGTAATATAAACCCATAAAAAACTAATTGTTTATTATTACTTATTTGTGTCTTTATCGTTGAATTTTTTAACTTTAGCGCTGCGGTCTTGTTTCGTTATACATAGATTTAGTATTGTCTGCGTTAAATTGTTTGTCCAATAAAAGCACAAATTAGTTCCCATAAGAAGATAAACTCACACTGAATTTATTAACAATTTTATAGCACTTTTGATAATAAGTGTCATTTATGAACCATAACATTTATTTTTTCCATGCTTTGAGCGCTATGCACTTTATTTAACCATAAAAGTGTTAACAACTAATGCGCCATAAAAGCATAAATTTAGTCATCTCCAGCAGGGCAGTAAAACGCGTTATTAAATAGCTAAATAGGCACTAATTTAGGGCATTTATATTAAATATTTCCCCTTTTTTGTATCGATTTATGTTGTGTCATATCAGTGAGTAACAATTAAGCAAGGGCTGTCATTAGAAAAAAGGACTGATTTTAAAGCGTTTAGGCGGGTATTTATTACATCTGTAACATTACTGTCATCTTGATGAAATATAATTTGTACAACGACAGAATTAAAGGGTGTTTTGATGACTTCCAATCCGAATAAGCCGACTTTAAATACGGATCGAAGCCGTCTATTTAAAGACCGGTTTGCAAAGTGGGGTATTTCCGCAGGCGGAGTAATGGTATTAATAGCATTGTTATTAATATTCTTTTACCTTCTTTATGTAGTACAACCAATTTTTGAATCAGCAAAAGTAGAAAAACGTAACAGTTTTAACGTTGCTAATGCTGAACAAATTGTGGGCTTAGGTGTTGAGGAGCAAACTGAGGTTGCTTTTTTACTCTCTCAGCAAGGAAAGGTAGATTTTTATAGTGTGCAAGATGGCAGCTTTGGTAAAAAGCTTAAAACATTAAGCGCCGAGCTACCTAGTGATGCATCAAGCTTTGCAAACAGTGCGCCGTTTCAGGGGCATTATGCGTTTGGTTTAGAAAATGGCTCAGTGGTGCTGGTAGCACCTAAGTTTTTAGTTACTTTTCCTAACAACGAAAGAAAGCTAACGCCACGTCTAGATTACCCACTTGGCAAAATGGCATTAGAAGTTGACGAGCAAGGTGCTGCCATTAAGCGTTTTGCATTTAGTCATTACGAAGATAAAACAGCTGTGGTTGCTTTAACCGAAGACAAACGCGTTTTATTTAGCAGCTTTGTTGCTGAAGAAAACATGTTTACCGGTGAAGTAGAATGGGTAGTTGAGCGCACTGAGCTTAATATTGAAGGCCGTGTTGATGAGCTTTTAATTTCGCCAGATACCACCCGCACATTTGTACGTTCGGCGAATCAAATTTATGTTTACGATACACGCTACCCAAGCGAAGTAGAGCAAATTCAGCTGCTTTCGGCTAACGAAGAAAGTGCTAACTTAGTGTCTGCGCAGCTACTTGCTGGTGCTAACTCACTCATGCTTGCAAACGATAACGGTGAAGTATCGCAGTGGTTTGAAGTAAATACAGACAGCGGCCGTGAGTATCAAAAAATTCGCTCGTTTGAAACAACTAAACAAAGCAAGCTGAACATTTTTACCGAGTTTTATCGTCGAACTTTCTTCACTACAAGCAGTAATGGTGAGCTAGGTGTGTATTACACCACAAGTGAGGCAAAACTTTGGCAAGGTAAAGTAAGTGATGGCGAGATTAAAAACTTTGCTATAGCTCCGCGCTCAAATGCTGCCCTTATTTTAGCCGATAACCAACTAACCGTATTAGAAATTCATAATGAGCACCCAGAGGTTACCTGGTCTGCGCTTTGGCAAGAAGTGTGGTACGAAGGTTACCCTGAGCCTGGTTATATTTGGCAATCTACATCAGCAAGTGATGACTTTGAGTCTAAATTTTCTTTGGTTCCAATTTCGTTTGGTACGTTAAAAGCAGCGCTTTACGCCATGCTATTTGCAGTACCCATTGCGCTTTCTGCCGCTATTTACACCGCTTACTTTATGTCGAGCGAGCTGCGTAAAGTGGTAAAGCCAACGGTAGAAATTATGGAAGCCCTCCCGACTGTAATATTAGGCTTTTTAGCAGGCCTGTGGTTAGCGCCACTTATAGAAGAGCACCTACCTGCTATTGTCGGCTTATTGATTTTATTACCGTTAGGTGTGCTAGCAACAGCACTAGGTTGGACTAAGTTACCAGTGAGTATTCGCCATAAAATCCCTGAAGGGTCGCACTCTATTTTACTTATTCCGGTTGTTCTATTAATTGGTTGGTTCTCGTTCGCGATGAGCGAAACAGTAGAGCTTTGGATGTTTGATGGCAATGTACGTCAATACTTAACAAATGAGCTTGGTATGACGTTTGACCAACGTAATTCATTAGTTGTTGGTATTGCGATGGGCTTTGCCGTTATTCCTACTATATTCTCGATTGCAGAAGATGCCGTATTTAGTGTTCCTAAACACTTATCAAATGGCTCACTAGCACTTGGTGCTACGCAGTGGCAAACGCTAGTACGTGTTGTACTACTTACAGCAAGCCCAGGTATTTTCTCTGCCGTGATGATGGGACTTGGTCGTGCAGTAGGCGAAACCATGATTGTATTAATGGCAACAGGTAATACGCCAATTATGGATTGGAGTATTTTCCAAGGTATGCGTACGCTTGCAGCAAACATTGCGGTAGAAATGCCTGAATCAGAAGTAGGCAGCTCGCACTATAGAATATTATTCTTAGCAGCATTTGTACTATTCATATTCACCTTTATTTTCAACACAGTGGCTGAGTTTGTTCGTCAGCAACTGCGTGAAAAATACAGCTCAATGTAAGTGGAGAGACACGACATGGTAAAGCAGTGGTTTAAGTCTGGTTCTCCTTGGATTTGGATGACAGGTGGTGCGGTAAGCATCAGCTTAATTTCAGTTCTCGGTTTATTAGCAATGATAGCTTGGAAGGGATTAAGCTTTTTCTGGCCATCAGAGGTAGTTCAATTTGAGCTAGAAGGGTCTATTTCAAAACAAACCATCATTGGTGAAGTTTACGACCGAGAACTTGTGCCTACAGCGCGTTTAGCTGCAACAGGTATTGATGTATCAGATTTTAATAAAGACGAAGTTGAGCGTTTACTTATAAAAACAGGTAACCGCGAATATGTAGATTTAGATTTTCGTTGGATATTAGAAACCGATATTACTGAGCAAAGTACACCGGCTACGCTTGCTGTATTTGAGCGCAGTAAAAACGGTAACTTTTATGGCTACATAGAAGGTGTAATTAAAGATGGAAAGCCGGTTACTAGCGATAAAATCGAAACCTTACATGAGCTAGTAGAGCGTGCGGTTGATTTAAACGACGAAGCGCTTGATTTACAAAATGGCGACATTGGTCATATCAACTACGAATTAGAGCGTCTTCGCTTACAAGAAAAGGCGTACCTACTTGATGACGAACTAACCGATGAGCGTGTTGCCGAGCTTGCTCAAGCACGTGCCGAGTTACGTAACGAATATGCAGTACTTGAAAAAGAGTTATTTGCACTGCGTAAAAAAGCCAAACGTGACCAAGTTTTAGTTAAGGACATGCGTGGTGAAGTAGTCACCATTCCACTGTATCAAGTGCTTGATGTTTGGTTGCCTAACGACATGGGCTTTTTCTCAAAATTAGGTCATTACTTTGTGCAACTGGGTAAGTTTGTATCAGACGACCCACGTGAAGCAAACACCGAAGGCGGCGTATTCCCTGCTATATTTGGTACAGTATTTATGGTTATGCTGATGGCCGTTATTGTGACCCCATTTGGTGTTGTTGCTGCAATTTACTTACATGAGTACGCAGCTAAAAATGCAGTAACTAAGATGATTCGTATTGCGGTAATTAACCTTGCCGGTGTACCGTCTATTGTTTACGGTGTATTCGGCTTAGGCTTTTTTGTTTACATGTTAGGTGGTAGCCTTGACCAACTGTTTTACCCAGAAGCTGCGCCTACGCCAGTATTTGGCACGCCGGGTGTTATGTGGTCTGCGCTTACATTAGCTATTCTTACATTACCGGTTGTTATTGTATCAACCGAGGAAGGTTTATCGCGTATTCCAAGTACAGTGCGTGATGGTTCATTAGCGCTTGGTGCAACCAAAGTTGAAACCTTATGGCGTATTATTATTCCTATGGCAAGCCCAGCAATTATGACGGGTTTAATACTTGCTGTTGCTCGAGCGGCCGGTGAAGTTGCGCCGTTAATGCTCGTAGGTGTGGTAAAAATGGCCCCTACGTTACCACTTGATGGCAACTTCCCTTATTTTCACTTAGATAGAAAGTTCATGCACTTAGGCTTTCATATTTATGATGTGGGCTTTCAAAGCCCGAATGTTGAAGCGGCACGCCCGCTGGTATACGCAACGGCCTTCTTATTAGTGTCGGTGATTATTACCCTCAACATAACAGCGATAGGCATACGTAACCATTTACGTGAAAAATTCAGATCGCTTGAACACTAATTAGTAAAGAATTATAGGTAACAAACATGATTACAGTCGCTCCACAAGTAAACCAAGCTAACAAAAGCTTGAAGTTAGACTTAGAAAACTTAACTGATGACCAAAAAGCGTTAGAGATTAAGGACCTTGATCTTTACTATGGTGAAAAGCAAGCGCTTAGCAAAGTAAATATGAATATCCCGAAAGGCCAAGTTACGGCGTTTATCGGCCCGTCGGGTTGTGGTAAATCAACGCTATTGCGTTGTATTAACCGCATGAACGATTTAGTTGATGTGTGTCGTATTGAAGGTGAAATATTACTTCACGGCCAAAACATTTACGATAAAAGTGTAGATGTAGCCGCGCTTCGTCGTAACGTGGGTATGGTGTTTCAGCGTCCTAACCCATTTCCTAAATCAATTTATGAAAATGTGGTTTATGGCCTACGCTTACAAGGTATTAAAGAAAAGCGTAAGCTAGATGAAGTGGTAGAACAATCACTTCGCGGTGCGGCTTTATGGGATGAAGTAAAAGACAGACTACACGATAGTGCATTTGGCCTATCAGGTGGTCAGCAACAGCGTTTAGTTATTGCCCGTTCAATTGCGATTGAACCTGAAGTACTATTACTTGATGAACCAACATCGGCACTTGATCCAATTTCTACTTTGGTTATTGAAGAGCTAATTAACGATTTAAAGAACAAATTTACCGTTGTTATTGTGACACATAACATGCAACAAGCAGCGCGTGTATCTGATCAAACGGCCTTTATGTACATGGGCGAGTTGATTGAATACTCAGACACAAATACCTTATTTACAACGCCAAGCAAAAAGAAAACGGAAGACTACATTACAGGCCGTTACGGCTAGTCGTATACGTTTTAGTGTTGTAAACGAATTTAAGAGAAGGTAATTATGGAACATAATATAAATAAGCATATTTCTGGACGCTTTAACCAAGAGCTAGAAAATGTTCGTAACCATGTACTTAACATGGGTGGCCTAGTTGAGCAGCAGCTAAGCAGTGCATTAGATGCAGTAAGTCGCAATGATGCTGAACTGGCACAAAAAGTACGCCAGAACGATTACAAAGTAAATGCGATGGAAGTTAGCATTGATGATGAATGTACGCGCATCATTGCGCGTCGTCAGCCTGCAGCGAGCGATTTACGCTTAGTAATAGCCATTGCAAAAACGATTGCCGATTTAGAGCGCATTGGCGATGAAGCAGAGCGCATTGCTAAAGTGGCACTTGATTCATTTACTAAAGATCAGCAAGATTTATTAGTGAATATTGAAAACATGGGTCGCCAAGTTTTAAAAATGCTACACGATGTACTTGATGCATTTGCACGCATGGATGTACAACGCGCCTTTGAAGTACATAAAGAAGATGCAAAAGTTGACCGTGAATATGAAGCAATCACACGTCAAATTATGACTTACATGATGGAAGACCCACGTTCAATTCCTAAAATTATGGATTTAGTATGGTCTGTACGTTCATTAGAGCGTATTGGCGACCGTTGCCAAAATATTGCGGAATACATTATTTATTTTGTTAACGGTAAAGATATTCGTCATACATCTCAAGAAGATATAGAAAAATCGTTGTAGGTTTTTATCTATCATTCTTTTTTGTTAAAGCGGCTTAGTGCCGCTTTATGCATTGTTAGCCATGATGAAATAATAAAAAGCGTTCACAATCGCGGCTAATACTGTAAAATTCATGCTGCAAAGCATATCAATTTGATTAAAGGGTCAGTTATGCCTACAAACGCGTTTTTAGGAGTATTTGCAAAATCTCCTATCAAACCAATGGAAGAACACATCAAGAAGGTTCATCAAGCAAGTAAAGCCTTGATACCTTTTTTTAATCACGTATTTAAAGAAGAGTGGCAGCAAGCAGAAGAGCTTCGCTTAACTATTCGTAATTTAGAGCGTGAAGCTGATGATATGAAAAGAGATATACGCTTACAATTACCGCGTGGTTTATTCATGCCGGTAGAGCGTACAGATCTGCTCGAACTCGTAACTCAACAAGATAAAATAGCAAATAAGGCTAAAGACATTGCAGGGCGCGTAATTGGCCGTGAAATGACAATTCCTAGTGCTATGCAAGCAGACTTTTTAGCTTATCTAACACGTTGTGTTGATGCGACTAAACAAGCATCAAAAGCAATTAATGAGTTAGAAGAATTGTTAGAAACGGGCTTTAAAGGTCGCGAGGTGACTTTAGTAGAAAAAATGCTCGTAGAATTGGATGCCATAGAACAAGACACGGATGAAATGCAAATTAAAGTACGCCGCCAACTACGCGATGTAGAAAGCGAGCTAAACCCAATTGATGTTATGTTTTTATACAAAATAATTGAATGGGTTGGCGAACTTGCAGATATTGCAGAGCGCGTAGGATCACGTCTTGAGCTGATGCTAGCTCGTTAATTTATAAAAATCAGTTCAAACGAAAGATTAAGGTTACACAATGGATATCATTGCATCTTACGGCACGGTATTAGTTTTAATTGCCGCAGCAGTCGGCTTTTTTATGGCTTATGGTATTGGCGCGAACGACGTTGCTAATGCGATGGGTACTTCGGTAGGTTCAAAAGCGTTAACAATTAAACAAGCAATTATTATTGCTATGATTTTTGAATTTGCTGGTGCTTACTTAGCAGGTGGTGAGGTTACGTCAACAATCCGTAAAGGTATTATTGATGCTGCGCCTTTTGCTGCTCTCCCTGATTTAATGGTTTTAGGTATGATCTCTGCACTTTTTGCAGCGGGTACTTGGCTATTAATTGCCTCATTTTTAGGTTGGCCTGTTTCAACAACTCACTCAATTATTGGTGCAATCATTGGTTTTGCATTAGTTGCAGTGGGTACAGAGGCTATTCAATGGAATAAAGTAGGTGGTATTGTAGGTAGCTGGATTATTACACCTGCTATTTCGGGCTTTATTGCTTACTTAATCTTTATGAGTGCGCAAAAGCTGATTTTTGATACTGATGCACCACTTAAAAACGCAAAACGCTTTGTACCTTTGTACATGGGTTTAGCGGGCTTTATTATGGCGCTAGTAACAATCAAAAAAGGCTTAAAGCATATAGGTATTAACCTAGGCGCTACTGAAGGTTATTTAATTGCAATAGCGATTGCTGTGATTGTAGCTATTATTGGTAAAATTGCGATTTCACGTTTAAATATCGACCCTAAAGCCGATAAACAAATGCAATTTAATAACGTAGAAAAAGTATTTGCGGTATTAATGGTATTAACAGCGTGTTGTATGGCGTTTGCGCATGGCTCAAACGATGTAGCGAATGCAATTGGTCCACTTGCTGCGGTTGTGAACATTGTTGAAAGTAACGGTGAAATTGCTAAAAAAGCGGCTATTGCTTGGTGGATTTTACCACTAGGTGGTTTTGGTATTGTTGCCGGTCTTGCTATTTTAGGTAAAAAGGTAATTAAAACGATAGGTGAAGGTATTACTCACTTAACGCCTAGCCGTGGTTTTGCTGCCGAATTAGCTGCTGCGTCTACCGTTGTTATTGCATCAGGTACAGGTATGCCAATTTCTACTACACAAACCTTAGTTGGTGCGGTATTAGGTGTAGGTATGGCACGTGGTATTGCTGCACTTAACATGGGTGTTATCAGAAACATTGTAGTTTCTTGGGTAATTACATTGCCAGTTGGCGCTGCCCTTGCTATTGTTATTTTCTACGTACTAAGAACCGCGTTTGGGGTTTAACAAAAAAGTACTCAAAGACTTTTAGCTTGAAAAGATCTCAACGCCCTAGGTGTTGGGGTCTTTTTATTTGTGGAAAGAAAAAATGACCAACCTACCAAGTATTAAACAGCTACAGTATTTATTAGCTGTACATCAGCACCAGCATTTTGGCCGTGCAGCAAGTGCGTGCTTTATTGGGCAATCTACTTTAAGCAGTGCAATTCAAAACCTTGAAGAAACACTCGGTTGTCAGCTAATTGAGCGAGAAAATCGCAGCCTTATGTTTACCAGTATTGGTGAAGAGGTCGTTGAGCGCTCTCGTAAAATTATTAACGATACAATTAGTTTAAAAGAGCTAACCAAAAGCTTTTTAACGCCACTCAGTGGTAAGTTAGTGGTAGGGGTTATACCCACTATCGCCAGCTTCATAGCAGCGCCTTTGTATCACTTTTGTAAGCAAACCTTTTGTGATTTAGAGTTGGTACTTGTTGAAGATACCAGCGACAAGTTATTAGATAAGCTTGAACACGGCCATATTGATTTAGCCTTATTAGCCTTACCGTACCAAACGGAGAAGTTTCATACTCAAGTATTGGCTAAAGATCACTTTAGTTTAGTGCACCATAAAGATTACAGCCCTGCTAAAGGCGTTGAAGACTTTAACTTGTTACCCGATGCTAGTGTGTTTTTATTAGAGCGAGAGCATTGTATGACGGGGCATGCATTGAGTGCGTGTCATCTAAACCGCTCAAGCTGTATTAACCCTTTTGAAGCTGCAAGCTTACATACCTTATTAAGCATGGTAGAGCATCAGTTAGGGGTTACATTTTTACCGCAAATGGCGATTAATGCGGGTATTCTTAAAGATAAAAACATGATAGCAACCCCATCGCAAGGTGATGCCTACAGAGATATAGGCATACTGTGGCGTAAAACCACAGGAAGAATTCGCGACTTTAAGTTATTCAGCCAACAGCTAGAAGTGTTTTTAGCTCGCCAATGTAGCTTAGATTTTGAGAGTTAAGCTTATTTACCTTTAAGGTTAAAGTGCAGCAGTAATATGCTGTTTTAGGTAAACAGGGTTTGTGCAGTGTGGTTATTGGCCACTATTAAGCACTCGCGTAGCATTAAACAAAACAGCAGCCTACAAGGGCTGCTGTTTGCTATGTGTTTGGCTTTCAAAGGGTTCTAGCTCGGGTAGAAAAAGCAAGTAAATCCAAACCACTACATTAAAATACGGGAGTAGGCCTAAAGTAGCAAATACGCCTACTGGGTAGCCCTTTAGCTGCGCGTACCGGTAGCACTGATACGCAATTACACAATGTATTACGAGAAGTAAAATAATCAACTGCGCCATACCTTCCTCCTTAAACCTGACAAGCTTTAACCTCTATGTAATTGCTAGTCATGTATGCTTATAGGTAATGTCATGTTTTTATTGTTAAATCATCAAAATAACAAGACATTTACTAAGTGGTACGTAAAGTATAGGCAATAAGTGCAATAATGATAGTAATAAAATGCTTAAAACTGTTTAAAAATGTTTAGCTGGCGCTAGTGTGTTGTTGGATAAAAGGTTTCTTCTGGTAAATAATTTTAAGCGTCGATTGTACTTTTTCTACAGGCACAGGACGGGCAATAAAATAGCCTTGTCCGTAGTCAACACCAATCTCTTTTAGTGCAAAAAATATCTCTTCGCTTTCTACGTATTCTGCCACAGAGCGCTTATCAAGGGAGCGGCTTATATCGTTAATGGCCTTAACCAGTGCTAAGTCAATAGGGTCGTTAATCATGTCGCGTACAAACGAGCCATCTATTTTTACATGCTGTGCAGGTAACTGTTTTAAATAGTTAAATGTGCTAAAGCCTGTACCAAAGTCATCAATAGAAAAATGACAGCCTAAACTGTTTAGTTTTTCTATCATTTTACGGGTGGCTTTTAAATTGTTAACTGAGGCAGACTCGGTGATTTCAAAAATAATACGCGAAGGCGGTACGTGGTATTTTTCTAGGCTCGATTCTATATGTGGCAATAAGCGCTCATCTAAAAACGATTGAGCAGAGAGGTTAATAGCCACTTGATTTAAATCTGGGTGCTCAGCCACGCTAGCAATGGCATTGCGAATAACACATTGGTCCATTAAAAAGGTGTCGTTTAGCAGCTCAAGAGAGGGAATAAATTGATTAGGGAAAATAAGTTTATCGTCTACTTTTAAACGCAGTAACGCTTCAAAATAAGCCACTTTATTGGCTTTAAAGTCCCATATTGGCTGATAGTGCAGCTCTACGTTATCCTGCTGAAGTGCTTGTCGAATCTCATGCCCCCACTCAAGCCCGGTTTGCAAGGTGTTATTTTGCGCATCATCTTTTGAGTAGCAGTGCACTAGGTTACGGCCTAAACTTTTAGCAATATATAAGGCAATATCGGCTTGCTTAAGGCACTCACTCGGGTCGCAATTTTTAGCCGTTATTTGCGTTAAGCCAATAGAGCAGCTAATTGAATACACTTGGTCTTCAGATTTAAACTCGTGCTGTTCAATCGCGCTACAAATACTCTCTGCAATTAGGTGAGCGTCAAGCAGTTGGGTGTTTTTTAAAATAACAGCAAATTCGTCACCACCTATTCTACACACTAAATGTTTAGCGCTAATGTTTGCTTCAAATAATTGAGCTACATCTTTTAGTACAATGTCGCCTTGTTGGTGGCCTTTGCTGTCGTTAATTATTTTAAAATGATCTAAATCGATGTAAATAAGTGCGTGCTCTACATCACCATAGGTGTGCTTGGTTTGGCATATTTTATTGAGTTGTTGATCAAAATAATAACGATTATGTAAACCTGTTAGCGTATCGTGCAGGGCTAAGTGGCGCAGCTTTAATTCAGCTTGTTTACGCTCGTGTATGTTGTCGATTGTGGCAGTAATGGTGGCATTATTACGGCTGTTTTTTATTAGCTGTAAGCGGCATTCCACCCAAATCTGATTGCCATTTTTATGATTAAGTTGAATCTCGACTTGCTGCTGGTGCATGCCGCCATTAAGAATATCGTTAATGGTCGTATTTAGTTTTACTTGGCACTCATCAGAGCAATAATCGATTAATGATTTTTGCAAAGACGATTTAACCCCAAAGCCACTTAGTGTTTCCCAAGCAGGATTGATAAAGCGAATTTTACCTTGTTGGTCGAGCTCTAAAACCACCGTATTTAAATGCAGCAAAATACGTTGGTGCGCCGAAAACAGCTCTTTGTAGCGTACTTCGCTAATACTTAACTGCTCAACCTTTTGGGCAAACTCAGCATAACTAACCATAAAGTCTTCACGGCGCGCAGCATGGTCACATACTTTATTTAAAAAAGACGGGTCGTATGGCGCTCTTATAAAGTCGGTAACACCGGACAGCAGCAGCTGCTCTGCATAGTCGGCATCGTTATTATCAATAATAGTTACAATGGCTTGTTTAGGGTTATGTTGCAGTATTTCTTCGACTAACTTATCGGATGTGCCCGCATGTGAAGCGGTTGCATCAAGTAGGACAATAGCAAACTGTTGTTGATTATAGGCACTGAGAGCACTTTGGCTTGTGGTGACATGGGTAATGGCAAAATTGAGCTTAAGTTGCTCAGCTATTTCATCGGCTTTTTGCGCTATTGGTTCAAGCAAGAGTAAATTAAGGCGACTGCTTTTTTCTAAATGCGTAGACAGAACATTGGCCAGCACCTGCGGTAACATGTCTTGGTGCTCAAAGGGCAGTACGGCATCTATGCCATAACTACGAGCGGTGGTTTCAGCTATACGCTCACAATAAATTGGCGGAATAAGTAAAATAGGGGTGTTTTTAGGTGTTTTAAGTAAGCCTGAGCGGATCATGCGAGAAAAACGCCAGCCATCTATTTTCCCCACGCTCAAGCCCGTAATAATCATGTTTACTGGCTGCTTTTTTAACAGAGTGAGCGCATCTTGGCTATCTGCTACTTCTATGAATTCAAATACCTTTAAATGTCCTAAAGTGGCGCGAATAGTGCGGCGTTCTTCACTACTTGCGTTTAGAATGAGCAACTTCAGCTTACCTGCCACTTTTTTAACCCCGAAATTAGAAACATCATTATTTAAGGTGAGTAAGAATAATGATATTTACCAATAAGAACAAGATTATTTAAAGTAGTTACTCAAATGTATCTAAAATAGGGTGAATCCTCTCAACTGTGGTAGATATCTTGAGCTTAGCCGAGGATAGATATACACTTGGCGCGATTTTAATGATGTGGAATACCGACTATGCGCGTGGCTGACTTTAGCTTTGACTTACCTGATGAATTAATTGCTCGTTTTCCTAAACAAGACAGAACCAGCAGCCGTTTACTAACCCTAGATGGCCCGACTGGCAATGTTGAACACAAAGTGTTTAGCGACCTACTTGATTTAGTAAACGAAGGTGACTTATTAGTATTTAATAATACCCGCGTTATTCCTGCTCGTATGTTTGGCCAAAAAGCCTCTGGCGGTAAGGTCGAAGTACTTGTAGAGCGTGTAGTTGATGAACACCGCGTACTTGCCCATGTAAGAGCAAGTAAGTCGTTAAAGCCTGGTAACGAAGTTATTTTAGAAGGCAAAGCCAAAGCGACAATGATCGCGCGTCACGATACGTTATTTGAGCTTGAATTTGATCGCAGCCAAAATGTACTCGATATTCTAAACGACATTGGCCACATGCCTTTACCTCCTTACATTGACCGCCCAGACACCGAAGCTGACCGCGAGCGTTATCAAACCGTTTATGGCGAAAAGCCCGGTGCAGTAGCAGCGCCTACAGCAGGGCTGCATTTTGACGATAAGCTAATGGCGGCATTAAAACAAAAAGGCGTAAACATGGCGTTTGTTACGCTACATGTTGGCGCAGGTACGTTTCAGCCGGTGCGTGTAGAAAGCGTAGATGAACATGTAATGCACTCTGAATACATTGAAGTACCTGATGAGGTGGTTCACGCTGTTGCTAATACAAAAGCTAACGGTGGGCGTGTTATAGCTGTGGGAACTACTTCTGTGCGCTCGCTGGAGTCGGCAGCAAAAGTACACGGCGGTAAATTAGAGAGCTATTTTGGCGATACCGATATTTTTATTTTTCCGGGTTATCAGTTTAATGTAGTTGATGCCATGGTGACTAACTTTCACTTGCCAGAATCAACCCTCATAATGCTAGTAAGTGCCTTTAGCGGCCAAGATAACATTATGGGCGCGTACAACACGGCTATAGAACAAAAGTACCGTTTTTTTAGCTACGGCGATGCGATGTTTTTAACACGTAAATAGGCACGTTTTTATCCGGTACCGTTTTTAAAAGCCCAGCTCGCACGCTGGGTTTTTATTTGCCTGCGCTAATACGCAGTGAATTTAGCGCAGCTAATAGTAATAACGGGGCAAAAAGGGTAGAATCGAGCGGTTAAATTATAGCTTGTTGGACTGTTTTTCCGACATTGAGGATGATATGAAATTTGAATTAGACCGCACCGACGGAAAAGCGCGCCGCGGCCGCTTGATTTTTGACCGTGGTGTAATAGAAACGCCTGCATTTATGCCAGTAGGTACTTACGGTACTGTTAAGGGCATGACCCCAGATGAAGTTAAAGCCACAGGGGCACAGATTTGTTTGGGTAACACCTTTCATTTAATGCTACGCCCAGGTACTGAAATCATTAAGCAACACGGTGATTTACACGACTTTATGAATTGGGACTTTCCAATTTTAACCGACTCAGGTGGTTTCCAAGTATTTAGCCTTGGTGCTATGCGTAAAATTACCGAAGAAGGCGTGTTGTTCCAATCGCCGGTAAATGGTGACCAAATTATGATGTCGCCTGAAAAATCAATGGAAGTACAGCGTGATTTAGGCTCAGACATCGTCATGATTTTTGACGAATGTACGCCATACCCTGCCACCGAAAAAGAAGCAAAAGACTCAATGGAGTTATCGCTTCGTTGGGCTAAGCGCTCTAAAGAAGGCCACGGCGATAACCCATCAGCCTTATTTGGTATTATTCAAGGTGGTATGTACCCAGAGTTACGTGCACAATCACAAAAAGGCCTAGAAGAAATTGGCTTTGATGGTTACGCATTAGGCGGCCTATCGGTTGGTGAGCCTAAAAACGAAATGATGAATATTCTTGATCATTGTGCGTACAAAATGCCAGAAGACAAACCGCGCTACTTAATGGGTGTAGGTAAACCTGAAGACTTAGTTGAGTCTGTACGCCGTGGTATTGACATGTTTGACTGTGTAATGCCTACCCGTAATGCACGTAATGGTCATTTATTTATTACCACAGGTACAATTAAAATTCGCAACGCAGTACATAAAACAGACACTGGCCCACTTGATCCTGAGTGTGATTGTCATACCTGTAAAAACTATTCGCGTGCTTATTTGCATCACCTTGATAAATGTAACGAAATTTTAGGCGCACGACTAAACACAATCCATAACTTACGTTACTATCAGCGTGTTATGGAAGGCCTACGCAATGCAATTAGCGAAGGTAAACTAGAAGAATTTGTTAGTGATTTTTATGCTCGCCGTGGCCAAGACGTGCCAGAGCTTGCAGATATAAATTAAAATTTAAAAATATAGAGGAAGTATTATGAGTTTATTTATTTCAAACGCACACGCCGCTGCTGGTCAACCTGCTGCAAGTGGTGGCTGGGAAATGCTAATTATGTTAGCTATTTTCGGTTTAGTTTTTTACTTTTTAATTTACCGCCCACAAGCTAAGCGTGTTAAAGAGCACAAAAGCCTTATGAGCGCGATGGCTAAAGGTGATGAAGTACTTACCCAAGGCGGTTTAGTAGGTAAAATTGTTAAAATTACTGAAGATAAAGATTTCATCGTGATTTCTTTAAATGAGCAAGCTGAAGTAACAGTACAAAAATCGGCAGTATCTGCTGTATTGCCTAAAGGCACAATGAAGTCATTATAAAAATAAAAAGGACATGCCTGTGTTAAACAAGTTTCCAATTTGGAAGTATTTACTTGTTTTAGCTGTGGTAGCCATTGGCCTTTTATATGCTTCTCCAAACTTGTATGGCCGCGATCCGGCCATTCAGGTTTCGGGGGCAAAAGGCGCAGATGTCGATCTCAGTGTAGTAGACAAAGTAAACGCAACCCTCAAACAACATAATGTAACAGCTAAGTCTACCGTGCTTGAAGGCGGCCAAGTATTAGTTCGTTTTAAAAATGTTGAAGAACAGCTAAAAGCGCAAGACTTACTGCGTAATTCTCTTAGCGACGATTATATCTCTGCTATTAATATGGCACCTGCGCAACCTGCATGGTTAAAATCATTGGGTGGTAACCCTATGAAGCTAGGTCTTGATTTAAGTGGTGGTGTTCACTTCACCATGGAAATCGACATGGCAACCGCGGTAGATAATCAGCTAGAGCAAATGGAACAAGATTTTCGTAGCGACCTACGCGAAGAAAAACTTCGTTACCGTAGTGTTCGCCGCGTAGCGGGCTCTGAGCGTATGCGTGTAGAAATGCGTACCGAAGAAGATAAAGAAGCGGCTGAACGCTTTTTAGCATCGCGCTACCCACTAAACGTATACATTGATGATAGCAGTAACGATCGCGCATTTTTTGCCACTATGAGTGAGCAAAAGCTTAAAGAAATACGTGACTACGCTATTAAGCAAAACGAAACCATTATTCGTAATCGTATTAACCAAATTGGTGTTGCAGAGCCTAACGTACAGCGCCAAGGTGCTGAGCGTATTATTGTGCAACTGCCAGGTGTTCAAGATACAGCACGCGCTAAAGAAATTTTAGGTGCAACGGCCACGCTTGAATTTCGTGAAGTAGACGAAAACGCAGACCCAAGTGCTGCTGCTCAAGGACGTATTCCTGCGGGCACAGAAATGATCATGAGCCGTGATGGCTACCCTGTGGTACTTAAAAAACGTGTCATTCTTGAAGGTAGCCATATCACTGGTGCACAATCAGGAAACGACGAATACCAGCGCCCACAAGTAAGCATTACCTTAGATAGCAAAGGCGGGGCAAAAATGAATGCCTTTACCAAGCGTGCAATTGGTAAACGCATGGCAACGGTATTTATTGAATACAAGCCATCGGGTAAAAAAGATGCTGACGGTAAAGCACTTCCACCTATTAAGGTAGAAGAGGTTATTAACGTTGCGACTATTCAGGCTCGTCTTGACCGCTCATTCCGTATTACAGGTATTGATAACCCAGCCGAAGCCCACAACTTAAGCTTACTATTACGCGCCGGTGCATTAGTAGCGCCAATTCAAATTGTTGAAGAGCGCACAGTAGGCCCAAGCTTAGGTCAAGAAAACATTGAAGCTGGTATGACAGCTGTAGCCCTTGGCTTTGCGTTTGTACTTGCCTTTATGCTTATTTACTACAAAGGGTTTGGTTTAGTTGCCAACATTGCACTAGCAGCTAACTTAGTGCTTATTGTAGGTGTAATGTCGTTAATTCCAGGAGCCACATTAACGCTGCCAGGTATTGCCGGTATTGTATTAACAGTGGGTATGGCGGTTGATGCTAACGTACTTATTTTTGAGCGTATTCGTGAAGAGCTGGCCGATGGCCGCAGCCCTCAACAAGCCGTTCATTTTGGTTACGATAGCGCCTTTAGTACTATTTTTGATGCCAATATTACCACTTTAATTGCTGCGGTTATTTTATTTGCAGTGGGCACTGGCCCTATTGCAGGTTTTGCCGTAACACTGGCAATTGGTATTTTAACTTCAATGTTTACAGCCATAGTTGGTACCCGTGCGGTAATTAACTTATTTATTGGTGGTAAGCGCATTGATAAACTTTCAATTTAAGGAGCGGACATGCAAATTTTAAGTTTGGGTGGTAAAACCCTACGTTTCATGTCACTTCGTAAAGTGGCTATGGGGTTTTCTACGCTATTAATTTTAGCGTCGTTTGCCTCAATTTTTATCAAAGGTTTAAACTTTGGTTTAGATTTTACTGGCGGTACCGCTGTAGAGGTTGGTTTTTCGCAACCTGCAGATTTGAAAAAAGTACGCTCAGTATTAGCTGAAAACGGGTTTGCCGATGCCTCAGTGCAGCTGTTTGGTTCTAGCCAAGATATTTTGGTTCGTTTAGCGCCGCGTGGCAGTGAAGTAAAAGCCGAAGTTATTGGTAACCAAGTTATTACTGCCTTAAAGCAAGCTGATGAGAGCGTAGTAATGCGCCGCATTGAGTTTGTAGGCCCAAGCGTAGGGGAAGACTTAAAAGAGCAGGGTGGCCTTGCCATGTTAACTGCGCTTATTTGTATTTTGATTTACGTGGCAT
Organism: Pseudoalteromonas sp. 2CM28B; assembly: GCF_023161935.1. NCBI lineage: Bacteria > Pseudomonadati > Pseudomonadota > Gammaproteobacteria > Alteromonadales > Pseudoalteromonadaceae > Pseudoalteromonas > Pseudoalteromonas sp. 2CM28B. Next base: position 80,954 of record NZ_JALNTH010000001.1, read on the forward strand.
TTCGCTTTGAGTGGCGTTTTGCTGTGGGCGCGGTAGGTGCACTACTACACGATGTAATTATTACAGTGGGTTTGTTTTCTGTATTAGGGTTAGAGTTTGACTTAACTATTTTAGCGGCAATATTGGCGGTAATTGGTTACTCACTTAACGATACTATTGTTGTATCTGACCGTATTCGTGAAAACTTCCGTAAAGTACGCATCGACGACACTATCGAAATTATCGACATGTCGTTAACGCAAACACTTAACCGTACACTTGTAACGTCAATCACCACTATTTTGGTATTGATTGCGCTATTTGTGTGGGGCGGACAAACCATTCATGGCTTTGCTACAGCCCTGTTATTTGGTGTGTTCATTGGTACTTATTCTTCAGTTTACGTTGCAAGCTCGGTAGCTATTACCATGGGTGTAAGTAAAGAAGATTTAATACCAGAGGTAATTGAAAAAGAAGGCGCAGACCTAGACGCATTGCCGTAATAGAGTTAACGCTAAATAAAACCGCTCAATTGAGCGGTTTTTTATTGCGCGCTGTTTTATAGAGCTTGGTTGCCTTTAAGATTAAACGTACACGCTTTTTAGGCTGAACTTAAAGCCTAAAGCCGATTATATAATTAAGCCATTACAATAACGTATGAATAGTTAACAGTATATTAGGCTATAAACTTAGTGCTGAGGTTGTACCGCCCCTAAATTGAGCAAATTTAATCCTGAATGGTCAATAGCGCCTAATGCCATAAAATTGTCATACAGGCTTGCTACTTTAATGCCCCTATTAAACGACAATCAGGTTTTGCAGTGACGATGCAGCGCAAAGTACTAGAGTACATTTTAAGTAACGGTGAAATAACCACGTTATTTCAGCCTATTTTTGATATAGCTAATCAAACAATTATAGGTTACGAAGCGCTAAGTCGAGGGCCTAAAAACAGCCCTTTGGAAATGCCTAACCGTCTGTTTGAAGCGGCCAGTGAGCACGCTTTAATTTCAGAGCTTGAGTTATTGTGCCGCTCAAAAGCAATTGAAAACTTTGTAAAGCTTAATCTAAACGGTAAGTTATTTTTAAATGTAAGCCCTAAAACCTTGCTTGACCCTTGCCACCCAAAAGGTGAAACCTTGCACTTAATAGAGCAGTTTGGTTTGGTAGCAAACCGCGTGGTAATTGAGGTAACAGAGCAAGAAAAGGTCGACGATGGTTTTTTATTATTAAAAACAATTGCACACTACCGCGAGCTGGGTTTTACCATTGCCATTGACGATTTAGGTGCTGGTTACTCGGGCTTAAAACAGTGGTCTGAACTATGCCCCGACTTTGTAAAAATCGACCGTTACTTTATTGATCATTGCGATGAAAGCGAAGTTAAAAAAGAGTTTTTAAAATCGATTACGGTACTAGCAAAAGCAACAAACACCGCCGTAATAGCCGAAGGCATAGAAAGAGTAGAAGAGCTTGCCTATGTTGAAAGCTTAGGCATAGCAAACGTACAAGGTTTCTTACTGGAAAAACCAAACTCAAATCCAAGCCTTGATTACAGCTCAGAGCAATTACAAGCATTGAACTTTAAACAGCCAAGCAATACGTTTGATCAATCAATGGCGATTGGCTGGCTTGCTGTTACACAAGAAGCAATAGACAGCGAAACCCGTTGCAAAGACGCCCACAAGCTATTCGAAAAAGACAAAGCCGTGATGAGCCTAGCGGTTTTAAATAAAGCCGGCCAACCGGTTGGATTACTACATAAAGATCAGCTCACTGAGGTGTTTGCAGCGCCCTATGGCCATGCACTTTACGACAAGTGCCCCGTAACTGACTTTATGGATAAACAACCTTTAGTGGTGGATGAAAACCAACTTCTTGATACCGTGAGTCAGCAAATTACAGAGCAAGACTTTGATATTCGCCGCCATATTGTGATCACCCGTAATAAACGTTACCTAGGGCTTGCCCCTTTGCGTGATATTTTAAAGCACATAACAGAAGAAAAAATTCGTCACGCCCAGCATGCTAATCCACTCACTATGCTCCCTGGTAATGTAGCGATTAATGAGGCAATAGAGCAAAGGTTACGCTCACAAAGTGCGTTTTCGCTTGCCTATATAGATCTTAATCACTTTAAGCAGTTCAATGATTTATACGGCTATGCCAGTGGCGATAGTGTGATTAAATTATTGGCAGATGTAACCGTGCAAGCATGCGAAAACAGTGCTAACTTTGTAGGACATATAGGTGGTGATGACTTTATGGTTGTGTTTGACCAATCAGATGCTGTGTATATTTGTAATACCATAATTGAGCAGTTTGAACTGCAATCACGCACTTTTTTTACGCCTGAGCACATTAAGAGCAAAGGTTATTGGGCTACAAATCGTGAGGGAGAAAAGCAATTTGTACCTTTACTTACGTTATCAATTGGCCTTGTGGAGCCCGACTTACAAGAATGTAAAAACAGCCATCAAGTTGCAGCACTTGCAACAGATGCTAAAAAAGAGGCTAAGCGGTATCGCCATAGTTATTTGTTTATTTGTAAGCGCAGAAAGCCTGCGCCTGCCGTAGTGCGCTTAGCACCAGAGAATAAACAGGTGGTATAAAAAAATAGGTAATTATTATGTTGCCATTAAAAGTAGTTGTTGGTGGGTTTGCTTTATTTGCGGTTAGTTTTTTTGTGCAAGGGGTAGAGATTGTTAATGTTGCTCAAAAGCAAAGTGTGCAAAATGCCCGTGAAGAATACCTAAGTGAGCTATTAACACGAGCCCTAGAGCGGGCTAATTATCCTGTAGACATAAAAATGCAGCCAGTGAGCTTACAGCAACAGCGTGACCTGATTGAGCTAGATAAAACAGAGTTAGATGTTTATTGGAGCATGAGCAGCCCAGAACGAGAGGCACGGGCAATAGCCGTTAAAGTCCCGCTATTTAAAGGCTTTATAGGCAAGCGCGTTTTATTAACCAGTAAAAAAAATGTCGAGAAATTTAAAGGCATTACCACTTTGGCGCAATTAAGTGAGCTCTCGGCAGTGCAAGGGCATGATTGGCCAGATACAAAAATAATGGCCTATAACGGCTTACATGTAAGGCCGCTGAGTAACTATCAAGCTATGTTTACGCTTACTAGCCGGGGCAGAATCGATTACTTTCCTCGCTCATTTATCGAAGTTAATTCTGAGCTTGTTGCCAATGCGCAGAGTAACTTAGTTATTGTGCCTAATTTATTTATTAGTTATCCCACCGGTATTTATTATTTTGTTGTAAGTAGTAAGCCAGCTTTAGCGCAAGCCATAGAGCTTGGGTTGCAAAACATGCAAAACAGCGGAGAGTTTGATGCGTTATTTGATGAGTATTTTGCAAAAGACATAAACTCTCTCCCTTTCACAAAAGGTTATACCACGGAGCTAAAGCTCGATAACCCTTACTTTTAAAACAAAAAAGGAGCCATAGGCTCCTTTTTTATAATAGGGTTACATGCACTTTATTAGCGAAGTAACGCTTCAGGTAATACAGGGCGAATTTCACGGATAATTGCTTGAGTAAGCTTAGGTGCACCACAAATAATGTTACCGCTATTGTTGTAGTTAACGCCACCTGCAAAATCAACAACCATGCCGCCAGCTTCTTTTACAAGTAACTCGCCTGCTGCTGTGTCCCACGGTTTTAAACCAATTTCAAAAAAGCCATCAACACGGCCCGCAGCTACATACGCCATATCTAGCGCTGCAGAACCTGCACGACGAATATCAGCAGTTTGTGTAAACAATGCTTTAAACGCGTCTGTGTATGCATCTAAGTGGTGTTTTTGTTTGAAAGGGAAGCCTGTTGCTAAAATTGAACCAGCTAATTCTACGGTTTTAGTAACGCGTAAACGCTTGCTGTTTAGCTGTGCGCCTTGACCACGAGATGCTGTGAAAAGCTCGCCACGAATTGGATCGTAAATTACAGCTTGGTCTAAACGACCTTTTACTTTAAGTGCGATAGAAACCGCGAAATGAGGGATACCCTTGATGAAGTTAGTTGTGCCATCAAGCGGGTCAACAATCCATTGGTAATCTGCATCTTTGCCTTTGTGCTCACCTAGTTCTTCACCAACAATGCAGTGATCAGGGTAAGATTTTAAAATTGTATCACGAATTACGGCTTCGGCTTCTTTATCAATGTTAGTCACTAAGTCGTTAGTGCCTTTTTGTTGAATTTCAACTTTTGATAAATCTTCACTTGCGCGAAGTAAAATTTTGCCTGCGTTGCGCGCAGCGCGAACCGCAATGTTTAACATTGGATGCATGGTATTACCTTTGGGTTGTAAAAGAACGTTTATATATTTAAGCCGGCGTATTTTAGCGACTTTTGCCATAAAGTAAACAATAAACCCTAAATACTTTTGTGCGTTTTTTGTACGGCCTTGAAATGCATGTAAATTTATTCGTATCTAAGACATGTTGGCGTGTATGGATTGAAATTTGTTCAACCAAAGGGCAACTTAATCACAGCGCGAAGTGCGAAGCCTTGGGAGCTCAATAACTTCCATGAAGCAAAGCTTCCGCGTCCTGCTAGCAAACATACTGTTGTAAAAATTAATCTTAAAAGGGCAGTACTCGCCAATAATAATAAAAAGTAAAAAAGTGCTTTACCTAAAGTTAGCTTGAGGTTTTATCTTGTGTTTAAGCAATCAACTAGGGTAAATAATAATGAAATTAGAACACGTACATTTAGTAGTAAACGATATAAATGCCATGCTTAAATTTTACCAAGCAGCCTTTCCTTATTGGTCTATTAGAAGTGAAGGGCATAACACTTGGTATGGTAAACCTAAGCGCTGGGTACATTTTGGCGACGATAACCATTACATTGCTATAAGCGATAATGGCGAGCATAAAAACAGAGATTTGGCAGGGCACCAAGTCGGACTGGCTCATTTTGCCTACGTTACAAACAACCTAGACGCTGTTATACAGCGCTTAAAACACGCCGGATTTAGCATTGATAAAGAGGGCGCAGAAAACCCATTTAGAAAAAACGTATATTACTTAGACCCAGCCGGGTTCGAGGTTGAGTTTGTGCAGTATATGAGTGACATTCCAAGCGAGCGTAATAACGACTTATAAAATAGGCATAAATAACGGTGTAGAAAAGCGCATAATATGGCTTTTCTACCCATTGTGTTTTTACCCGTATTATTTATTACTCACCCCAAGCTGGGCCTTTAAATCATTAGCAAAACTCACAAACTTTTCTTTAATGGTGCGTTTAACTTTTACCTCCACCGAACCTAAAACTGTTTTACCTTCGAGGTTAATTGTGGGGCCTTGGCGCTTATTAAGCGACACCGTTTTGTTTTCAAAACTACCTAATATACAAAACATTTTAGAAACTACATTAACGTGCTCTGGTACGTAAATTTCTTCGCTGCCAAAAATACAATTTACATGCACGGTAACATGTTGGTGGGCAAAAATAGCATCAGTAAAATCTAAAACAATCGACCCCATATAGTTTTGAATGTAAATATCTTTAGGCACCACCCATTGGCCGCTACGCTCGCTTGAGCCTAAAATGCTTCGCAGTGTTAAGTTTTCTTCATCCGCTTGTTGGGCACTGTAATTAGGGGCAAATTGCGTTTGCTTTTGAGCACTGTACTGGGTATCTGTAGTAAGGGTTAAATCCTCTACTAAATTAAGTAACGCGATATTATCGGTTGCTTCCATTGCACTGTCTAAACGCCTTTCAAAGGCTTCAGCTGAAATAACGCCATGGCTGTAGTTATAAATAAGTTGATCTATCACTTGTTCGCGAACTTGCTCTATTGGGCGGTCTTCAATTTTTACAGACATGGGAATAATCCTTTTTATATGAGTTACCACTGTACATAGCAAGTGGTGTACCAAAACTTAACTATTTATATATCAATGGCTTATTATTTTAGTAGCGCCGCTTAATTTATTATATTAACGATAGATTAACCAAAACAGCAATATAATCGTTATTTTCACCACTTAAGAAAGTTTTACCTAATAGCCTGTAAATGTTTACTCGGAGGTATTTTTATTTATACCCAATAAAATAGCTAACTTCATGAATTTAAAGTGTTAATAAAGTTGGCCTAAAGCTCGCATACATAAAAGTGTCTTTAATCAAAAGGAGAAAGATTATGAAAACATTCAACAAATCTATGATTGCGGCTTTAGTTCTAGGTACTACAGCTATGGGTGCTCAAGCGGGCACTTGGGAAAATGAAAGTAAAGATGCTTGGATTGATGGTAAGGCAGAAACAGTGCTTCTTATGAACACTAATCTAAACAACTTTGACATTAACACTGATGTAAAAAATGGCAAGGTAGTACTTACAGGTAAAGTAAACAGCGACCTTGATAAAGAGCTAGCTGAAGAACTTGTAATTAGCCTAGATGGCGTATCTGATGTAGAAAACAACCTAACTGTTGTGAAAAACATGGATATGGACGACAAAGATCGTGACACTATGGATGATGACGATAACGACTTAACTGACGCTAAAATCACCACAGTAATTACTACACGTTTCTTATTTGACTCAGAAGTTGACGGTACAGATATCGATGTTGATACCGACAACGGTATAGTAAAACTTAAAGGTTCTGTTGAAACAGAAGCTGAAAAGCAGTTAGCAGTAAAAATTGCTAAAAATGCTGAAGATGTTCGTGACGTAGTAGATGAACTAACTATTGTTGCTGAATAATACACTATACTAAAAAGCCCAGCTTAGCTGGGCTTTTTGCTTGTCATTTTTAAAGGAGCTATATCATGGATATCATTCGTATAATACTGTCGATTTTATTACCGCCACTGGGTGTATTTTTACAAGTTGGTTTAGGTATGCACTTTTGGCTAAATATTTTACTAACTTTACTGGGTTACTTCCCTGGTTTAATTCACGCTATCTACATTATCGCTAAAAAATAATGTGTGGTGTGTTCAATGTGAGCCGGCCACTTTTTTATAGTTATTAAAATTGTAAAAAAGCGGCTTACATACTTCTGTGTTTATTTTTCTGTTATTTCCTGCCTATTCGCATGCAAAAAGATTACTATTTAAGCAGTCAGCTTACTGATTGTTAAAATAAAGGTTTTTGCTAGTGACAAGCCTTAAAAAACTTTTTATACTGCAACCCGCTTTAGTCGCTCAGTGGCTAAACGCTTCAAAAATTAACTACCTCGTAGTTATACAAAGTTGGCCCCTTAGCTCAGTTGGTTAGAGCACACGACTCATAATCGTTAGGTCCCCAGTTCGAGTCTGGGAGGGGCCACCACTTTTCAAAGCTTTCCAATTTTTAAATAGTTATAGCCAATACAAAATATTTTCTACGGTACTTTTTATACAGTATTTAGGTTAGTTGTTTGTGTGCCTATACCGCCTCTATTATTTAAAAACCAGCTTCAATCATTTTTCTTTTTTACTAATAACAGCGACATATGTTGGTTCGGTTGCTAGATTCATATTTGCAATCAAGAACCTAGTTGTGTACTTTCCTAGGGACAATTTAAGGTTGTTAAAATAAATTTAAAAGGAAGTATTATGAAAAAGAATAAAATTGCAATCTTGCTAGTGACTGCTGTTATTACAAGTCCAGCTGCTTTTGCAGAGTCACCTAACTTTAACTATGTTGCTGGAGGTTATCTTGGCGGTGATATTGATGGCGATGATGCAGATGGATGGACATTTGATGGTAGCACGCTATTAGGCGAAAACTTTTTCCTATCTGGTCAATACCAAACTCTGGGTAATTCAGATGATGGTGTTGATGTCGACTTAAACTGGCTTAGTGCTGGAATAGGTTATCGCACAGCTATTGGCGCGAACACTGACTTCTATGGTTTAGCAACTTACGAAAACGTAGAGCTAGAGGCATCGTATCGTGGAAGTAGTGCTTCGAATGACGAAAATGGCTATAGTCTATCTGTAGGTGTTCGCTCTATGGTAAGTGATAATATTGAGCTAGATGGCCGAGTAAGCAATGTCGATATTGCAGATGAGAGTGAAACATCTTTCAGTGTGGGCGCACGTTACTACATTAATAACAACGTTTCACTTGGGGCTAATTACACCTCATTGGACGAGCTAGATTTAGTAAGCTTAACTGCTCGTTATAGCTTTTAAGTATTAATAAATAAAAAATAAGCGCACTAAACAGTGCGCTTTTTTTATGCCATTTACTTTTTATAAGTAGTTTCTAATTTACTTGGTACTTACTGTTAGTACGAATGTAAATAGTGGCTGTTTTGTCGCTAGTGTTCTCAATCGTGTGGGTAAAGTTACCGGTTGATTCTACATAGCTGCCTGCGCTTAGGTTTTGCGCTTTATCTTGCTCGCTTGAGTTGTACTCAACGGCGCCGGCTATAACAACAGCACGAAATTCGCTTGCATCTGTTTTTATTTCACCTTTAAAGCCGGCAGGAAGTTTAATCATTGAGCCGTTCATATCGGCTGTACTTCCCCAAAGGTAGGCGGTTTGCACGCCTTGGGCGTTAATGTCGTTTAAATCGCTGCTGTTTAGCCATACTATGTTGTCTGCATGTAGGTTTAACGGGCGCTCACCATTATCAAACTGGGCATTAGTTGGTTTAACTAAGTACGGCCCTGAGTCGATTTCTAAGTAAATTAAATTTGTTTCAGCATTGGCTGCTGTAGTGTGGTTTTCACCTGCTGGTTGTGTCCAAAACGAACCCGCTGGCATCCACATTTTTTCGGCTGTTGGGTCGTCATTATGCATTTGCCCTTCAATAACGATACCGCGGTAGGTAATGTTGTGAATGTGCGGCGGAGATTCAAAGCCTTTTTTAAAGCGTACTAACATGCCTGTTGCAGTGTCGGTTGTGCGGTTTCCCCATAAATCTGCAGCGCCAGGGCTTTTATCACCACGTAGCGGGTTTAAGTAACCCCAGTCAATATTGCTTGCAGCAACAACTTTTGATGCGCTTTGCTCTGCAGAGGCTGGCGTTGATATAAGTGTTGCAACCAGTGCAAGAGTTGATGCGTTTAGTAAAAATTTCATTTAAAAGCTCCGTTAAGTTGGTATAGCGCTATAGTACGGCTTAAAATTCAGTCAATAAATGGGCATAAGTTAAATACACTTTCGCAAAAACGTGGATAATAACGTTATAGTTACGCATGCTGGTTTATGCAATAAGAGGGTTTGATGAAAATAGCTGATTTACAAGTATTACTCAAAGTGGCTGAGCTGCAATCAATTACAGCTGCTGCAAATCAATTAGATATGAGCTCATCGGCTGCAAGTGTCTCATTAAAGCGAATAGAGCAGGCGCTTGGGGCACAAATATTTGTGCGCACAACAAGGCAAATTCGCCTCACGCCTGAAGGGGAACGGTATTTACCTCTGTGTCAGCAGGCACTCGATTTATTGCAACAAGGACAAGTGCTTATTCATGAGGAGCAGCAATCCATTAGTGGTGAAGTGCGTATAGCTGTGTCATCGGAAATGGGGCGCAACCTTATGCGGGTATTACTAAATAATATTATGGATAAACACAGCGAAGTGACGCTGCGCTTACAAGCAAGCGACAGCCGCGCTGATTTTTACCGTGATGGAATTGATGTTGCGCTGCGCGCCTTAACTAAAGAGGCCGCACAGGAGCTAAATTTATACGGCTTTAAAATTTGTAACATTGCACATGTGCTATGCGCCTCGCCTGAGTACATTAAAAAGCACGGTGAGCCGTTAACGCCAGATGACCTACTGAATCATAATGCCCTTTTATATAAGCTCTACGAGGTAGTGCATGATGGGTGGGAACTGTATAACGATAATCAAAAATACAAGGTTAAAATGAGCAGCGACCGCGCCGTTAACGATGGCGATATAGTAAGGCGTTGGTGTGTTGATGGCACCGGGATAGCCAAAAAATCGGCCATTGATGTAGCTGAAGATTTATTAGCGGGCAGGCTAAAAAGGTTAATGCCCGATTACAAAATCCCCCTCACTGAAATGTGGTTAGTACTACCTAGCCGCCAGCTTATAACGCCCGCAATTAGGCTTATTCGTGATGAGTTAAAACACACTATTAGCCAATTAAGAAAAAACCTGATTGCGCAAGGGATAATTAACGAGCAAGAATGGCCCGATTCACCCTAGTGCACCTTACGCGAGGTTAGTGTTGCTAGCCTTGCACCTTTAAAATTTAATTCGCTTTCCTGTGATGGATTAAATTAAAATACACGCTCTTCTTTTATGTTCTATTTTTTCTAATTATTGGGCTTATTGCTCAGCCGATCCTATATTTATTCTAAGCAAGTGTTAGTTAAGTCCTTTATCCATTTACAGGTATCGTATGTTACTTAAACAAAAAGTTTATATTAGTCTTATTTTGGCTATTGTTGTGCCGTTAGCGGTTTCTACATTTTTATTTTCAAATAGTATTCAAAATCATACCGATGAAAAGCTCGCAAAGGTTGATTTACCCACCGCATTGAGTGAAGTAAAAAGCAAAATTGAACTCGAACTTGCCACTCCTATAATTGTTGCCAAAGAAATTGCGCAAAATAGCTTTGTTAAACAGTGGCTAAGTAACGGTGAGAGTGAGCAAGCAAGAGCCGATTATATTAATTATTTAGCCAGTATTAAAAAAGATAACAACGCAGTTATTGCTTATATAATTTCCAAAAATACCAACAACTATTACACCGATATTGGCATATCTAGACAGATAGATAGAAGCGAAGATGTATGGTTTGATCAGTTTTTATCCTCTAACAGACCCTTTGAAATAGCACTGGATATAGATAAAACCACAAATAGCATGGTGGTTTTTATTAACTATGCACTGCAAATTAATGGTGAGCGTACCGCCATTACAGGCGTAGGGCGCTCGCTCGATTCTATGATCAACCTAATTAACGAATACCGTATTGGCGAAGCCGGCGTGGTGTATTTGGTCTCTGATGAAGGTGAGGTAATGCTTCACAGTGACAGAAGTAAAATGGGTCAAAAAATTAATATTAACGATATTAAAAATGGCGCCATTATTAGTAAAACAATGGCAGGCGAAGATTATGTTGTGTCGAGTACGCCTATTGAGTCATTAGGTTGGCATTTAGTGGCAGAAGTGCCCGAGCAGCAGTTATACGGGCCAATAAATAGTGCCATTAATAGCAATTTATTATTTGGTGTGATCATTGCCATTATTGGCTTTGCCTTGGCCAGAGTTTTAGTGTCGCAAATATTTAAACCCATTGAAAACATAACTGCTGCAGTGAGCGCGTTAACTAAAAAAGATGGCGATTTAACCGTAAGGCTGCCTACTAACGATAACAACGAAATATCAGAGCTTGCCGCTAACTTTAATTTATTTTTAGAGCAGTTACATGGCATGTTTAAGCAAGTGTCGGACTCAGCAAACCATGTTAAAAGCATTTCAGAAAATGTGTTAGTACAAGTACAGGGCGCGGCTAACTTGGCCGAGGTACAATCATCGAGCACGCAAACGGTGGCGGCAGCCGTTAACGAAATGGAAGTAACCGTACAAGACATTTCAAACAGTGCCAGTAACGCCTCTGACATTGCGACTTCAACAGAAGAAGCGACTCATAAAGGGGTGGAGTTTGTAAATAGCACGATAAAGCAAATGGAGCAGCTAGAAAACGCCATGGCTACCTCGGTTGCCTCGGTAACTGAGCTTTCAGGAGAGATAAAGTCAATTACGCAGGTGCTTGATGTTATTAAAGCAATATCGGAGCAAACTAACTTACTGGCGCTCAATGCTGCCATAGAAGCCGCGCGGGCAGGCGAACACGGCCGTGGTTTTGCCGTTGTAGCCGATGAAGTAAGAACCCTTGCTATGCGTACTGCAGAGTCGACCGAGCAAATTAACGAAATGATAGACACGTTAAATTCTAAGGCTTCAAGTACGGTGTCGGCTATAGAGCTTGGCAGTAAAAATACCCTAGAAAACGCCGAACGTTTAAAAGTAACGGGGAGTACCTTAACGGGTATATCTCAAGAAATTGTTACGCTAAGTGAGCTAAATAGCTCAGTGGCAACAGCCACCCGCGAGCAAACGTTGGCTACCTCAGAAATTAGTCAAAATGTGGTGATGATTTCTGATTCTGCTGAGCAAACAAAACAAAATATGAAAACCTCAGAGCAGCTATGCAATGGGCTAAATGAAGAGTCGAATATATTAAAAGACTTACTGGGTAAGTTTACGCTTTAAAAAAAAGTGACAACATTAAGCTAAAAAACGCGTTGTTACTTAGTTAATCTAAGCTTTGGTTAAGAGGTTTATTATCCAAAGTTTAGGTTAATAACAACGCGTTTTTAAACGGGTTAATTTTTACGGTAAATTTCGTGTTGAATGTCGTAAATATTAACGCTTAAGCTGTCAGAATCTCGGCAATAAGTTTTTAAACACTCAAGCAAGCTCTCGCTTAACATTTGTTTTTGTTCAATAGAGCGCCCGGCCATGATATGCGCCGCAATATGAATAAACCCTTCTTTTCCTTCACCTAGCTGGTATTGCTGATAAGCAATAGCGCGGGTTTTAATGGTTTCTAAGTCAAACAAACCACTTTGAAAAGTCGCGTTGTGCACTTTTTCAACAAGTACTTGCGGTAATACAGGAAGATCTTCAGAGTGTTCAATAATAATGTGCGGCATTTACGCGTTTCCTATTATGAGTTACTACGTGGGCGTACGTATAATTGTACCAAAGCCTGAACTGTGCGCTAACCCCTCAATGGCCTAAATTTAGTTGTATTAATTTTTGATGGTAGTATAAAAACAGTCACGTGAACCTTCGCTTATAAAGCAAAATTAAGGATTAATATGAAATTACCACACCGCTTTAAACGTTTAGCTGTGCTATTAAGTGCAGTGGTTACCTTAAGTGCCTGCTCAGATGATGTTGCATCGGTGAGCTTAGGGCTGTTTACTACTAAAGATGTAGTGGTAAATTCCCAGCAAGATCCGCTAGTAAAAGGGGTTACGTGCCATATTAGCCATATTGAGGCCGACTTAGATTTTTCAGATCCCTCTGATATGTCTATTGCGTGTCGCCAAACTGGGCCAATTACAGCCGATATGTTACAAGCAATAGATCGCAGTAAGTCGGGCGAAGTGGTGTTTAAGTCATCAAAAAGTATTTTATTTAAATCGCTAAAAGTACGCCGTATTTACGATGCACAAAATCGCACATTACTGTACTTATCGTACTCGACTAAGGAGTCGAGCGGCAGCCACCACCACGCACTTTCAACTGTGCCTTTATACAATACACAAGCTTGGAACTGGGCACTTGAACAAAAATAAGAGCACACTATGTTAGCGTTATTTAAATCAAAGCCGCTGCTTGAACAAGCCGAGCAGCAGTGGCTAATTGATACCTTTATTTGGGCGGTAGAGCACTTTGATGCCGCATTTTTTACCAAGCACACGCAAATAATATTGCCAACGGTGGCGCATTTTCCTGATTCGGTATCGAGTATTGAGGAAATGGCCACTAAGGTATTTGTACGAGTACGTGATTACGCAGGTATGAGTGCGTGGCCAATACAATTAGTTGCGCCACAACAGTTACAGCCGCAAGTATTTCCGCATTTTGAATTTGCTGAACACTTACGCGGAGAGCAAAGCCAACTTATTGTACCGCCAAGCCACACGATTAATATCTCGTTTAATCCTAATCAAATTAATCAGCCGCAAGATTTAGTGGCCAGCTTTGCCGGCACGCTGGCTACTGTATTAATTCATCATGTTGGGGTGTTACCGCCAGGCGGTAAAGACTACTTGCCACAAGCGGCCGATGCGCTGGCCTGTTTTTTAGGGTTTGGGGTAATGATGAGCAACACTGTGTATCAATTTAAAGGCGGGTGTGGCTCGTGCTATAACCCTTATGCTAATCGTGAAGCGAAGCTAAGCGAAACTCATACCGTATTTATGCACGCGCTGATCAGTTATTTTAAAAACGATCGTGACTCTAAAAAACATTTAAAGCCACATTTGCGCAGCCAATTTAAAAAAGCCCAAAAAGAGATCAAAGCATTAGTTGATAACTCTGCTAATCCGCTATTGCTTGCCTATGCACCAACTTAAACCGGATACTTGTGAACTACTTAGACGAATTTTTACTGATTGCCATCGCCCACTTTTTTGCAGTAGCCAGCCCAGGCCCCGACTTTGCCGTGGTGCTCAAACAAAGTATACAGCAGGGCAGGCGTAACGCCCTATGGACAAGCGCTGGTGTGGGCGCTGCTATTTTATTACACGTAGGATATTGCGTATTAGGGGTAGCGCTAATTTTAACGCAGTCGCCTAATTTATTTATGGCATTAAAGTATGTTGCGGGGGCGTATTTAGCCTATTTAGGCGTACAAGCATTAAGGGCTGCCAAACCACCGGTAAATAAAACAGACAACATAGAAAACAAAACAACCCCACAAGAAAGCGTATGGCATGCATTTAGGCGCGGCTTTTTAACCAACGCGCTTAATCCTAAAGCCACTCTCTTTTTTATGTCGTTATTTACCTTAGTTATTAGTGTAACTACACCAACTAGCGTGCAAATTGTGTATGGGGTTTATATGGCTTTGGCAACGTGGGTGTGGTTTTCTATGCTTTCTTTAGTGCTGTCAAAACCCAGTGTACGGGCATTTTTTCAAAAAAGCGGCTATTGGTTTGACCGGGGTATAGGTGTTATTTTAATTGCTTTAGCCATTCGTGTAGTAATTTAACCTTAGGGAGAAGTCATGCCTATTTATAATTTTTCGTTTGGATCGAATATGTCCTCTAACCGCTTGCTTGCGCGTTTACCAAAAGCAAAGCGAGTTGGCACAGCTGTACTAAAAGGCTACGAGCTTACGTTTAATATGCTATTTAAAGATGGCTCGGGTAAGTGCAGTATTCAAAAAAGTGATGACAAAAACGCCTTGGTATATGGCGTGGTGTATGAACTTGATGAAGCCGAAAAAGCAATTTTAGATACCATAGAAGGCCCAGGCTACGATTGCGTGGCTATTAAGCCCACTTTGTTAGATGGTGAGCAAATAGAGGCCCATTGCTATATTGCTAACACTCACGATAACGATGTACTGCCATACGACTGGTATATTCAGCACGTTCATCGCGGCGCGCTTGAGGCGGGCGTACCAAAAGAATACAGTGATGCAATACTTAATCGGCCGCATAAGCCCGATACAAATAAAGAGCGTGCTGATATTGAATTTGCAGTGCACCAAAAATAATAAGGATAACCATGAAACTCACTAAATTAGCCAGTTTAGCGTTGCTTGCCAGTGCCACTTTTAATAGTTGGGCACAAATTAATACCACGGACTTAGAAGAGGTCATTAACACCTCAATGGCACGCTTTGACGTACCGGGTATGGCGGTAGCGGTTGTGCAAGACGATAAAGTTGTATTTGCTAAAGGGTTTGGGACAAGCAACCTCAATACAAATGCAAAAGTGAACAAAGACACACTTTTTGGTATTGCCTCAAACACAAAAGCGTTTACCAGTGCAGCGCTGGCTAAGTTGGTTGATGAAGGTAAGTTAAGCTGGGATGACAGGGTAATTGACCACTTACCTGAGTTTAGGTTGTACGATTCCTACGTCACCCGCGAAATGCGTGTTCGTGATTTATTAAGCCATCGCAGTGGCTTAGGGCTTGGGCAGGGCGATTTAATGATTTGGCCAAGTACTGATAAATCTATAGAGGATATCTTAGTCGGTCTACAGTATTTAAAGCCAGCCAGCAGCTTTCGCAGCCAGTATGCCTATAACAACTTAATGTTTGTAGCCGCAGGCGAAGTGGTGGCACGTGTATCAGGAATGAGCTGGAATGATTACCTCGAAAAAAATATATTACAGCCTTTGCACATGGATAACTCGCGCGCGGGCTTTTCGCGTATTCCAAAAAGCAATAAAAACTGGGCAATTGGCCACATACCAATGGATGGCAAGCTCAATCCTTTTTTTGTTAACTACCTAGAAGACTTTAGAGGCGCAGGGGCTATTGCATCGAGCGTAAACGATATGAGCCAATGGTTACTAACGCAGTTAGCTGGCGGAAAAATGCCAAGCGGCGAGCAACTATTTAGTGAAAAACAGCAAGCGCAAATGTGGCACCCGCATATTACCTCTATGGCTTCTAAAAGTGCGTATGAGGCCTATCATCAGCAATTTAGAGGCTATGGGCTAGGTTGGAGCATTGAAGATTACCACGGCTTTAAAAAGCTAGGCCACGGCGGGGGCATTTTAGGTATGGTGTCGCAAGTTACATTATTGCCTGAGAAAAAGCTCGGCATTGTTATTTTATCTAATCAGCAAGCATTTAGTGCACTTTCGGCAGTAACCCACGAAGTGCTTGAAGATGCCCTTGAGCTTGAAGATAAAGACTGGGTTGAAGAGTTGGCTAAAAAACATTTTGCGAGTAAACAAAAAGCCTACGCCAATGCAAAACCCGACACCCCAGCAGATTACCAGCCACAGTTACCTAATATAAATTACACCGGCACGTTACATGATGATTGGTACGGCGATGTAATTATTGAGCAACTAGATGGCAAACTACGTATTGATTTTACCCATACCAAACGCTTAAAAGGCACGCTTGAGCATTACACAGGTAATACGTTTATTGTTAAGTGGGATGAAAAGCTACTCGAGGCCGATGCGTTTATTCGTTTTGATATGGGCGCAAACAACCGTGTAAATAGCGCCAAAATGCGCGCGGTATCAACAGCGGTAACAGACTTTAGTTTTGATTTTAGAAACCTAAATTTAAAAGCTAAGTAGTGATGCTATACACCAAAGTCGCAAAGCCACCGTAAGGTGGCTTTGTTATATTAAGCACTCACATTAAAGGAGCGTTTATGCGTACTGCAGTTATTTCACATCCTCATTGCCGTAAACATAAAATGATTGACGATCATCCAGAGTGCCCAGAGCGCCTAGACGCTATTGCCGATAGACTTTTGGCAAGTGGGGTAGATATTGGCTTAACGCATCTACAAGCGCCTAAAGCGCAGCGTGAGCATTACTTATTAGCCCATGATGAGTCATTAGTTAACCTTGTGGAGCGCTTAGTTCCTCAGCAGGGGCTGCATAACCTTGATGGCGACACCTGGCTTTGCCCTGATTCGTTTAAAGCGGTAGAGCGCGCCGTAGGAGCAGGGTTGTTGGCTGTAGATGAAATTCTCGCAGATAAACTCGATGCGGCGTTTTGCGCTGTACGCCCGCCAGGGCATCATGCCAATGCACACGCTTCTTCTGGGTTTTGTGTATTTAATAATTTAGCAATAGCAGTTAAGTATGCTCAAAGCAAAGGCATTAAGCGTATAGCAATAGCTGATTTTGACGTACACCATGGTAATGGCACCCAAGACATATTTATAAACGATGAAAACGTATTACTTTGTTCGCTATTTCAATACCCATTTTACCCAAACACAGCCGTAAAAAATAACAGCCACATAGTAAATTCCCCTTTGCCAATTGCCAGTAGTGGCGATGATTTAAAAGAAGTGTTTAATACCCAATGGTTGCCAAAATTAAAAGCCTTTAAGCCAGAGCTGTTATTTATCAGTGCAGGGTTTGATGCCCACCTAGAAGATGACATGGCAAGTTTAAAGTTTGTAGAAGATGACTACAGCTGGCTTACAGAGCAATTATGCGACGTTGCAAAAGAGAGTGGCTGCAAAGGTGTTATATCTTACCTTGAAGGGGGCTATGCGCTATCAGCATTAGGAAGAAGTGCTGTAGCGCATATAAAAGTGCTTAGTGAGTACTAATAGCAATCCGCAATAATACTTAATTAAGCGAATTGGTATAACTAAGGGTTATAAGCCCAGTAAATCAAACGCCTGCTTGGTATTAAGGGTTTTAATTTTGCCAAGGCAGCATTGCCCTTCATTTAATAAATAAGTGGTTACCAGTTGCGCTAGCTGCTCCTGTGAAAGAGGGGCGCATGCAGCGCCGTGTAGGTCAACGTACTCACCTTGCTTGTTCAACACGCGCACATTACTAAGCTCACTTTGCGTAACACTGTGCAAACAGGCTTTTTGTTCTTGTTTATCGTGCGCTATTTCAAGCTCATTATAAACAATTAATAACTGTGGAAAGCTGTTTAGCATAGTTACCCTACGGTTACCTCGTATGAGGTAAATTTACGCACATTAATAACGCCAGTATCAAAAATTAAGTACTGACCTTTTATACCTTGCAGCACGCCGCTTACTACAGGGTTTTTATCAAAATTAAACGAACTAATTTTAGTAGGGTACTCTGTCACCGGAAAGTTTAAATCAACCACGTCTTCATCAAGTTGCTCTATGGCTGTGGCACCAAATAACTCGCTTAGCTCGTTTAATTTATCGCTAATTTGCGGGATCAGCTCTGCCGCGGCGGCTTTAAGGTCAATGGCTTCGTTTTGGCCCTTTAGCATGTTACGCCAATTGGTTTTATCGGCAATAAACTCGGCCAATGCCACCTCAACTAAGCCTGATTGCAAACGTGTTTGTACTTTAAAAATAGGCAGTGCTTGAGTGGCGCCTTGATCAACCCAACGTGTCGGTATTTGCGTATGGCGAGTAATGCCTACTTTAAGCCCAGAGGTGTTGGCTAAATACACATAATGCGGGATCATGCAGTTTTCTTCGCCCCATTGCGGCTCGCGACAGGTGCCTTTATCGTAATGGCAGGTTTCTGGTTTCATAATGCACATATCGCAGCTAGCAAGCTTACGCATACACACAAAACAGTGGCCTTGCGAGTAACTCTTTTTGGTTTTTTTGCCACAGTTTGAGCATAAAATGGTACCGCTAAACGTCAGCGTTAACTCTTTACCAATGAGTGCGTTTAGGTCGACTAGGTTGTCGCCCACAGGAAGATGATATTGAACCGGCTCTGTTAAGCTCGATTTTAATTTACGCAAAGTGCCTTGCATCTTTACTTGGCCCCTAAAGATGTTGATATTAAAACGTGGAGTTTAACATCTTTAAACTGTATTGGCTTTTTAAGAAATACAAATAGTCATCTAAGGGAAGTGGTTTAGCGTATAGGTAACCTTGCGCTCTGTCGGCGCCCATTTCTTTTAATAAGTGGTGCACATCTTGGGTCTCTATGCCTTCCATGGTTATAGATAGCCCTAGGTTATGTGCCATATCTATAGCGGTTTGCACAATCACTTTATTGGCGGTGTTATTCGTTAAGTCAAATACAAACGATTTATCTACTTTAAGCTCCGTAAAGCGGTAATTAACCAAATAACTTAGCGATGAATAGCCAGTGCCAAAGTCATCAAGGACCACGCGCACCCCTAAATCAGAAAGCTCATTAACCAACGAAATAAGCGCTTCGTGGCTTTCAACTAATGCTGACTCCGTTAATTCAAACTTAAGAAGCTGCGCCGGAACTTGGTATTTTATAAGGACGTTTTCGACTTTTTCGGCTAGGTTTTTAATCGACAGATTTTTAGCACTTAAATTTACGCTAATTGGGTGATCGTTATAGCCCTGCTCGGTTAGTTTGACGATATCTTTACAGGCTTGCTCAATAACCCATAAGGTAAGCTCGTTAATAATACCTGTGTGTTCAGCAAGGGTGATCAGCTCTTCTATCGATACGCCTTTAAAAGCCGGGTCGGGCCAACGTAGCAGCGCTTCGGCGCCACATACTTGATTAAAGTTCAGCCCTATTTGAGGCTGATAATACAACGCTAGTTGGTTGTCTTTAATTGCTTTTTGTAATTTAGCGGCCAATGCCACATCCATTAATATATTACTGCCGTTAGAAGCGCTTACTACTAAATCGTTATTACTTTTAGCTTTTTTAAGTGCCAAGTAACCCCGTTTCGTCCAGTATTCAAAGTCGTCACTGTGGGCTGCGCTACTAATCCCTATGTTATAGGTAAGTTGTAAGTTTAAGCCTTGAATTTCGTATTGTTTGGGCAGGCTATTTATAACTTTAATTAAGGCCCCTTCAAGTGACTCCTGGTTTTGGTTTTTAGTAGATATGCAGGCAAATACCCCGCTGCCTAAGTCGGCTAAGCGGGGGCTGTTATTAAAATCTGTATCGAGGTTGGTAAATTCGCGCTCATGGCTAAGCTCTAACTCTATTTGTTTAGCCACGTGCTTTATTAAAGTGTAGCCCTGTGATGGGGTAATAATGGTATTGAGCGAGTTAAAATGGCGAATTTTAATTAAACACAAGGTGGTATTTCGCCCCTGTGCTTGTAAGCTCATAAACGCTTGTTTTAATTTGGCACTGTTAAGTAATTTAGTTTGCTGAGTATGTGTAGCATGATAAAGCGCACGCTCGCGCTGGTAGCGCACTCTATCGGCAAGTGCCATAGCCATTAAAATAACTTCACACAATATAGCCACTAAAAACGCGTGACGAATCGCAAAGCTATAATCCAAATAGCCCGTTAATTCTAATGGCTGTATTGCCGCGCCAACAATGAGGGGAACCCACGAAAAAACGTAAAACTTCGCCCACCTAAAGCCCGTGCGTAGTTTGTTATAAATTAAAATAACACACGTAATATATAACAAGCTTAATACACAAAAAAAGATGGGTGCTGCAATGTACTCGGGTATAAATAAAGTGGTGATTGATAATAAAGATATTAAAATAAGTAGCGCTTTACTCATTTTATAGCGCCAGCATTTGTCCTTGTGGTAGCGCAAAAACATGGTGCAAAAGGCGAGCGTAAAAAAGGCCATTGCGTAGTTTGAAAAAATCACTTTTTCGTGTAAGTACAATTGCCACTCTAGGGGCCACAAGTAAAAGCCAAAGCCCATTACAATGCCCATTAAACACAGCGCACTAATTATATAGCCTATATAAACTAAATAAACGCGGTCTTTAATCCCAAAATAAAGCACTAAATTATACAGAGCAGCCATTAATAACACGCCGGCAAATATGCCCCAAATGCCGGTTTGCGAGCGAACTAAATCAACAAATTCTTTATGGCGATACAAATTAACCGGGGTTTTGCTGATCCCCGTCGTATCTATTTTTATGGCTAAGCGCTCTGTTGTTTTACTCTCAAGTGCAAAACGTATATGCGGTACGCTATATTGAAAAAGCGTAAGAGACTTTACTTTATCACCTAATTTATAGCTTTCTATAAGCTGATTTCTTTTGTTTAACCGATACACGCTGAGGTGATCAACCATCGGGTTATCAAAATGGGCAACAATGTCTTGAGCATCTAAACTTTTATTTTCAAGGTCTATAAATAGCCAATAGTTTTGCTGCTTAAAGCTCCACTGAATATCGGTTAACGGCTGGTGGGTGATTAGCTCGGGATTTAAAATAATATCGTTGAGTGTGTGAGATTTACTTTCATCTATGTAGTAGGCAAAGTCTAAATATACAGGCGTGGTTTTATCGATGGTATAGCGAGTCGGCACAACCAGGTTAGAAGCGAGTGTGCTAATAATATAAAATATGAAAATCAGTATGGCTATGGCCGCGGCATGATAACGTAAAGTTTTCGTTTCCAATGTTGTATACTTGTAATAAATCTTTTAATTAGTGTAGCACTAAAAAAGCGCATATAAACTGCGCTTTTTTAGTTAAATTTTTAGGGCCTGCTTATCCTTCAGGATTAAAATTTGTTCTAACTAGGGACGATTTAATCGTGGCGCGAGGTTTGTAACCTAGTGGGCTAAGTAAAAACCGAGCAACAAAGAGTTAATCGTCCCTAGGACGAACCTTCGTGCAGCGCGTGTTTGGTATTTATACTGCGTTATCGCCTATTTATGGGGAATAACCACACTACATAGGCTCTGCCTTGCCTAAATACCAAACACACTGCTGCAAATTTAATCTCGAAAGATAAACAGGCCCTAAGTTAAACCAATAATTTAGTTACAGGCTACTGCTCTCGGGCAATCGCTCTGTAAGCAATATCGGTGCGGTACTCCATACCTTCCCAGCTAATTTGTTTTACAAGATCGTATGCACGTTGCTGTGCCTCGGTAACGGTATTGCCGAGTGCCGTTGCACATAATACACGTCCACCTGCGGTGACAACGTTTTCGCCATCTTGCTTAGTACCCGCATGAAATACTTTTTCATCAGCAGGGTAGTTAACTTTAAGGCCTGATATTGCATCACCTTTAGGGTAATCACCTGGGTAGCCTTTAGCGGCAAGTACAACACCTACGGCTGCGCGCGGGTCAAACTCAATGGTTGTTTTATCAAGTTCTTCGCGGTTTGCCGCTTCAACTAGTTCAACTAAGTCTGATTTAAGACGAAGCATCATAGGTTGCGTTTCTGGGTCACCAAAACGACAGTTGTACTCAATTACTTTAGGCGTGCCTTGAGCATCAATCATTAAGCCTGCGTATAAAAAGCCAGTGTAAGGATGGCCTTCGCTTGCCATACCCTCAACGGTAGGAACGATGACTTCGTTCATAATGCGCTGGTGGATCTCGTCGGTTACTACAGGTGCCGGTGAGTATGCGCCCATGCCGCCAGTATTTGGACCTTCATCGCCATTATATGCACGCTTATGATCTTGGCTTGTTGCAAATGGCAAAATGTTTTTACCATCAACCATAACAATAAAAGAGGCTTCTTCGCCTTCTAAAAACTCTTCGATCACGACGCGGCTGCCAGCCTCGCCAAAAGCATTACCGGCAAGCATATCGCGAATAGCGTCTTCAGCTTCGCGTTCATCCATTGCCACAATAACGCCTTTACCAGCTGCTAGGCCATCTGCTTTTATTACAATTGGCGCGCCTTTTTCTTTTAAATAAGCAAGGGCTGGGTCAATTTGTTCAAACGTTTGGTAATCAGCAGTTGGTATGGCATGGCGAGCTAAAAAGTCTTTAGTAAACGACTTAGAGCCTTCTAGCTGCGCTGCACCGGCTGTTGGACCAAAAATAGCGAGACCATGTTCACGGAACTTATCTACTACGCCTAATACAAGCGGTACTTCAGGGCCAACAATAGTAAGTTCTACATTGTTTTGTTGTGCAAAGCTTAATAGGCCATCTAGGTCTTCAACGTTAATTGCAACGTTTTCTAGTTTGGGCTCAAGTGCAGTACCGGCATTACCCGGTGCTACAAATACAGTGTTTACTTTCGTGTTTTGAGCGGCCTTAAACGCAAGTGCGTGTTCACGGCCGCCGCTGCCAATGACTAATACATTCATGGCGAAATATTCCTATTTAAAGCGGTTTTTTAAATTTCAGCGTCATACGGTCGCTTTCACCAATAGCTTTGTATTTATCAGCGTCTTGTTCGCCAAGGCGTAAGCTAGGTGGTAGCGTCCACACCCCTTTAGGGTGATCGGCTGTATCTTTTGGATTGGCGTTAATCTCACTGCTTGCAACTAATTCAAATCCAGCTTTTTTAGCTAAATCGACCACGTAACTTTGCTTCATGTAGCCGGTTGATTTTTGATCCTCATCAGGTCGGCTTTCATCTAAGCGATGTTCAACTACACCTAATACGCCACCTGGTTTTAACGCTTTATAAAAAGACTTAAATGCACTGAGTGCGCCTTTAGTGTCTTTACCCATGTACCAGTTATGTACATTGCGAAAGGTTAATACCATATCGGCAGTGCCGGCTGGGGCAATATCAGTGTGCGTTAATGGGGCAAACTCAGAAATTTTTACTTTGCTAAAACGCTCATCTTCGGCCACTTTTTTCTTAAAGCCGGCTAAAGAGCGCTGGTAGTAACCTACCGATGAATCACTCGGAAAATGCGCTGCGTAATATAAGCCTTGCTCTTTAAGTGCAGGGGCTAAAATTTCGCTGTACCAACCACCACCGGGGGCAATTTCAACCACGGTCATTGTTGGTTTAAAACCAAAAAATGCCAGTGTTTGCTCAGGGTGACGGTATTCATCGCGGGCGCTATTTTTAGCGCTACGCTCGCTTGATTGAATAGCATGGCTAAGGCTTGACTCATGGTTATGGCTAAGTGCCATTGTTGAGGTCAGCGTAAGCGAGGCAACAAGTAGTGACTTTAGTGCAAATTTCATCGTTTGTTCCTTAACATTTTAAATAGGTGTTGAACCAGAATACGTGAATTGATTGCAAACACAAAGGGCTAAACGTTGTGTTTAACCCTTTGTGTGATTAGTGGCGGAAGTGGCGCATGCCGGTAAATACCATCGCCATGCCAGCTTCGTCAGCGGCGGCGATAACTTCTTCATCGCGCATTGACCCACCCGGTTGAATAACCGCGGTAATTCCAGCGGCTGCGGCTGCGTCTATACCATCACGGAATGGGAAAAACGCATCTGATGCCATTACAGAGCCAGGTACTTCTAGATTTTCATCAGCGGCTTTAATACCCGCTATTTTAGCTGAGTAAACACGGCTCATTTGGCCTGCGCCTACGCCAATGGTCATACCGTCGCGGGCATATACAATCGCGTTTGATTTAACAAACTTAGCCACTTTCCAGCAAAATAGTAAATCTTTAAGTTCTTGCTCAGAAGGCTGGCGCTTAGATACGACTTTTAAATCGCCTTGGGTAACCATGCCTAGGTCGCGGTCTTGTACTAAAACACCGCCGTTAACGCGTTTAATATCGTGGCCAGTTGCTTTGCCACTCCATTGACCACACGCTAATAAGCGTACGTTCTTTTTAGCTTCAACAATTTTTGCTGCTTCGCTTGAAACGCTAGGGGCAATAATTACTTCAACAAATTGACGCTCAACAATGGCTTGCGCTGTTGCGGCGTCAAGCTCGCGGTTAAAGGCAATAATGCCACCAAACGCTGAGGTTGGATCTGTTTTAAAGGCGCGGTCGTAAGCACTAAGAATATCTTCGCCAATTGAAACGCCACATGGGTTTGCGTGTTTAACAATAACACATGCAGGTACATCAAATTCTTTAACACACTCAAGTGCGGCGTCGGTATCTGCAATGTTATTAAACGAAAGGGCTTTACCTTGTAGCTGAGTAGCTGTTGCAACAGACGCTTCGCTTACGTTGTTTTCAACATAAAAAGCAGCATCTTGATGCGAGTTTTCACCGTAACGCATATCTTGCTTTTTAGTGAACTGCATGTTGATAGTGCGTGGGAATTTAGTCTCTTCAGCGGCTTCTTCAGTGTAATCAGGTACCATTTTGCCAAAGTAGTTAGCAATCATGCCATCGTACTGAGCTGTGTGCTCATACGCGGCAATGGCTAAATCAAAACGTGTTTTGTACGTTGTTGAGCCATTGTTGCTTTGCATTTCGCTAATAACGCGCTCGTAATCGTTTGCGTTTACCACGATGGTGACGTCTTTGTGGTTTTTAGCGGCTGCACGAACCATGGTAGGTCCGCCAATATCAATGTTTTCAATAGCATCTTCAAGGCTGCAGTTTTCTTGAGCGACAGTATTCGCAAAGGGGTATAAGTTAACTACAACAATATCGATAGCAGAGATGTTATTATCTGCCATTACGCTTTCATCTTGTCCGCGGCGCGCTAAAATACCGCCGTGAATTTTAGGATGAAGGGTTTTTACGCGACCATCCATGATTTCAGGATGACCTGTGTGATCTGATACTTCAGTCACTTTTATGCCGTTATCAGCAAGGAGTTTGCAGGTACCGCCAGTTGATAAAATATCTACACCTTGCGCTTCTAGTGCGCGGGCAAATTCAACAATACCGGTTTTATCAGACACACTTAATAGTGCGCGACGAATAGGACGATGAGTATCCATTGTAGTTTAATTTCCTCAGTTAATGAGCTAGCTTAGAAGCGGGCATTTTAACTGATTACTACTCAAAAAACGACTTATAAAGCGCCAATAAGCGTGAGCATTTTGCAACATCTCTACTAAATTGTGCACATAAAAAAAGCACCCGAAGGTGCTTTTTTTGCATGATACCAATTGTATTGGATTAGTAAGCAGTTCTAACGATAGAAAAACAAGTCTATAACAAGGCAAAAATTTTACAGTGTAGTTATTCTACATAAGAAGTTTTTAACGCCGTTATGGGCTTGTTTAGCTCGTTAGCATGCTTACGCTTTCAATATAATTGGTATTAGTTCATGCCGTATTTTTTAAGCTTTTTACGTAAAGTACCACGGTTGATACCTAGTAAAATTGCCGCACGAGTTTGGTTACCACGTGTGTATGTCATTACTTCTTCAAGTAATGGCGCTTCTAGCTCTGAAAGAACAAGGTCGTAAACGTCTTGCACATCTTGACCGTTAAGCTGCTTTAAATAGTGGTGAACAGCTTTTTTTACTGCATCACGCAATGGCTGCGGTTTCTCGTGTGACTGAACATGAGGGTTTGTGATAAATGGAGAAGTCACGTTTTGTTCGAACATTATTTAATCTCTTTCTTTCTTAGTTAGCTGCTAGTGTTTTAAAGTATTGCGTTAATGCGTCAACCTGTGCTTGTGGGTTGTCGAGCGCATTAAATACTCGCCTAAACTGACCGTCACTGTCATGGGTTTGCAAATACCAAGATACATGTTTGCGAGCGATTCGCGCTCCCATTGGCTCGCCGTAAAACGCATGGAGGTTATCTAAATGCTCCATTAAAATACTTCGCACCTCTGAAATAGCAGGTGGTGGTAAGTGTTCTCCAGTTCGCAAATAGTGGTCTATCTCCCTAAATATCCAAGGGCGACCTTGGGCGGCTCGGCCAATCATGATGGCATCTGCACCCGTATAGTCCAAAACCTGCTTTGCTTTTTCTGGAGATGTAATATCACCATTAGCAACCACAGGTATCGACACTGAGCGTTTTATATCCCTAATCGTGGCATATTCTGCTTCACCTTTGTACATACATGCGCGTGTACGCCCATGTACGGCAAGTGACGCAATGCCATAACGCTCAGCTATTCTCGCAATCTCTACACCATTACGGTTGTCCTGATCCCATCCTGTACGGATTTTAAGTGTGACAGGGATATCAACAGCGTTAACCACTGCATCAACTATCTCTTCCACAAGTTCAGGAAACTGTAATAATGCAGAGCCTGCGAGTTTCTTGTTCACTTTTTTTGCTGGGCACCCCATATTGATATCTATGATCTGTGCACCGTTAGCAACATTGAATTGTGCGGCCTGCGCCATAAGCTCAGGATCAGCTCCTGCAATTTGCACCGCGCGTATACCCGACTCACCGCTGTGATCCATACGGTTCATCGATTTTTCAGTTTTCCAAACCTTCGGGTTTGACGATAACATTTCAGACACGGCCAAGCCTGCGCCTAAGCGGCGGCAAAGCTGTCTAAATGGTCTGTCTGTAATACCTGCCATTGGCGCGAC
The DNA here is from genome assembly GCF_023161935.1 of Pseudoalteromonas sp. 2CM28B. Taxonomy (NCBI): domain Bacteria; kingdom Pseudomonadati; phylum Pseudomonadota; class Gammaproteobacteria; order Alteromonadales; family Pseudoalteromonadaceae; genus Pseudoalteromonas; species Pseudoalteromonas sp. 2CM28B. The sequence continues at coordinate 108,191 of NZ_JALNTH010000001.1, forward strand.
TATTACATTATTCTCAAGTTGGTATGAACCGATACGCACTGTATTCAATAGGCCTCTTTTCAAGGGGCGGTAAGTTTACGGTTTTTTTAGGAAAAATCAAAGGCTATAAATTGAACAAAAGTGACTTTTTTTTGCCCTTTTCGTATTGACTTTTGATAACCGCATGACAAGTGGGTCGATTTGTTTGAAATTTAAACAAAAAATAATTTTGTTAAATTATGCGAGCTAATTTTCTAACTGTAAAAAAATAGTAAAGCCTGTTAAATACAGGCTTTACATGCAAGTTTTGAGTTAAAACTCTAAATTTATAAATGTATGCGGTTAGCTATTTTTTGTACCGTTTACACGGGTCCAATCACCCTCTTGTGCAATATCGTCAAGCTCAATAAACGGTGCGTAAATATCGGCAACCGATTGGGCTTGCTCTTCTAATATACCCGACATAGCAATTTTGCCGCCCGGTTTAAGTAATCCCAAAATTACACTGTGAAGCTCACGCAGCGGCTGCGCTAAAATATTAGCTACTACAATATCAGCACTAAACTCAGGTTGGTTTTCTGGTAGGTATACCTCAAGCTTATCGGCTACGCCATTACGTTGTGCGTTATCTAAGCTTGCTTCTAGTGCTTGCGGGTCAATATCAATACCAATCATGCGCTCTGCACCAAGTTTAATGGCTGCAATGCCTAAAATTCCCGAGCCACAACCAAAATCAACCACTGTTTTACCACTTAAATCTTGGCTTTCTAGCCATTTAAGGCACAGTGCCGTTGTTGCATGTGTACCCGTACCAAACGCAAGGCCTGGGTCGAGCAATACATTGACTGCATCTGGGTCTGGAATGTCGCGCCAGCTTGGGCATATCCACAGTTTTTCGCCGAACTGGATTGGGTGAAAGTTATCCATCCACTCACGTTCCCAGTCTTTATCTTCTAGTTGCTCAATTTTGTATACCAGTGTGTCTTTAATTTCATCATGACGCTTAAGTAAAGCAATTACCGCGTTCATATCATGATTGGCTTCAAATAGACCAATTACAGTGGTATCGGCCCAAAACTCAACGGTGCCAATTTTAGGCTCATAAATAGGCGTGTCTTTAGCGTCAATAAAAGTAACAGAGGCGCTGCCTGCTTCCATTAATAAGTCACTCACTGCATCTGCGGTAGCAGCATTGGCATTGATACGGATTTGGATCCAAGCCATGGTTGGTTTCCTTTAAATAGAAAAAAGGCCGCTACAGCGGCCTTTTTAGTTTATATGAAGCGCTAAATTATTTAGCGTCTAAAAAGCTTTTTAGTAAATCAGAGCGAGAAGGGTGGCGTAATTTACGCAGTGCTTTCGCTTCTATTTGACGAATACGCTCACGTGTTACGTCAAACTGTTTACCTACTTCTTCTAAGGTGTGGTCGGTATTCATATCAATACCAAAGCGCATACGAAGTACTTTAGCTTCACGGGCTGTAAGGCCTGCTAGCACGTCGTTTGTTGCGCCACGAAGAGATTCCATTGTTGCCGAGTCGATTGGCGAATCAATAGTGGTATCTTCGATAAAGTCACCTAAGTGCGAATCTTCATCATCACCGATTGGTGTTTCCATCGAAATTGGCTCTTTGGCAATTTTAAGTACCTTACGGATTTTATCCTCAGGCATCATCATGCGTTCTGCTAATTCTTCAGGATTTGGCTCACGACCCATTTCTTGTAACATTTGACGAGAGATACGGTTAAGTTTATTAATCGTTTCTATCATATGTACTGGAATACGGATTGTTCTTGCTTGGTCAGCAATTGAGCGGGTAATCGCTTGGCGAATCCACCACGTAGCATAAGTCGAGAACTTATAACCACGGCGGTATTCAAACTTATCTACCGCTTTCATCAAGCCAATGTTACCTTCTTGGATTAAATCTAAGAACTGTAAACCACGGTTTGTGTATTTTTTAGCAATTGAGATTACAAGACGTAAGTTAGCTTCAACCATTTCTTTTTTCGCACGGCGCGCTTTTGCTTCACCAATGCTCATACGACGGTTAATGTCTTTAATACGCTCAATGCTTAAGCCTGTGCTTTCTTCAATTACACATAGCTTTTGGATGCAACGAATAATTTCAGGCTTCACTTCTTCAAGTTTAGCTGAATGTTTTTCGTTAGCATTTATTTCTAGGTCTAGCCACGCTGAGTCAGTTTCGTTATTAGCAAAGTGCTTAATAAACGTTTTCTTAGGTAGCTTAGCAATTTGTACCGCTTGTTTCATGATAAGGCGTTCTTGAATACGCACTCTATCCATCATTTCACGCATGTTGTTAACCATGCGATCAAACTGTTTTGGTACTAATTTAAAAGTTCTGAAAAGCTCGCCAATTTCAAAAATAGCGGCTTGAGAATCTGGGTGCGAACGCCCTTTTTCATCAAAGGTAGCGCGAGCTTTAACGTATAAATCACGTAAGTTTTCAAAGTGAATACGGGCTTCTTCTGGATCTGGGCCTGTATCAACTTCTTCTTCGTCTTCATCGTCATCGCTGTCTTTGTCATCTTCATCATCGTCTTCATCAAGTTGTTCTTCACTTAATTCAGAGCCGATGTGAGTTGCTGAGATTTGCGCTTCGTCTTCGTTAGGGTCGAAAAAGCCTGAAATAATGTCGCTTAAGCGCATTTCTTCAGCTTCAAACTTATCCCACTGTTCAAGTAGATAAGTAATCGCTTCAGGGTATTCGGCAACAGAAATTTGTACCTGGTTGATACCTTCTTCAATACGCTTAGCGATTACAATTTCGCCTTCACGTGTAAGAAGTTCAACAGTACCCATTTCACGCATATACATGCGCACTGGGTCAGTTGTACGGCCAATTTCTTTTTCTACAGTTGCAAGGGCTGCAGCAGCAGCTTCTGCTGCGTCTTCGTCTGTCGTGGTTTCTTGCATCATTAATTCATCAGCATCAGGCGCGTTTTCGCTAACCTTGATACCCATGTCATTAATCATGCTAATGATATCTTCTACTTGATCTGAGTCGATTATGTCTTGTGGAAGGTGATCATTTACTTCAGCAAAAGTTAAGTAGCCTTGCTCTTTACCTTTTTGAATCAGAAGTTTTAATTGTGACTGAGGAGTTGGATCCATAGAGATTGTTTCTTCCACTCTGATAAGTTGATACAACAGGCGTCATCATAGAGTTAGCCTTTTAACTAACTTTAATAATGTGACGCAGTGAATAGCACAGTATAACAGTTTAAATCAAGTCTGACTAGCTGTTACTCGCTTTTAGCGCTGTCATAAGTAAATGACATTCTAGTTTTTCATCACTTGATAAGCCCTGTGTCTTGTCCTTTATTAATAGGGTCTCTAGTCGATAATTTAAACACTGATCTTCAATAAATTTAAAAGTATTTTGAAAAACAGTCTCTAAACGCTCATCACTAATTTGGTGCTGCCATGTGGCAAGCTTTACTAGCGGTTCGTAATCCTCGGAATCTCTAAATGATTCGAGTAAAACTGCTGTGTTCGCATTGTCTTTTTGCAGTGCGCGCTCTTGTAAGCGCAGTAGCAAACCAATACCCGCTATGTTCATTTGCGCCAATTCTGGCAAATGGGGCACACTTTTAGCTAACTGTGGGTGCTGAATTAAAATACCAATAGCTTGGCGCATTGGGGTAATTTTAAATTTTCGCTCAACAGCGTGTTGTTGCTTTGGTGTTTTTAAGCGGCTATTTAGCTGCTCACGCGTACGGCCAATTAATCGCCCTAACTGCTCTAAAATATTTTCTTGGTAAAATTCACTCGGAATTTTTTCAATTAACGGCAAAGCGGCACTTAATAGCTTAGCTTTGCCTGAGTCGAGTGTTAGGTCTACTTCTTGGCTAAGCTTATTAAATAACACTTTGGTAAAATCATCTGCTTGGCTTAAACGTTGCTCAAACTGTGTTTTACCTTCTTGCTGAACCAGTGAATCGGGGTCTTCGCCGTCAGGTAAAAATACAAAGTGTAATGCTTTGCCATCGTTTAAGTAGGGCAGGGCATTTTCTAGTGCTCGCCATGCAGCGTCGCGGCCCGCTCTGTCGCCATCGTAACAACAAATAACTTTGTCGGTGGTTCTAAATAGCGTATGCATATGCTCGCTTGTGGTTGCGGTACCAAGCGCAGCTACGGCATATTCAATACCTTGCTCTGCAAGTGCAACTACATCCATGTAACCTTCTACAATGAGTACATGTTCAAGCTTTTTATGTGCTTGTTTTGCCTCATAAAGGCCATATAGCTCAAAACCTTTATGAAAAATGCGGGTCTCTGGTGAGTTGAGGTATTTTGGCCCTTGGTCGGCTTGCATTACACGCCCGCCAAAGGCGATAACACGGCCACGTTTATCACGAATAGGGAACATTAACCGATCGCGGAAAAAATCAAACTGCCTACCTGGTGTTTTTTCTGAGGCGAGCTTAAGCTCGACCAGCTGTTCTTTTTGCTCTTTTGTTCGGCCAAGTTGTTGGCACAGCGCTTCCCATTCGCTCGGCGCATAACCAATCATAAACTTTTTAACGGTTTCGCCACTTAAACCACGCCCTTTTACATAGTCAATCACCGCAGCAGAGTTACTGTGGTGCTTTAATTGATGCTGGTAAAAGCGTGCTGTGTGTAACATTAAATCGTAATCTGAGCGCTTTTGCGCTGCCGTGCGCTCAGGTGCTGAGCTACTGCCTTTCTCGCGAGGTACGTCTAAATTTAAAAGGCTTGCGAGCTCTTCTATGGCATCAACAAATTCAAGCTTGTCGTATTCCATAACAAACGAAATAGCGTTGCCATTAGCACCACAGCCAAAGCAGTGGTAAAACTGTTTATCTTGAGAAACAGTAAACGAGGGAGATTTTTCGTTATGGAAAGGGCAGCAAGCTTGGTAGTCTTTGCCTGCTTTTTTAAGACCAACTTTAGAGTCTATTAGCTCTACAATATCTGTTCTGGCGAGTAAATCGTCAATAAAATTTCGTGGGATCTTTCCAGCCATGTTTTGTAAGTAGTCCTAACAATTGGTGAGGTGTAATTTCAACACAATGCGCGCATTTATAAAAGGGGTATTGGTAAGCTAAAAAGCTACATTATATCCATTTAATCATTCTTAGGTGCTAAACCTGGCGCTAACAGCGTACAAAGCTAGGATATTGAAGGTAGAGCAGTGCAGGCGCAGTAAGTGATAGCCCTAAATAACCCATTTTACCTAGCCTTCGATGTGCTTTTGTAGCTACACAATAAATCACTTAATTATATGCACGAGCATTACTTAAAAGCTTTTTGTTTGTCTACTTAAACGAAGAAACCGAGCACTAGGCTCGGTTTGCTTTAATCATACTTTGTGTATGTGGGAGTATTAGGCTGTTAATCGTTGCTTAATTAAACCAGAAAGCTTGCCCATATCGGCACGTCCTTCGGCTTTGCTTTTGATTATGCCCATTACTTTACCCATGTCTTGCATACCTGCTGCATTAGTATCAGCAATAGCCGCATCAATAAGGGCAACTATTTCTTCTTCACTCAATTGTTGAGGTAAAAAAGTTTCTAGTGCTGCGATCTCATTGGCTTCAATTTCGGCTAAATCTTCACGCCCAGCATCTTTGTACTGAGTGTAAGAATCACGACGTTGTTTAACAAGCTTCACTATAACGGAGGTAATACCTGCGTCGTCTAGTGTTATTTGCTCGTCAATCTCACGTTGCTTGATTGCGGCAAGCACCATGCGAATAGGGTTAAGACGTTGTTTGTCTTTCGCTCTCATCGCATCTTTTTGCGCATCTTTTAGCGTTATTAAAAGGCTCATTTATACAAGACCTAATACTATTAGTATAATTTAACGCGACGTGCGTTATCGCGAGAAAGCTTCTTCATGTGACGCTTAACCGCTGCAGCTTTTTTACGCTTACGCTCAGCTGTTGGCTTTTCATAGTGCTCGCGACGACGAACTTCTGAAAGGATACCTGCTTTTTCACATGAACGCTTGAAGCGACGAAGTGCTACGTCAAACGGTTCGTTCTCTCTTACTTTAATTACTGGCATTAAAAATTCACCTACCTAAATTATGAGCGTTGCTCAAGTTGATCAAACATTGATCAAGTGGTTCAAAAATGGTGCGGTATTGTAATCCGAAGCAACACCACATGTAAAGGATAATATTAACAGAAATGCAGCGGCTTAAATAGTGTTAATTTGGCTGGCGTTGGTATAGCCTACAGAATACTTGCCCTGCTTTTTTTTCTTTAATTAACAGCCAGTTATCTGGTTGTGAAAAGCTGCTTAGTTCGGTTTCTACCTCAACATAAATGAGCGCGTCTTCGCTAAGCCATTGGTTATTTTCTAATAAATCACAGCTACTTTGCGCTAAGTTTTTACGAAATGGTGGGTCAACAAAAACTAAATTAAATGGTGAATTTGTATTCTTTTGCTCTAAATATGAGAGTGAATTAGTGTGTTTTACCTGTGCATTTTCAAGCTTTAAGGTACTAATATTTTGCTCAATTTGCTTAGCAGCCGAGGCATCTAGTTCGATAAACGTGGTGCTTTTAGCAAACCGAGAAAGCGCTTCAAAGCCAAGCCCGCCAGAGCCTGCAAAGCAATCGAGTACTGTTGCATCGCGCGTATCTTGCATTAACCAATTAAACACGGTTTCTTTAACGCGGTCTGTTGTTGGGCGTAGCCCTTCTACATTTTTTACCGGCAGTTTACGGCCACGAAATTGCCCGCTGATTACTCTAATAAAGCCGTCAGTAGATTTGCTAATTGCTTTATTTTTCGTTGTTTTTTTTCTCATTTAGGTCACTAAAAAATGGTATAAGGGATCTAGCTCAGATAATATTGTGCGTAGTTTACGTTTAGCTTCATTTTTCAACCGCATTAAAAGTGTTACTATTTAGCACTTACGTTTTGAACGGTTGTTTGGCCGGCACGCTTTGCTGAGCCACACCAAGCTATTTCAAATTTTAGTTTATCAGATTTTTATAAGTGGTTATTAGCAAGTATGGCAAAAAAAAGTAAATTCATGTCTTGGCTCGGTTTTGGTAAGTCAGATAAAAAACAAGCAGAAGCTGATAAACAACAGGCATTAGCTCAGCAACAAGAGGCTGAGCGCTTAGCGGCAGAAAAGGCCGAAGCAGAGCGTGAAGAACAAGCGCGTATTGCTGCTGAAAAAGCACAAGCAGAGCGTTTAGCAATTGAAAAGGCTAATGCAGAGTTGCTTGCAAAAGAGCAAGCCGAAGCACAGGCGCAACAACAAGCACAAGCTGCACGTTTAGCTGAGCAAGAAGCGCAAATGCGTTTAGAGCAAGAGCGCATGGCTGCACAGCGAGCTGAGCAACAACGTTTAGACACAGAGCGTGAGCAAGCTGAGCAAGATGAAAAATTAGCAATTGAAAAAGCCAACGCAGAGTTGCTTGCGAAAGAGCAAGCTGAAGCACAGGCGCAACAACAAGCACAAGCCGCTCGTTTAGCAGAGCAAGAAGCGCAAATGCGTTTAGAGCAAGAGCGTGTTGCAGCAGAAAAAGCAGAAGCTGAACGTGCAGAGCAAGAGCGTATTGCAGCAGAACAAGCAGAAGTTGAACGTGTAGAGCAAGAACGTATTGCAGCAGAAAAAGCAGAAGCTGAACGTGTAGAGCAAGAGCGTATTGCCGCAGAGCAAGCAGAAGCTGAACGTGTAGAGCAAGAGCGTATTGCCGCAGAGCAAGCAGAAGTTGAACGTGCAGAGCAAGAGCGTATTGCTGCAGAAGCGGAAGCTGAGCGTTTAGAGCAACAGCGAATTGCACAGGAACAAGCAGAAGCTGAACGTTTAGAGCAAGAACGTATTGCAGCAGAACAAGCAGAGGCCGAGCGTTTAGAGCAGCAGCGTATTGCAGCAGAACAAGCAGAAGCTGAGCGTTTAGAGCAACAGCGAATTGCCGCAGAGCAAGCAGAAGCTGAACGCTTAGAACAAGAGCGTATTGCACAAGAACAGGCAGAAGCTGAACGTGCAGAGCAAGAACGCATTGCAGCAGAGGCCGAAGCTGATCGTTTAGAGCAAGAGCGCATTACGGCAGAGCTTGCAAAAGAAGAAGCTAAACTTGCCGAAAAGCCTAAAAAAGAAGGCTTTTTTTCACGTCTTAAAAAAGGGTTATTAAAAACCCGTGTAAATATAGGCTCTGGCTTTGCATCTATTTTTAGTGGTAAAAAAATAGACGATGATTTATTTGAAGATTTAGAAACACAGCTTCTTACCGCCGATTTAGGTGTTGATACCACCATGAAGCTGATTGATAGCCTTACTGATGCAGCTGATCGCAAGCAGCTTAAAGATGGCGATGCGCTCTATGACTTAATGAAGCAAGAAATGGCCGCAATGCTTAAAACAGCTGAGCAACCGCTTGAGATACGTGCTGATAAAAAACCATTTGTTATATTAATGGTCGGTGTAAACGGCGTAGGTAAAACGACAACCATTGGTAAGTTAGCTAAGCAATTTCAAAATGAAGGTAAGTCGGTTATGTTGGCCGCAGGTGATACCTTTCGTGCAGCAGCCGTAGAGCAGCTGCAAGTGTGGGGAGAGCGTAACAGCATTCCTGTTATTGCCCAGCACACTGGTGCAGATAGTGCCTCGGTGGTGTTTGATGCATTTCAAGCCGCTAAAGCGCGTAATGTAGATGTATTAATTGCTGATACAGCAGGGCGCTTGCAAAATAAAGATAACTTAATGCAAGAGCTTGAAAAAATAGCCCGCGTAATGAAGAAAATTGACCCTGATGCACCGCATGAAGTTATGCTAACCATTGATGCGGGTACAGGTCAAAATGCAATTAGCCAAGTAAACTTATTTAATCAATGCGTTGGGTTAACCGGTATTACCCTTTCAAAACTTGATGGTACTGCTAAAGGTGGGGTTATATTTGCGGTTGCAGATAAGTTTAATATTCCTATTCGTTACATTGGTGTTGGCGAAGGTATTGATGATTTACGCGCATTTAAAAGCGATGACTTTATTGACGCTTTATTTAGCCAAGATGAGGATGACGCTTAATACATAAAAGGGAGCTTGCTCCCTTTTTTGGTCTGTTTATCTTTTGAGATTAAACATGCGCTGCCCTTTGGGCTATTTACTTTTTATTGCTCGGTTTTACTTAGCCTTCTTGGCTATAAACCTTGCGCCGCGATTAAATAGTCTCTAGGCAGAGCAAATTTCAATCCTGAAAGGTCAACAGGCCCTAGCTAAGGAATTCCATTTTACTAATTTGGGACTGGCATAATAAAAAATGATAAATTTTCAGCAAGTAAGTAAAACCTATCCGGGTGGGCATCGCGCTCTCGAAAAAGTTACATTTCATATTAAGCCTGGCGAACTGGCTTTTTTAACAGGCCACAGTGGTGCGGGTAAAAGTACCTTATTAAAGCTCATTAGCTTAATGGAGCGCCCCTCTGCAGGCAACGTGCTAATTAATGGTGTTGATTTAAATAAAGTTAATTCTCGGCAAATTCCTTATGCGCGCCGCGATATTGGTATTATTTTTCAAAATCATCGTTTGTTAGAGCGCTACACTGTGTTTGATAACGTTGCACTGCCGTTGATTATTGAAGGCACTCATCATAAACAAATCGCTAAACGAGTTCATGGTGCGCTAGATAAAGTCGGGCTGTTAGATAAAGTTAAATGCCATCCTTCTACACTCTCTGGTGGTGAGCAGCAACGCGTAGGTATTGCCAGAGCGATTGTAAATTCTCCGCCTATTTTATTAGCTGATGAACCAACGGGTAACCTTGACCCCGAGCTCTCTATGGAAATATTAAGGCTATTTGAAGATTTTAATAAACACGGTACGACAGTACTTATAGCAACACACGACCTTGGTCTGGTGTCGCGTTTAAAATACCGTAGCCTGACTTTAAAAGATGGCCGTATGCTTGAAGACCCACTTGCGGAGGGCACGCTGTGAGCTTGTTATTTAAAGGACGCCAAAACTCAAACGATAAACAAAAAAAATCAGCCATAGCTGGCGGTTATTTTTTTATTATAAATATTTTTCGCCAAGGGGTGCACAGTTTAGGTGAAATGTGGCGTACGCCACTTGCATCATTAATGACAATTGCTGTACTTGGGCTAAGTTTAACATTGCCTGCAACGCTTTATTTAGTCGTAAAAAATGTACAGCAAGTCAGTAGCGGGTTTGAAGAAGCCAGTGAAATATCGCTTTTTGTAAAAGAAAGTATGAGCGAACAAGAAACACAAACCTTAGTAAAGCGTTTAGCACTTTACGCCGAGGTAGAAAGTGTTGAATTTATTTCTAAGCAACAAGCATTAACTGAATTTAAAGATGTGTCGGGGTTTGGGCAAGCTTTAGAATACCTAGATAGCAACCCGCTACCCGATGTTGTATTAGTGACACCTACTAAGCGGCATCGCCAGCCTAATGCGGCTAAAGCGCTGCTTACAAAGCTTGAGAACGAGCGCGAAGTAGATTTTGGTAAGCTTGATATTGCTTGGCTTGAGCGCCTAAATGCATTATTAGACTTATTAAAAGAAAGCGTTATCACAATTGCTTTATTACTTCTTACCTCTGTCACGCTTATTATTGGTAATACGATTCGTTTATCGATTATGGATAAAAAAGAAGAAATACAAGTAATGAAGTTAGTAGGTGCTACCAATACATTTATACATGCTCCGTTTTTGTGGACCGGCATTTGGTATGGTGTTATAGGGGGCTTGTTTGCATTTATTTGTATTGCCTTAATGATGTGGTGGTTAACTAGCGCAGTAAGCAGCGTTGCAGGCGTGTATCAAACAAGCTTTTCGTTAATTGGTTTAACGCTTAATGAGTTTGGCGCATTAGTATTACTAGCAACCAGCTTAGGCTTTATTGGTTCTTACTTATCGGTTAACCGATATATTAAAGAAATTGAGCCTGATAAAGTATGAGTACAGCTGCTAATGGCTGACTCAAAAATGTCATGTTTGTATATTATTATCCTCAAATGAGATTAGTTGTAAATGCGCTGTTACGCTTGCGCTAATCTCTTGCAATCCCTTAGTTCATCACTTATTCAGTCGCATGTAGTAGACTTAACATACACTAAAAAACCGCTTGATTTACGCTTAAAAAAAGTTTTAAATTGGGGTTAGCACTCTTAGAGAAAGAGTGCTAAGATGGTTTCAAATGTTTATCACCGAGGTGAAAAATGAGTAAAGATTTATACGCAATGGCACTTACAGTTGGGCAACAAAGCGCAAGCATGGACGGCTACCTTCAAGCGGTTAGCACAATTCCTATGCTTAAAGCTGAGCAAGAGAAAGAGCTAGCAACACGACTTCAAGAAGAAGGCGATCTTAGTGCTGCAAAGCAACTCATTATGTCGCATTTACGCTTTGTAGCACATATTGCTAAAAGCTACTCGGGTTATGGTTTACCGCAAGCCGACTTAATCCAAGAGGGCAATATAGGCCTGATGAAAGCGGTTAAGCGTTTCGACCCAAGTGTGGGTGTACGTTTAGTGTCTTTCGCTGTTCATTGGATTAAAGCAGAAATTCATGAGTTTGTGCTTAAAAATTGGCGCATCGTAAAAGTTGCGACCACTAAAGCGCAACGTAAATTGTTTTTTAATCTTCGTAAAAACAAAAAACGTTTAGGTTGGTTTAACCAAGCTGAAGTAAGCACTGTAGCTAATGAGCTAGGTGTGAGTGAAAAAGAAGTTCGTGAAATGGAATCGCGCATGAGCGGCCAAGACATGGGCTTTGACTTAACGGGCGACGATAACGACGACGCACCAACAAGTACATATTCACCAGTACAATATTTAACAGACGGCTCAGCTGATTTAGCTGACGATATTGAGCAGCAACAATGGCAAGAGCAGTCACATACTCGTTTATTTAGCGCGCTTAAAACGCTAGACGAACGCTCACAAGACATTGTAAGTGCACGCTGGTTGTCTGATGACAAAGCAACACTACAAGAGCTTGCTGAAAAATACAGTGTATCTGCTGAGCGTGTTCGCCAGCTAGAAAAAACAGCGATGAAAAAGCTGCAAAGTGCTATGAGCTAATAGCGCAAAAAATGTAAAACTTAAAAAGCCCTGCATTAATATGCGGGGCTTTTTTTTAACTAAAAAAGCTAACTAAAAAGGTTAATAGAAAGTATCGTTTGTCTTGTTCTGCTTACCTCTAGTCACATCTATGTATCTTTTAATTAAATGTACGCTATTTAAAATTAATGAATAAGTTTGGTTTTAATTTAAATAGATGATTTTAGTTTGTTTTTAATTTGGGTATATGAAAATATTCGCGCACCTGAGCGACTTATCGCTCAAATCGTAGCTTAATTAAGTCATTTAATTGCTGGTTTGTTGCCTTTCAATTTCATTTAACGCGAGTATTTACACTCAATATGAACTCATATTCACTAAAGAAAAAAATCTTGCTATCGGTCGTTCTTGCCCTAGCCGTTATTATTGTATTGCTGTCCTGGAATAGCTATACCTCTCAAAAAGCGTTACTGCTAAAAAGCAGTATTGATAACGTAAGCCAATCTGGTAAGCAACAGGCTACGAGTATTGAAAATTGGCTAGCTAGTCGTCAGCAGATAATTAAATCGGTTGCGAATAAGGTTGAGGACAACACGCTCAGCGCACTACAGCAAGCAGCATTTTCAGGTGGCTTTCAGTTAACTTACTTTGGAGATAGTAGCGGAAAAATGACTGACTCTGATCCCAGTATTGATCGCACCGGCTACGATCCGCGCACTCGTCCATGGTATAAACAAGCACTGCTTCAAAGTAGCACCGTAATTACCAAACCTTATTTAGATACCGCGTATAATCTGTTGGTTGTTTCTATTGCTAAAACCACGCAAAGCGGTGTGGTTGCGGGGGATTTATCGATTGAGGCCTTGGCCGATAGCGTCAATACAATGTCTTTGCCTGCGGATGGGTACGCCATTATGATGCATAAAGATGGCACTGTGGTTGCCTACAAAGACGCTAGAAAAGTAATGGCAGATATTACGCGTATTGACTCGAAAATAAATCATCAATTAATTTTATCTAACAGTCAAAACGGTGAATTTACTCCTGTTTACTTTGAGAGTGAAGACCGAGAGAAGCTAGTTTGGGGTGAAAACATTAACAATACAGATTGGCAGTTGCTGTTTGTATTGGATAAACAAACTTTAGAGGCTCCGCTTATTAGTTTATTGCTGACCCAATTAGTGCTGGTTGCAGTAGCACTTTTACTGAGTGTGTTGGCTATTTCATGGTTATTGGGTGTATTGCTCGCCCCTTTGAGCCGAGTGTCGCAAGCTTTATCAACAATTGCAGATGGTAACGGTGATTTAACCCAGCGTATAACTGTTGATACGCAAGATGAAGTTGGGGTTCTGGCTGGTAGTTTTAATCGTTTTGTTAGCAGCCAACATGAACTGATCAGTCATATTCGTCAATTAGCTACTGACTTAGACTTTGATGCAGAGAAAAGCTTGATCACCAACCAAAGCAGTGTCAGTGAGTTGCAGCGCCAGCAACAAGAAGTGGCTATGGTTGCTACCGCGGTCACAGAAATGGCGAGTGCAACCCATGAAATTGCCGCTAATGCAGAAAACACCGCAACCGCATCGCAACAATCGGCACAAAGTAGCCGTGAAGGTAAGCTGTTAGTTGATAAAACCAGAAACACGATTAATTCACTCGCGGGCGAAATAGACCAAACTACCACAGTTATTGGTGAATTAAGTTTGCATGCTCAGGCTATATCGAGCATTTTAACTACCATTCAAGAAATTGCAGAGCAAACAAATCTCTTAGCACTTAATGCTGCAATAGAGGCCGCCCGTGCGGGATCGCAGGGGCGTGGTTTTGCAGTGGTTGCCGATGAAGTGCGCGTGTTATCAAGAAGAACACAAAACTCTACAGCCGAAATTTATACCACTATAGAAACCTTACAAAACACCACTAAAAAAGCAGTGAGCTTGATGGACAGCAGTAAGGGCTATGCCAACAATAGTGTGGATGATGTAAATGCTGCCGCACACGCACTAGAAGAAATTACTTTGGCGGTAAATGAGATTTCTGATATGGCGGGTCAAATAGCGGTTGCAGCAGAAGAGCAAACGCAAGTGACCAATGAAATTACTAGAAATACGGTTGCCATTAAAGATGTAACCGATGAAATAACTACCTCAGCTACCGCGCATTTAAGCCAAGCCGAAGTATTAAAAGACAGAGCTACAGATCTAAATGCCAAGGTAGCGACATTTGTTTTATAAATACCATACTTATAATTGAGTTAAATTAACTGATGGAGTAAGGTGCTCGCTTACTCCATCAGTTTAATGAAATGGCTTGTTGTTGGGCTATTTGTACATACTTACGTTCTACCAGCTGTGAGATTGGTACCAGTTCAAAGCCTTGCTCAGTGAGCTCAGGTAGCGCTTGGCGTAAAAAGTCGATGGTTTCTGGGTAGGGGTGGGCAATCGCTATGGCAAAGTGATGTTTAGTCGCTTTATATTTTAGCTCATCCAGCCTTTGCTGCAGTTGCTCATGCGTGGTTATATTGTCTAAAAACACATGGCGGCCTATATTTTCAACCCCAATAAAATTTGCCGCATTTTGCGCTTGGCTTAAGTCGGTAGTACGGCTATCTAAAAAGAATAAATTACGTTTTTTAAGTACTTCCATAGTCCACTTCATGGCTTGGCTTTGTTGAGTGAGTGCCGACCCCATATGGTTATTAACCCCTTTTACTTGCGGTAAGCTTGCCAGTGCGGTGCCTAAAGTTTTTTGTAGCTGTTCTTTATCCATATTTACAGTGAGCCCACCAGGGCCGAGTGCTTTACCGTTCAAGGCTTGCATAGGTACATGCAATAAAAGCTCTTTATTTGCTTGGCTGGCAAGCGTGGCAAAAATTTGAGAGTAGGGTGTGTGGGGCAAAATTGAATACGACAATTGCCCTGGTAAGGTAAGAAATTCTAAATCTCGCTGATGATAGCCAATATCATCAATTACGATGGCTATTTGCTTTGCCCAAGCAGTGCTAGATACAAAGCAGATAGCCAACAACAGCCATTTTATTATTTTCACGTTTATAGTTTTTATTATCTTTTTAATTTATTAAGGGTATTTTTTAATCTCAGCGCCGGGTAATAAAGCTATCTCAGCAGCTATTTTTAGCGCTAACTGCTTTGAATTTACTTAAAACTTATAGCTAGAGAATAGCAGAATCTAATAGTGTTAATATTTATTCTGTTATTAAATCGCTTACCTAGAGTTCAGATTATTTACTATTGCATGCTAAGTAATTGCTTAGCTTTTACTAACTGTAAGTCGCCCAGTATTTCATGTTCAAATTGTGGTGCATTTTTGTTCTGCTCATTTTTTATTATAACGGCTTTATTTGATTGTGGAAGGGTTGCTTGCGCAATTGCTACATCAGGGGTAACTCCTACGCCTTCAATCGATACGCCCGCAGGTGTAAAGTACTTAGCAGTTGTTAATTTTAGCGCTGTATTACCATCACCAAGTGGGATCAAAGATTGCACCGAGCCTTTGCCATAAGACTGATTACCAACCACTGTAGCACGCTTATTATCTTTTAAAGCAGCGGCGAGTATTTCAGCCGCAGAGGCCGAATTTTCATTAATAAGCACCACAATAGGCAAGCCTTTTAGTATGTCACCTCGTTTAGCGTAGTAGGCTTGGTTAGCGTCGTAATAGCGCCCTTTAGTGGTGACTATAGTGCCACTTTGTAAAAATAGATCCGCTACCGCCACTGCACTTTGTAAAGTACCACCTGGGTTGTCACGTAAATCAATGACTAACCCTTTAAGGGGCGTGCGATAATCATTTTTAAGTGCAGCTACCTGCAGCGCCACTTCATGTAAGGTGTGATTAGAAAAATTATTTATGGCTAAATATCCAGTGCCTGAGTCGAGTAATTGGCTAGTGGCGCTTTCTAAGTTTATTTCTTTGCGATTTACCGCAAAGCTAATTGGTTGCTGCTGCCCTGCGCGCTTTATTGTTAGTTTAACCGCGTTAAAGCGGGTATCTTTTATCAACGCAGCTACTTGCTCTAAGCTACCTGTTTGCGTGTTTATATCATTAACACTAACAATAATATCGCCCGCTAAAATACCGGCCTTTTTGGCTGGGGAGTTTTTAACTACACCGACAATAGTAATGTCACTGTCAATGTCTTTCACTTCAATGCCCACGCCAGTGTAATGGCCATTTGTATTATTAAACAAAGCGTCTAAGTCATTTTCATTGAGGTATTTAGAATAAGGGTCTAGCTGGTCGAGTAAAATTTCTACTTGCTGATTATTAAAGGCACCCTGTGCACCTTTTGTCAGTGACAAGTCATCAACATAATAGGCTTTAATGTTGAAAAGTATTTCAGAAATTTGCTGACTTTTAAGATCTTTAACTGAGCTGGCAAGTAATGAATTGCTAAAACAAAAAATAGCAATACAGGTCAATGCGCACAATAAAAACAAATAGCGCGTACGGGAAGAGGGACATGAGCGTGTTTGTGGTATTTTTTGAGTCATCAGCTGCTCCTAATGCGGTGCAGCTGTTTTATTCACTTAAATACGTCTGCACCATTTAACAGGATTTACTGCGCGTCCTTTGTGGCGTATTTCAAAGTATAGACCAGAACTCGACTGTCCGCCGCTTTGACCTACTAATGCCAGCGTTTCGCCTTCTCGAACCATGTCGCCCACATCTTTTAATAATGTTTGCGCATGGCCGTATAGGCTCATAAAGCCCTCACCATGATCAACCACAATAACCCAGCCAAAGCCTTTAAGCCAATCAGCAAAAACAACTTGGCCATTATTAATACTGTTTACATTAGTGCCTTCTTTTGCACCAATTAACACGCCTTTCCAGTCTATGCCGCCATGTTTGCGCTGACCAAATGTGTGTTTTAGCTTTCCTTTGCTGGGCCAATTAAGCTTGCCTTTACTTTTATTAAGGCCGAGCAATTCAATTTTTTGATTCTTCTCTTGCTCAAGTTCTTCAATGGTGGTGATTAATGTTTGCTCGTTGTCTTTTAAGTAATTAATCGAGCTTTTAGTGCTATTGAGCTGTGCTTGTAAGTTTTTAAGATTAGTTTGGCGCTCGCTTTGGGCATTTACTAGCGCGCTTTGGCGTCTTTTTTGTTCTTCAAATAAGGCGGCTAATTTTTGTTTGGTTTTGGCAAGTGCAGCTTGGTTTTCTGCAATTTGTTGTTGTAGTACTTTAAGCTCTTCAATTTGCTCTATGCGCGCTTTATTTAAATAGTTGTAATAGCTTAAGGTACGCTCAAATTTAGCTGTGTCTTGCTGGTTTAAAAGCATTTTGGGGTAGTCGTCGCCCCCAGCCATGTAAGCACTTTTTAGCTGGGCCGCTAAAATGGCTTGAAATTGCGCGTGTTGCGCTTTTAATTGCTGTGCTTTTTGTTGCTGGGCTTGTTGTTTTTGCTCTGTTTCTTTTACTGATTGCTCAGCCATATTGAGAGCTTTAGCGTTTTTAGCTATTTCTAGCTCGTGTTTTTTTAAGTTTTTTTGCAGTGCGGCAATTTTTTTTCGCTGTGCGTTGTACTCTGCTTGGCTTTGTTCTAATGCAGATTGCACTTCAGATAGGTCTTTTTTAGTGCGGTTTTCGTTAGCGGTTGCAGGTGCAACCACTAACGAAACCAATACAAATGTATAAACACTAAACCAATTTACTGGTTTGCTCATGTGTTATTTCAACGTCATGATTGGCGTACCGGTCATTTCGCTTGGTTGCTCCATGCCCATCAGGTGTAGCATAGTAGGTGCTACATCACTTAATGCTTTGCCTTCACTTGGCGTTGCATCGCGTCCTACATAAATAAATGGCACTGGCTCGCTAGTGTGAGCGGTATGAGCTTGGCCCGTGGCAGTATTTGCCATTTGCTCTGCATTACCGTGATCGGCTGTGATAAGCGCTTCACCACCAAACTCATCTAGCGCTTCTACCACGCGGCCTATACATGCATCAACTGCTTCACAGGCTTTAACCGCGGCTTCAAACACACCAGAGTGACCCACCATATCGCCATTCGGGTAATTACAAATAATGGCATCAAACTTACCGCTTTTAATGGCTTCAATAAGTTTGTCGGTTAGCATTTCAGAATTCATTTCTGGCTGAAGGTCGTAAGTGGCAACCTGTGGAGAAGGAATTAATTCGCGTGATTCGCCTTCAAATTCATCTTCGCGTCCGCCACTAAAGAAAAAAGTAACATGAGCGTATTTTTCTGTTTCAGAAATACGTAGCTGCGTTTTGCCATTTTTTTCAAGCCATTCACCTAATACGTTTACCAATGGCGTAGGGCCAAATGCGACAGGGGCATCAATATCGGCTGAGTATTCTGTCATCATTACAAATGCGCTTAACTGTGGTGATTTTTTCTTTTCGAACCCATCGAAGCCTGGCTCTACAAAGGCACGGGTGATTTCACGGGCGCGGTCGGCTCTAAAATTAGCAAAGATGATAGTGTCGCCATCATTAATTTGTGCTGCTTCAGTGCCTTGTGGCGTGATGGTGGTTGGAGCTACAAATTCATCGTTTTCGTCGCGCTCATAGGCGGCTTCTAATGCCGACACACCATCAGCATAATTAAACTCGCCTTCACCTAATGCCATTACATTGTAGGCTTTTTCTACACGGTTCCAACGGTTGTCTCTGTCCATGGCGTAATAACGCCCCACAAGAGACGCTAAGCGGCCACAATTTAGCTCGGCAAATAAGGCTTCTATACGCTCTATTGATGCTTTAGCACTGCGTGGTGGTGTATCACGGCCATCTAAAAAGCCATGAAAATATACTTCTTTTGCACCGCGTTTAGCGGCTAATTGAATACTCGCGACAATATGATCTTCGTGGCTGTGAACACCACCTGGGCTTAATAAACCCATAATATGCACGGCTTTGCCTGCAGCGATTGCTTTATCGATGTTTTCAACAAGTGCAGGAGTTGAGTCAAACTCGCCATCGTTGATTGCTTTGGTAATGCGAGTAAAGTCTTGATAAACAACACGACCAGCACCTAAATTTACATGGCCTACTTCTGAGTTACCCATTTGCCCTTCAGGTAAGCCTACATCTAAACCTGAGCCTGAAATTAATGTGCGTGGACGGGTTGCCCATAGGTTGTCTAAAACGGGGGTGTTGGCTGCAAGAATCGCATTGCTTTGCTCATCTTCGCGGTATCCCCAACCGTCTAAAATCATTAATACCAGTGGTTTTTTATGCTCTGTCATAATAGCTCCTGAAAATTAGCACCTGTTGATGGGTACTGTGCGCCGAAAGGTTATCTGGTTAGTTTTAGCATACCGTGTTTTAGCGCCAGAATCAGCACTGAGAACAAGATATTAAATTTTTTACTTACTTTCATATATGGGGTGCTTTATGTGTTTTTAAAGCGCAGCAAACTCGCATTTTAACTTGGTTTGGGTATACTTGCGTGGCTAAAGTACAAAATACCTAGAATATTAGGGCGTGTTGCACTTTGGTGGCTGAATTTGCAGCAGTATGTTTGGTTTTTAGGTAAGGCAGAGTCTATGAAGTGTGGTTATTCCCCATAAATAGGCGATAACGTAGCATAAATCCCAAACATGCGCTGCCCATTGGGTTCTTTCTAGGGACTATTACCTTTTTGTTGCCTACATGGATGTAGGTAAGGGGCGTGAGCAGGACGCGGAAGCTTTGCTTGGTTTTTACTTAGCCCACTAGGTTACAAATCTCGCGCCGCGATTTAATCGCCCCTAGATTGAACAAATTTCAATCCACAAAGGCCAACACGCCCTAGGTTTAGAACATAATTTCATAGTGGAAGTAGAATGGATCAATATATTGAATTTATTACAAATCATCCTATTTTAAGCCTAGCTTGGGTTGGTCTTGTATTTCTTATTGTAAGCGGCTGGATAAAGAGTAAGTTTTCAGCAGTGAGAGAAATAAACCCACAGCAATTAACACTTCTTATTAATCGTGAAGATGGCAAAGTAGTTGATATTCGTGCTCAAAAAGAATTTAACGCAGGTCGTATTGCGGGTGCTGAACACTTAAGCCCTGAAAAAGCAAAACAATCTGATTTTTCAAGCCTTGAAAAGCACAAGAGCAAACCCATTATACTAGTATGTGCCACAGGCATGACTGCTCAAGGTATTGCTAATGCAATGCATAAAGCAGGCTTTGAATCGGTTTATGTATTATCAGGTGGTATGGGGTCGTGGCAATCTGCCAGCCTTCCAACTACAACAGGTCGCTAATCAGTTTAGTAGTACCGATAGAGGATTTATTATGAGTAATGTTGTTTTATACACCAAAGCGTACTGTCCATTTTGCCAACGTGCTCTTGCACTTTTAAACAGTAAAGGCGTTGAGTACACAAATATTGATATTGGTGTTCAACCAGAGCTTCGCGATGAAATGATTGCTAAAGCAGGTGGTGCAAGCACAGTACCGCAAATTTTTATTAATGATGAACATATCGGTGGCTGCGACGACATGATGGCTATTGAAGCGCAAGGTAAACTTGACGCTAAGCTAAATGCTTAATTTTAATTATAAAAACTAACACGTAGGAAGCACAATGAACGAAGAAAATCAAAACGCAGCAGCACAAGAAGGTGGCGCACAATTTACTATTCAACGTATTTACACTAAAGATGTATCGTTTGAAACGCCTAACTCTCCTGCGATTTTTCAAAAAGAATGGACGCCAGAAGTTAAGCTAGACCTAGACACGCGCTCTAATAAGCTAGACGAAGGTGTGTTTGAAGTGGTTTTAGCACTAACGGTTACTGCTTCTATTGGTGAAGAAACTGCGTTTTTATGTGAAATTCAGCAAGCCGGTATTTTTACAGTTGGTGAGCTTGAAGAAGTACAACTAGCACATATGCTAGGTGCATACTGCCCTAACGTGTTATTCCCATACGCGCGTGAAGCCGTATCTAACCTTGTTAACCGTGGTACTTTCCCACAGCTTAACCTTGCGCCAGTGAACTTTGATGCGTTATTTGCACAATACATGCAACAACGTACTGCGCAAGCTGAGCAGGTTTCAGCAGACGCATAATTTATGAGTACAGCAACTTCAGCTGTTACCGTATTAGGAGCGGGGTCTTACGGCACCGCTCTTGCTATTTGCTTAGCCCGAAATGGTCACCAAGTGACACTTTGGGGTCGCAATAGCGACGACGTTGCCACGCTTGCAGCTGAGCGGAAAAATCAACGTTACCTTCCTGATGTACCATTCCCCGACACTCTTTTATTACAAGCCGATTTACAACAAGCCGTAGCCAGCAGTGCCATTGTACTTGTGGTTGTGCCAAGCCATGCCTTTGCAGATACATTGCAGCAAATTAAACCTGCGCTGGTTGAAGGTGCGCAAGTTGCGTGGGCAACAAAAGGGCTTGAGCCAAATACTGGTCGCTTGTTACAAGAGGTCGCCCTGCAGGAACTAGGTGATGAAATGCCGCTTGCGGTTTTATCAGGCCCAACCTTTGCAAAAGAAATGGCAATGGGGCTACCTACTGCGATATCGGTGTCGTCTACCTCAACGGAGTTTGCGCAACAACTTGCAGATTTACTCCATTGTGGGCGCTCGTTCCGCGTGTATAACAACGATGACTTTATTGGCATTCAGTTAGGTGGCGCGGTTAAAAACGTAATAGCCATTGGTGCTGGTATGTCTGATGGGGTGGGCTTTGGAGCTAATGCACGTACGGCACTGATCACTCGCGGCTTAGCTGAGCTAACGCGCTTAGGATGTGCCTTGGGGGCAAAGCAAGAAACCTTTATGGGTATGGCCGGACTTGGCGATTTAATCTTAACATGTACCGACAATCAATCGCGCAACCGTCGCTTTGGTTTGGCATTAGGTAAGGGTGAAGGGGTTGATGCTGCTATTGAGTCCATCGGGCAAGTTGTTGAAGGCTTTAGAAACACAAAAGAAGTGTATTTATTAGCACAACGCGCCGGTGTAGAAATGCCTATTACTGAGCAAATTTATAAAGTACTTTATGAAAATAAAGATATGAAAGAAGCCGCCATGGCACTATTAGGCCGAGAGCAGCGCGCTGAATAAAGTGAGCATATAATGCCCACTTTATTAAAAGCATGAACATGCTTTGCTATTAAAAAAACCGACGCTATGTCGGTTTTTTTATTGTTTGGTACAAGGTGCTTATTGCGCGTTAGGAAAGCCTAGCTGGCGCCATGATTCATAAACGAATACCGCCACAGCGTTAGATAAGTTCATACTACGGCTATTGGGCTGCATAGGAATGCGCACACGCTGATCGTTAGGTAGCGCTTGAATCATCTCATCGGGGAGACCGCGAGTTTCTGGCCCAAATACCAAGCAATCACCGGCTTCATAACTGGCTTCGTGATGAAACTGGCTGCCTTTAGTAGTGCATGCATACACTTTTTTAGGTTGGCACTTTTCAAGGTAGGCTTCAAACGAGGCATGGCGCTGTACGTTACTAAACTCGTGGTAATCTAGCCCGGCACGTTTTACTCGCTTATCGTCCCACTCAAAACCTAATGGCTCAATTAAATGCAATGAGTAACCTGTGTTTGCACACAAGCGTATGATATTTCCTGTATTTGGTGGAATTTCAGGTTGATATAAAACGATATCCAGCATAATGCGCCTTTCTATTAATCTATAATTTGACGAATGGCAGTATACACGAAACCGGTAAAAAAAATGATATACTCCCGCCATTGAATACCGCAAGTAGTGAATATTAACGTGCATCACCGTAGTTACGAATTTTGGGTTAAAACATCAAGCATAGTTACCATGGTTATGGTTAGCTTAATGATAGCCGCTAAAACCTGGGCATGGTTGGCATCGGGTTCAGCCTCTATGCTTGGCTCATTAACCGATTCATTAATGGATATTACCGCCACGGCCATGAGCTTTTTAGTGCTAGGGTATGCACTGCGCCCAGCAGATGACGATCACCGTTTTGGTCATGGCAAAGCAGAAGCCCTAGCCGGACTTGGTCAGGCTGCGTTTATAGCAGGGTCGGGGTGTTTATTGGCGTTTCACGGTATTGAGCGATTATTTAACCCAATTGTGCTTAGTCATTCACTGTTAGGTGTGTGGGTGAGTATATTTGCTATTGCTTGTACGTTAGTGATTGTGTTTTTTCAGATCAAAGTGGTTAAGCATACCGAATCCATCGCTATTAAAGCAGACTCGGTGCATTACAAAGGGGATTTAATTTTAAATGCGGCGGTATTACTTGCTATTTTGCTCTCGTACTATGGGGTGTTATACGCAGATCCGCTGTTTGCCATAGGCGTTGCCGGTTACTTACTTTATAACAGTTGGGATATTGCGTGTGAGAGTGCCGATCATCTTATGGATAAAGAACTCCCAGATGATGAAAAACAAAGTATTTTAGATATTGCTAATGCACATAAAGATGTACACGGTGTACATGATATCCGCACTCGCCAAGGCGGTAAAATTAAGTTTATGCAAATGCACTTAGAGCTTGATGATCATTTAAGTTTAATACGTGCCCACAATGTGGCTGACGATGTAGAAAAGGCGCTTGCCGAGCGCTTTGACTCTGAGGTTGATATTTTAATTCATCTAGATCCGCTTTCGGTGGTACCTAAGTATCAAACGAAGAACAAAACTGATACAAGCGCATAAGCACAGGTTTTCTAATTTCGTCGCGTTCAAACAATAGCTCGTGCTTAGCCCCTGCAAAGCTTTTCAGCTCGGCATTAGGGAGCCTATTTACGAGCTTTTGTTGCGCGTTGTTATCAACCACTTCATCGTTTTGTGCGCTGGCAATAAAAATAGGGAGGTTGATTGTGTGGGTATCCACGGCTGACATAAAAGCAAAGCTTGCATTTAACCAGCCATATGTAACGCCGCCTAACTGTAAAAGTGGCTGTTGTTGATAAGTGAGCCTAAAGAGGTTGTACCGCACTTGGCTGCTGGTTAAAGTATTAAGCGCAAATTCTTCTGGGTTGTAATCGTTTTGCCCTAGCGCATAACTGTAGCCAAAACCGAGCTTTGTGGCGGCGCGGGCTATGAATTTAGCTACCGGTTTAGGAATACCTTTAGTGTAAATATCAAACATGGGCGCAGATAAAAACGCGCCGCTGAAAGTATGCGGGTAATTTGCAAAATAATCGTACGCTATAGCGCCACCCATAGAGTGGGCTAATAATATTTTTTTGCCTTGCCAGTGTTTATTTACAATATGTTGATTAAATAAATCTAAGTCGGCACTGTAGTCACTAAAGCGTTTTACATACCCTTTGTGCTTATTTTTTAACGGTCGATACGAGCGGCCTTGCCCTTGGTGGTCGGCTATAAATACCGCATAATTATTAGTGTAAAGCTCCCACAGCAGCTCTTTGTATTTTTCAAGCCCTTCTATGCGTCCAGAGCTAATTACTATGGCAGTGTTAGCTGTTTCTGGCACTGCGTAAGCAAAAAACAGTTTACCTTCAGATGCATTAAAATAGTTTTTATTAAGTACATTTTCGTAAAAGTGATTAATGCGTGCTTGGTTACTTTCAAGCGCTGATTCGGTACTGTAAAACATGCTTACTCTTTAATTAGTGGCAGGGTGATATTGGCACAAAGCCCGCCTTTTTCTTTATTAGATAGCGCTAAACTACCGCCGTGGGCAATAATAGCATTTTTAGCGATAGCTAAGCCAAGCCCTGTGCCGCCACTTACTCTGTCGCGAGCGTCAGATTGCCTAAAAAAGGGCTCACAAAGCTTGCTCAGTTGCTCATTTGGAACGCCAGGGCCATCGTCGCAAATCTCTATATAGATTTGTCTGTTGTAGTGTACGTTAAAGCTAATGTTGCTATGCGCGTATTTTATTGCGTTACGTAATAGGTTTTCGAGTGCGCTGGCAATTAATGATTCATCGCAGCTTAGCATTACATCGGCATTGCCACTAAAAGTAAGTGTTTTATTATTTTGCTTGGCTTCAAACTGCGCATCATTTAATACGTGCTCTACTATATCTTTTAGTGATTGCTTTTGCAGTGACAGTGTTTGGCTTTGCGCTTCTAAACGCGACACTTGCAGCACGTCGGCAATCATTTTATCAAGCTGGTTTGCTTCTTTTTCTATACGTAATAAATACGACTGGCTTGCCTCGTTGGCTTGCATTTGTGCAAGCCCCGTTGCCATTTTTAAACGCGTAAGCGGGGAGCGTAACTCATGAGATATATCAGCCAGTAAGCGCTTTTGGGCGCTAATAAGTTGCTCAAGCTGATTAGCCATACTGTTAAAGTCGCGCCCAAGCACCCCTAGCTCGTCTTTTCTGCTTGCAGGTATGGCAACTCGCGCTGATAAATCGCCTGATGAAAGTTTTATAGCTGCTTTTTTAAGGCTGTTAATTGGGGCGATTAAATTGCGACTAAAAATAAAACTCAGGATTAAAGAGGCAAAAATAGCCACGAGTACTTTCATCCAATTCGGCATTAACTTAAAGCGCATGAGCAAAGGAGGTTGGTGGTTAATGTCTATTTCGTAGAGGTAAAACAGCCCCTCTGGCACGTTAATATTAATAGGGCCGAAAGCTTGGTATTTTTCGGTAAAAATGACCTGTGGCGCCAAGTTTTGACTAAAGCTAAGTAAGTTTAAATCTATTTCAGCGGGGATCTCTTTATTGCTTAATGCGTCTTCGGGTTGTGCCGCGCCTAAAAATAAAATTTTTCGTTTTGAAAGCCTAGGGTGCGATAAAACATCAGCAAGGGTGCGTTTGTGTTTAGTGGCGCTTCGCTCAATGCTTTTGGCAGTATAAATTAGGTTTTTTTTCATTGGCCCACGCAAAGGCTCGGTGCTTACTGCATTAATTGCCGTAATGTTGCTTAAAAATATAAGCGCAGCCACCGTGCCCGTTATTGTTAGCCAAAACCAAATAAATATTTTAAAAAATAAATAATGTCGAGGGTGCTTTAGCCATGCAAAGTAATGTTTGTTACTCACCTTGGATGAAGACATAACCTGTACCTCGCATTGTTTTTATTCGCTCGCCTTGAATATGCTCAGCTATTTTTTTACGAATATTGCTAACGTGCATATCAATTGAGCGGTCGAACGAAGCCAAGCGCCTACCTAGCACTTCTTCACTTATTTGCTCTTTACTGACAACTTCGCCGGCGTTTTTAATTAATAACACCAGTACTTCGTACTCTGTGCCAGTAAGCGTGAGAGTGTGCTCGTTAATAGCGGCCTCTCGGGCTGCCAAATTAACCGTAATGCCATTTATATTCATTTTGCTAGGCGTTGCAACGTTTAGGCTATTTATGTGCTCTATACGACGGGTAATGGCTTTTACACGGGCAAGTAACTCGCGGTGATTAAAGGGTTTGGGTATGTAATCGTCTGCGCCTAGCTCTAAGCCAAAAATGCGGTCAAAGTCTTCGCCTTTTGCAGTAAGCATAATAACCGGTGTTAGCTTTGTTTGCCTAAGTTGTTTAAGTACTTCAAAGCCATCAAGGGTGGGGAGCATGACATCAAGCAATATCAGCGCGTAGTCATTTGATAGAGCAAGCTTTAAACCTTGCTCGCCATCGTGAACGCTTTGTACGTCAAAACCTTGCGCGGCTAAATATTCAGTAAGTAGTTCGCACAAACCTGTGTCGTCATCAATCATTAATAGCTTCATTTCAAACCCTTAGGCAATTTCTATATGGTTATTTTACTTCTTAAATTGTGCAAAAGTGAATCTTTACACAACCTTTACACTGCTTTGCGTTACTTTGCGTTGCAAGATGTATAGTTAACTCACTGGCTAAGCAGCCACAACCAAATTCAATCCATCCAATATTAAGGTGATGATTATGACTAAAGTAAATACACTTTCAAAATTAGTACTTATTTGTGGTCTAGCAACGGCTACACTTGGCGCCGGTAGCGTATTAGCAAAAGGCGGCATGCACGATAAGCAAGGCCATTCTCAAGCGCGTTTTTTATTATCTGAGCGCGGTGCCGACAAGCTTGATTTAACGCAAGAACAGCAAACTAAGCTTGAAGCTATTTTTGAAGCGCAAAAAACACAGATGAAAGCACTGCGCGGCGATGATAAAGAAGCCCGTAGAGCACAGCGTAAGGCTCAAAAAGAGAAAATGGATGCTCTACTTAGCGCACCAACATTTGACGAAAACGCTGCAAAAGAGCTATTAGCTGCACGCCACGAAAAAGGCACTGAGTTTGGCTTAATTAAGCTAAAAACACAGCATCAAGTAATGCAGGTACTTAACGCAGAGCAGCAAGAAAAGTTTGCAAAAATGCAAAAGCGTATGGGTAAAAAACACCGTAAGCAAAGAGACTAATTTATAGATTAAACACTAAAAAGCCAGCTTAATGCTGGCTTTTGTCGTTTAAGAGGGTGAAAAACGCTTATTTAAAAAAGTCGTCATCGTTTTTAGCCATCATCTCTTCAATATCTTCAATCATATCTTGGCTAATTTGGTTAGCCGAGGTAATAGGCGTTGATATTTTATTGTTCTCAAAAGACCATTCACCTAAATCAATAAGCTGACAGCGCTTAGAACAAAAAGGACGGTGTGGGCTTTGCTGTGACCATTCAACTTTGTTTTTACAGGTTGGACAGTTAACAATTGTTGGCATACTTTACTCTCTACAATGTGTTTTAGCCCTAATTAGGGCTATCACTTTTACATATTGGTTACGCGATTAATTTCAGCCAGAGACGTTAAACCATCGGCGGCTTTTCGTAAACCCGATAATCGCAAGTTATTAAACCCAGCTTGTAGCGATACCTCTGCGATTTCGAG
Source organism: Pseudoalteromonas sp. 2CM28B (assembly GCF_023161935.1). NCBI lineage: Bacteria > Pseudomonadati > Pseudomonadota > Gammaproteobacteria > Alteromonadales > Pseudoalteromonadaceae > Pseudoalteromonas > Pseudoalteromonas sp. 2CM28B. The sequence goes on from NZ_JALNTH010000001.1 coordinate 135,990, forward strand.
CGAATTACCACCGCGCATAATAATTTGTGCAATTTCTGGCGTAATTTGCATTACTTCATAAATACCTACACGGCCTTTATAACCATCGGTACAGCTATCACAGCCTTTGGGGGCGTAGAGTGTCATATCTTCAATTTGCTTAGCTGTAAAACCTTGGCGAGACAATTCTTCGCTAGGTAGTTGCTCTGGCGTTTTACACTTAGGGCATAATCGGCGGGCTAATCGCTGCGCTATAATTAAGCTAATAGAGCTTGCCACGTTATAAGCGGGTACGCCCATATTTAATAAACGTGTAATGGTTTCGGGTGCTGAGTTTGTATGCAGTGTTGATAACACTAAGTGACCCGTTTGCGCTGCCTTAATTGATATTTCAGCGGTTTCAAGGTCACGTATTTCACCTACCATTACTACATCAGGATCTTGACGCAAAAATGCACGCAGTGCGTTTGCAAAAGTCATCTCGGCTTTAGGGTTTATTTGTACTTGGTTAACCCCTTCAAGGTTTATTTCTACGGGATCCTCTGCGGTACTAATATTTCGCTCTGGCTGGTTTAAAATATTTAAGCCTGTATAAAGTGATACTGTTTTACCAGAACCTGTAGGACCTGTAACTAGTATCATGCCTTGTGGCTGAGCAAGGGCATCCATGTAGAGTTTTTTCTGCTCTTCTTCATAGCCAAGTACATCAATGCCTAGCATAGCGCTTGATGAGTCTAAAATACGCATTACTATTTTTTCGCCCCAAAGGGTCGGCATAGTACTTACACGAAAATCGATACTTTTACGTTCAGTAATTTTTAATTTAATTCGGCCATCTTGCGGTTTACGTTTTTCAGCAATATCGAGCCTCGACATTACTTTAATACGTGCAGAAAGCTTAGTAGAAAGCGTATTAGGTGGGCTGGCTACTTCATGTAAAATTCCGTCTATACGAAAGCGAATGCGGTATTTGTGCTCGTACGGTTCAAAGTGTAAATCTGACGCGCCTTTTTTAATGGCATCCATTAAAATTTTATTGATGTAAACAATGATTGGCGCATCGTCTTTATCATCATCTTTAGGTGTGGTTTCTTTAGGGCCTTCACTATCTAGGTCGGCAAACTCTTTAAATTCATCGGCGCTTAAATCTAAGCTGCCTGCAGCATCAAGTAGTTGCTCAATTTTGTTATCTAGCTGAATATAGTCAACCACGACTATTTCGCACGATAAGCCGGTGCTAAATTCAAAGTTTTCAAAGGCACCGTAGTCAGTTGGATCTGAGGCGGCAATGTATACTTTTCTACCTTTTTGAACCAGCGGTAAAATGTGGTGTTTACGTATTAGCTTTTCTTTAACTAAGTCTTCGGGGATTTGTGCAGGGTCGAAGTCTTTTAAATCAAAATACGGTACGCGAAATAAGTCTATACATTGTTCAGCTAAGTCGTTGCTGTCAATTTTTCCACATTTAGATATAAGCTCAGCGGTTGAGGCAAACTCTTGCTGTTTTGCTTTTACGGTATCGGCATCAATGCGGCCAAGCGTTATAAATTTTCTCAATAACGGTGAGTTAATATTCATTGCGCACCTATTTTAGTCCTTCAATAGTTAACAATTTATCAGAAAAAAGCAGGTGATTAAATTCGCTGTGCTTATCAACACCTTTTTTGCTAACCAAATTACGAGTTTATGTTGTTATGACCGCATTAAGGGGCATTAGTTGTATTTTATACTGCATATTGTAGGTAATTTTTATGAAGAACAACAAGTTCTGCATGAACAAGCGATAAATCGCGGTCATTATTTAGAATATCATCGGCTTTTTGTTGTTTTTCTTCCCGTGGCATTTGCGACGCTATAATGCTATTTACTTGCTCAAGGCTAATATTGTCGCGTTTTATAGTACGTTCAATCTGCACAGGGTGTGGTACATCAATCAATAAAGTACGGTTGCAGTATTTATTAAGTTTATTTTCAAACAATAATGGTGCAACTAATACAACATAGGCACTGCTTGCATTATTTAAATCGGTGAGTATTTTTTCCCGAATAAGCGGGTGTAATAGTGCGTTAAGCCACTCTTTATCATCATTGTTGGTAAATATTTTAGTGCGCAGTGCAGCTCTGTTTAATGTGCCATCGGGTAGTAAAATACCCTCGCCAAAGTGTTCAATAATTGCATTTAGCCCTGTGCTATTAGGGGCCACTACTTGGCGAGCAATAATGTCCGCATCAACAACGCAAATACCTAGTTCTTCAAACATATTACTAACAGCCGTTTTACCGCAGCCAATACCGCCTGTTAAACCCAATACCCAATTGTTTATTTTAGTTGCTGGCTTATTCATACTAATAACCAATTAAATTAAAATATGCAGCTTGAATTTGAGCGCCCCACAGCAGCGTTATCCAACCCGCGATAGCTAAGTAGGGGCCAAATGGGATAGGGGTTGCTTTGTCTTTACCTTGAATGCTTAAAAGGGCAATACCTATAATTGCACCAACTACGCTTGAGAGCAGAATAATAGTTAAAAGTGATTGCCAACCAAGAAGTGCGCCAAACACGGCTAGCAGTTTAAAATCGCCATAACCCATGCCTTCTTTGCCGGTTAGTAACTTAAATAACCAAAATACACTCCATAAGCTTAAATAACCAAAAGCGGCACCCATAATTGCATCACTTGGCGTAATTGTAATTCCGGCAACAGCGGCAATAAGTGCCAGCCAAACAAGCGGTAAAGTTAGCTGATCGGGTAGCAGCATGTGGTCAATATCTATAAAGGTCAGTGCTACTAATATCCACGTTACAAAAATATATAAAAGGGCTTGCTCGGTTGCACCAAAGCTATAAGCAACAACAAGGCTTAGTATGGCTGTAATTGCCTCAATAGCAGGGTAACGAACTGAAATAGGGTTACTACAACTTGCACATTTTCCTTTTAGTATTAACCAACTAATAATAGGAATATTCTGCCAAGGTTTAATGGCTGTTTTACATTTTGGGCAGGTAGAGTTAGGTTTTACTAAGTTAAAAGGCTCACTGGTGTTAGCTTGCTTAGATTTATTGGTTGTTAGTTCATCTTCTAGCAGTAGCCTACATTCGCTTTGCCATTCACGTTGCATCATCAACGGTAAGCGGTAAATAACCACATTTAAAAAACTGCCTACACATAAACTAACTAAGCCAACGGTGGTTAAATAAAACCACTGCTGACTTTGCATCGCAGTGGTTATATCAAGAAAAAGATTTTCCATTAAAATACCTAACTTCAGGCCATCTATAGGCCAATTTTATTTTGCTGTGTTGAATAGTTCTTACTATTCATTTTATCTTGCAAGCTATTAATTAGCGTTTGAAATTTTGCTTACAGCTTACAGCTATGTTTTTAAATTACAGAGCCTAATTGGAAAATCGGCAAGTACATGGCAACAATTAAGCCACCGACGAGCACACCCAGCACAGCCATAATAAGCGGCTCTAATAAGCTAGATAAGCCATCAACTGCATCATCAACTTCTTGTTCGTAAATTGTTGCTACTTTGGCTAGCATACCATCTAACGAGCCAGACTCTTCACCAATGGCCACCATCTGAATAACCATATCGGGGAATATTTTAGAGTTACGCATCGCCCAATTCATTTGATTACCCGAGCTCACCTCTGCTTTAATATCTAAAATAGCATAGCGATACACAGCATTACCGGACGCACCAGCAGCTGAGTCCAGTGCATCAACAAGGGGTACACCGGCAGCAAAGGTGGTCGAAAGCGTACGAGCATATCGTGCAACAGCGGCTTTATTTAAAATCATACCAATTACAGGGAGTTTTAATATAGCCCTGTCGGTTGCATCTCTGAGTTCTAAACTTCTGAGTTTGGCTTCTTTAAAAGCATAACCAAATGCAACAATAGCAATTAGTATCATCCACCAATACGCTTGCATAAAATCAGATATACCAATCACAAATAAAGTAAATGCAGGTAACTCAGCTCCAAAGCCTGAAAATATATCTTGGAATTGAGGCACCACAAAAATGAGCAAAATAGATGTTACTATTAAAGCAACAACTAACACTGAAATAGGGTAAAACATCGCTTTTTTAATTTTTGATTTAAGCGCTTCTGATTTTTCTTTGTATAAAGCTACCCGGTCAAATATTTTATCAAGCGCGCCCGACTGCTCGCCTGACGCTACTAAATCACAATATAAATCATCAAAATAACGAGGGTGTTTTCTGAGTGCTTGTGATAGAGGTTGGCCTGCTTTAACTTCATCGCCAATGGTCTCCATAAGCTTGGCTACGCTTTTGTTAGTAGATCCTGTGCCTATCATTTCAATAGCTTGAATGAGTGGTACGCCGGCCATCAACATGGTAGCAATTTGGCGAGTAACTAAAGCTATATCTTTAGGAGTAATCTTTTGAACACTTTGAATGCCGAATAAAGGCTTGGCTTTACGCTTTACTTTTGAAGGTGTAATGCCTTGTTTTCGTAATTGTGCTTTCACAAGTGCAATACTGTTCCCTGTAAGTTCACCTTCAAGACGTTTTCCTCGAGCGCTCACGCCTACCCATTGAAATGTACCTATGTCTTTTTTATCATTTTTTGCAGACATTTTAGTGCCTCGATTAGTCTATGTAACTTAGTTCAATATACAACCATTAGGAAGGTAATCAATTTGAAATGTAGGTGGAGAGTCATAAATTTGACATTGCCATTCTGCACTTAATGGATCTCTATTTAAACTTACTTTTGAGCCAGATATGTTTTTTCCATCTGCTATATGACCAATTATCACATCTACTTTTAATTGATGGCGCTTACAGGATGTTGCCGAATTAATGTTTAACTGAGCTAGGTTATCAGAGGGTATGATATTAATGTTTTCATTTTTTATTATTTCAAAAGCGGAACGTGCAGTTGATATTTCGGTAAAGCAACCAAGAACGAGAGTTTTTGAATAAAACTTTTGATATGTAGAAAAACTTATACTCGCTAAAATAGCGAGTATAAGTACTGATAATATTAATTCAACTACAGAAAAACCGTTCTTCCTCATGATTTTGAGATCTGATTTTTGTGTTTTTGATATGATTAACTATCGACATTCTGCAGGCAGTAGTGAAGTATCTGCAACACCAGCACTCGCGGCACAAGTCCATACACCAGTATCAGCATCACGAGAAAGTGTAAGAGTTTCACCGTTGATAGGTGCACTACCTTGCATAGTACCTACAATAGTAGTTGCTGTTACAGCATGAGATTGACATGAATTAGCTACCCCTAAGCCAATTTGGTCCCCGTTATTAGCCGCAACTACAGGCGTACCTTCTAGACTTAATATTTCAAACTGTGTTTTACCTGGGGTTATTTCTTGATAACAGGCTGTGGCTTGAGATTTTGCTGTGTAATCTTGGTATTGTGGCAATGCAATTGCAGCAAGAATACCGATGATTGCTACAACAATCATTAATTCGATTAGGGTGAAACCCTGTTGTTTTTGAGTCATTGTTTTCATGTTTCCTCTCCTAAAGGATAATGTTTTGTAAGGTAGTCAGGTAAGTGGCGAAAGTGCCAAACTTAATTTATCTGATTAACTTTACAGATTTACTTAAAAATAAATTTTCACGTACTTTTAGCCTTAGGTATGAAACACAAAAGCTAAATGTGAGTTCATTATGTTGCAACTTGCGTAGGCTACCTAAATACAAAGTAGACTAAATATAGGAAACATACTGACCATTTGCTTTAATCTTTTAGGTATTTTTTGAAGATTAAAACAAAAAGCAGTTACTTATTACTATATTTTTCAAGGAAGTAATACAACAGGGTTAGTCTAACACTTTTTTTATGCTTAAAGCACACAAAATTTTCTAAAAAAGATACTTTATTTAACAAAATGTTACAAAGTAAGCCTTTTGGATTATTAAAAGTCTTTTCATGCGTTTTGTCAATTAATTAGCATCAATAAAACTAAATTGTTGTCGTGCTTTTATACAAAACGCATCGATAAATCGATTGATTGTAAATTTTTTGTAAGTGCGCCGCTGGAGATGAAGTCGACACCTGCCTGCGAGTAAGTTTTAAGCGTTTCTAGTGTCATATTGCCAGAAACCTCTAATTTAGCGCGCTTATTAGTAGTGACCACAGCTTGCTGAATTTGTTCAACGCTAAAGTTATCGAGCATGATTATATCGGCGCCTGCATTAATAGCTTGCTCAAGTTCACTTAACGATTCAACCTCAACTTCTACGGGTTTTGTAGGGTGGTTTTGCTTGGCTTGTGCGACTGCTTTATCAATTCCGCCACACGCTGCTATGTGGTTTTCTTTAATTAAAAACGCATCAAATAAGCCTATACGATGATTTGCACCGCCGCCGCATTTTACAGCGTATTTTTGAAGTAGCCTGAGTCCTGGTATTGTTTTGCGGGTATCGAGCAGTTGGGTTGTGGTGCCGCTAAGCTCTTTTACATAATTTGCAGTTGTGGTTGCGGTACCCGAAAGCGTTTGTACAAAATTAAGCGCGGTACGCTCTGCAGTTAAAATAGCACGGGCAGAGCCCTTAGCTGTAAATAAGGTGCTATTTGCTGGCACAAAATCGCCATCATTTACTAATACGTTTACTTCAACGCTTGGATCTACTTGCTTAAACACTTCTATAATGATGTCTTTACCGCAAAAAACGCAGTCTTCGCGGGTAATTACTTTAGCATTTGCGTGCTCGTTTTGTGGAATAAGCTGCGCGGTAATGTCGCCGTCTTGTGCTGATTGATAATTTAGATCTTCATCTAAGGCGAGGGTGACAAGTTGAGTAATAAGCGTGTGCGAAATTGACATATGAAGGCTCATAAGTGTTAATAAATTAAGCAAATTTTACTATGTTTAAATAACTAATAGAAGCGCTTTTAAATGAGGAGGGGTTATTACACCTACATATATAGTATGGCTGCTAAAAGTAATGCTACCAGCTGAATGTTAGCTAACCGCAATGGCTATCATTCTTTATATAAATCCTTTAGCATCAAGTTTATGTATACCGTGGTATTAAAATAATGCAGATAGATTCAAGCGGAGTTGTCGCTAATATAACGCAGCGGCCCTGTACGCATTTTGATGAGCGCCCTGAAAATACCGATATTTCGCTGTTGGTAATTCATAATATTTCCTTGCCGGCTGGGCAATTTGGCACCGAATACGTTGATGCACTGTTTATGGGTGAGATTGACTGTAATGCGCACCCCAGTTTTTGTGATTTAAATGGTCTTAGAGTGTCAGCCCACTGTTTTATAAAACGTACTGGCGAGATTATTCAATATGTGCCATTTAATAAACGCGCGTGGCATGCCGGACAATCTGAATATGAAGGGCAAAGCGCATGTAATAACTTTAGTATAGGTATTGAGCTTGAAGGTACAGATACCACACCTTACACTCAGGCGCAGTACACCAGCTTACATAATCTAACAAAGGCAATTATGACCCGTTACCCGCTTATAACCACTAAGAGAGTAGTAGGGCATTGCGATATAGCACCTGGGCGAAAAACCGACCCTGGGGAAAGTTTTAATTGGCCTGCTTATATAAGCAGGCTAGAACAAGCAAATTAAGTGAGTCGCTATCATGATTTTAGTTTCTATAATTATTGCACTAATACTTGAGCGTTTAGGTGCGCGCTCACAGTATTGGCAAATAAGCCATTACGTTAATGGTTATTTAAATCGCTCGGGTAAATTACTTAGTGAAAACGGATTGTTTAGCTCGGCAATTGGCTTTTTAATTTGGTTACTTTTGCCGGTAGTGGCTGTTGCGCTTATATATGTATTCTCAGACTTTGTACTTTGGCAGTTAGCTATTAATGTTGCGGTTTTATTGGTTTGTTTTGGTTGTGCTAAGCACCGCGCTTTCTATAAGTCGTATTTAAATGCACTAACGCGGGATGATAAAACCGCGGCCTCATTATACGCACTACAAATGGGGCAAAAACACCTAGAGGATGAAGAGGGCGGAGAAACATTTGGGCAAACCTTAGCGTGGATTAATTTTAGATTTTATTGCGCCGTTATTTTTTGGTTTGTAATGCTTGGCGCCCCAGGGGCCGTGTTGTATGCAATAGTGCGTACGTTGGCCGATTTAGTTAAAGAAAACCATAAAGTGGTGTTTGCAAATCGTTTTACGCTGCTGCACAAATTATTATTTTGGCTAGATTGGCTACCAGCGCGTGTTGCAAGCTTTGGCTACTTAGTTATTGGTAACTTTAATAAAGGTACAAGCTGCTGGCTGCATTATGTATTGGATTTTAAAACGCCAAACCGCAAAGTTGTTACTTGTACAGCGCTTGCGGCTGAGCAAGTAGAGCAGCGTTATTACGGATGTGCTATTGAAGCCACTTGTATGATTAAATTAGTTAAACGCAACGTGCTTTTTTATTTAGTACTTATTGCACTGCTTACTTTATTTGGCGGTTTATCGTAGTCGCGATTTCACATCGCGCAATGTGTATCTCGCTTAGGGGGAGTATTGAGGTGAGGGTGTTGGTCGCGGGGTAAACCCGCTGCTACGCGTTTAAATAAATGCTGTCCCAATATGGGTAATCTGCAATGTTTTTTATTAAATGTGCACGTAATGGGTTGGCGACTATGTATCTAGCGCAATGAGTTAAATCTTCATCACTTCTGACTAAATGGTCATAAAACCCTTTCTGCCAAAGTCTTTGTTTACTGAATTTTCGGTACAGAGTTGCAGAGCGCCCTTTAAAATTTCTGATTACCTCACTTAATGTTGCTATATCGTTTAATTGAAATAACCAATGAATATGATTGGGCATTAACACAAATGTATTTGAGTTAATTTGTTTCTCTTTCTCTAGCTTTTTCATTTCATTGATTACTGCTCTATTAATGATTAAATTTGTGAGTAGATTTTTCCGTTCGTAGCAAACTAACGTAATAGCATAATAGTGGTTTGCTTTAGATACTCTTCCTTTACGTAATAAATATGAGCTATGCATACCATTCCTACATTTTAGTAATTACAGACCGATTAATTTTAAGCGTAGCAATTTTTATGGACTTGCGTAGTCGCGATTTCACATCGCGCAATGAGTATCTCGCTTAGGGGGAGTATTGAGGTGAGGGTGTTAGTCGCGGGGTAAACCCGCTGCTACGATTTTGCGTAGTCGCGATTTCACATCGCGCAATGTACGCCGCGCTTAGGGTGAGTATTGAGGTGAGGGTGTTGGTCGCGGGGTCAACCCGCTGCAAGGGCTTTCTCTAATTCAAAAATTAATTTCTTCAATAAATTCAACTAGAGTGAATATTCTAATTCCGCTCTGGTCAGACCATTTGTTTTCATCTTGTTAACGTTTGAATAAAACAACCTCAATTGTGCATTGTTTGAACTTCGTTCAAAATGCGTTACGCTACTCTAATTGCTCAAATAACCCGTAAATTGACAGTTATTTGCCTTTTTGATACCTTATTGAAAATTTTTGGTATGACCAATTTACCTTTTGGGTAAATCGTCAAGCTCTAGGCCTTAAAACTTAGGCTTTTTAGTATTTATGCAACGTGGACGTTGATTAATGTCTTTAAAGATTAAAGCAGCAAAGTTATCTGATGTTATTTTACAGCAACTTGAGAATATGATTCTTGAGGGCTCATTAGCGCCAGGTGAAAAACTGCCGCCAGAGCGCGAACTAGCAAAACAGTTTGAGGTGTCTCGCCCCTCACTGCGTGAAGCTATCCAAAAGCTAGAAGCAAAAGGATTGGTCACTCGCAGGCAAGGCGGTGGCACGTTTGTAAAAAATCAGCTTGAAGAGGGACTCACTGATCCGCTGTTTGATTTGATCAGTAAGCATCCTGAATCACAGTTCGATTTACTTGAATTTCGTCATGCACTTGAAGGGATTGCTGCATATTATGCGGCGCTTCGTGGTACCAGCACCGATTTTACCAAGGTTAAACAAAGCTTTGATAAAATTGCTCAAGTTAATAACGATTTACAATTAAAAGCCAAAGCAATTAATGCGTTTCACTTTAGTGTAGCCGAAGCCTCACACAACGTGGTTTTACTTCACTTAGTGCGAGGCATGCAAGCGCTACTGGAGCAAAATGTATTGCAAAACTTAACGGTTTTATTAAAAAAACCAGATATTAGCAATCAATTAGCCCAGCACCGGCGCTTATTAATGGATGCCGTAATTGAGGGTAATCCAGAACAAGCCCGACTAGCAAGTAATGCCCATTTAGCCTTTATTGAAGAAGCATTACTTGAAGCGGGTAAAGAGCATTCGCGAATTGAACGTAGTTTAAGACGCACAAAACAAAATTAAGCTAATACGCTGTACTTAGAACACACTAAATTAGGTATACGTGGTATTAAATTAACAACATTCGTATTTTAAACATAAGGAAACCTCCATATGTCTGAAGTCAATAAAATTGACGTAGACGCGCTAGAAACACAAGAGTGGTTACAAGCTCTTGAATCAGTTGTGCGCGAAGAAGGTGTTGAACGAGCTCAGTATTTACTTGAGCAAGTGTTAGAGCAAGCCCGTTTAGACGGCGTTGATATGCCAACTGGCACAACAACTAACTACGTTAATACTATTCCAGTAGATCAAGAACCGGCGTACCCAGGGGATGTAAACCTTGAGCGTCGTATTCGTTCGATTATTCGTTGGAATGCAATCATGATTGTATTACGTGCATCGAAAAAAGATCTCGACTTAGGCGGCCATATGGCGTCTTACCAATCATCAGCTGCGTTTTATGAAGTGTGTTTTAACCACTTTTTTAAAGCGCCAAATGAGGTAGACGGCGGTGACTTAGTTTACTACCAAGGTCATATTTCTCCGGGTATTTATGCGCGTGCATTTGTTGAAGGTCGTCTTACGGCTGAACAGCTTGATAACTTCCGTCAAGAAGTAGATGGTAAAGGTTTACCATCATACCCGCATCCTAAATTAATGCCTGAATTTTGGCAGTTCCCAACGGTATCTATGGGCTTAGGTCCAATTGCGTCTATTTACCAAGCACGCTTTTTAAAGTACCTAGACGGCCGTGGCTTAAAAGACACTAAAAACCAACGTGTATACGCGTTTTTAGGTGACGGTGAAATGGATGAGCCAGAATCACGCGGCGCAATCTCTTTTGCTGCACGTGAAAAGCTAGACAACCTATGTTACTTAATTAACTGTAACTTACAGCGTTTAGATGGCCCAGTAATGGGTAATGGTAAAATTATTCAAGAACTAGAAGGCCTATTTAAAGGCGCTGGTTGGAACGTAATTAAAGTTGTATGGGGTAGCGGATGGGATATTTTGCTAGCTAAAGATACATCAGGTAAATTACTACAGTTGATGAACGAAACAATTGATGGTGATTACCAAACATATAAAGCGAAAGATGGCGCGTACGTACGTGAGCATTTCTTTGGCCGTTACCCAGAAACAGCTGCACTTGTTGCAGATATGACTGATGACGAAATTTTTGCGCTTAAGCGTGGTGGTCATGAGCCATCAAAACTGTATGCTGCATTTAAAAAGGCTGAGCAAACCAACGACCGTCCTACCGTGATTCTTGCTAAAACTGTAAAAGGTTACGGCATGGGTGAAGCGGCTGAAGGTAAAAACATTGCGCACCAAGTGAAAAAAATGGACATGAGCCATGTTGAACACTTACGTGACCGTTTAGGCCTACAAGATTTAGTATCAGAAGAGCAAATTAAAGATCTTCCATACTTAACGCTTGAAGAAGGCTCGGAAGAATATAAGTACTTACACGCACGCCGTGATGCACTTAAAGGTTACACACCTACACGTATTCCTAAATTTACTGAAGAGCTAAAACTGCCAGAAGTAGACGCATTTAAGCCGCTACTTGAAGAGCAAAAACGTGATATTTCTACCACAATGGGCTTTGTACGTGCACTTAACGTGTTACTAAAAGACAAAGGCATTGGCAAAAACATTGTGCCAATTATTGCTGATGAAGCACGTACGTTTGGTATGGAAGGTTTATTCCGTCAAATCGGTATTTACAATCCACATGGCCAAAACTACACCCCTCAAGACCGCGATATTGTTTCTTACTACAAAGAAGCTACATCAGGCCAAGTACTTCAAGAGGGTATTAACGAGCTAGGTGCAATGTCGTCATGGGTAGCTGCTGCAACATCTTACAGCACTAACGATTTACCTATGATCCCATTCTACATTTACTACTCTATGTTTGGTTTCCAACGTGTTGGCGACATGGCATGGATGGCGGGTGACCAGCAAGCACGTGGTTTCTTATTAGGTGCAACAGCAGGTCGTACTACGCTAAATGGTGAAGGTCTACAGCACGAAGATGGTCACAGCCACATTCTTGCAAATACGGTTCCTAACTGTATTTCTTACGACCCAACGTACGCATTTGAAGTAGCGGTAATTATTCAAGATGGTATTCGTCGTATGTACGGTGAAAACCAAGAAAACATTTACTACTACCTAACGCTTATGAACGAAAACTACCATCAACCAGCAATGCCAGAAGGCGCTGAAGAAGGTATTCGTAAAGGTATTTACAAGCTTGAAAGCTACGAAGGTAAAAAAGCCAACGTACAGCTATTAAGCTCAGGTACTATTATGACTGAAGTGCGCAAAGCTGCAGCCATTTTAAGCGAAGAGTACGGTATTGCTTCTGATGTTTACTCAGTAACATCATTCAATGAGCTTACCCGTGACGGTCAAGACGTTGAGCGTTTCAACATGCTTAACCCAGAAAGCGAGCAAAAAACGCCTTACATCACTAGCGTATTAAACGATTCAGTGACTGTTGCTGCGACCGACTACATGAAAAACTACGCAGAGCAAGCGCGTTCATTTATTCCAAGCAGCAACTATAAAGTGCTTGGTACAGATGGTTACGGACGCTCTGATAGCCGTGAAAACTTACGTCGTCACTTTGAAGTTAATGCAAGCTACGTGGTTGTTGCTACGTTATCTGAACTTGCTAAACGTGGTGATGTTGAAAAGTCAGTGGTTGTTGAAGCAATTAAAAAGTTCGACATTGACACAAACAAACTAAATCCACTGTACGCATAAGAGGTTTGCAATGAGTATTGAAATTAATGTACCAGATATCGGTGGCGATGACGTAGAAGTAACCGAAATCTTAGTAAGCGTTGGCGACAAAGTAGATGTTGATCAATCGCTACTAACCGTTGAAGGCGATAAAGCATCAATGGAAGTACCTGCTGCGCAAGCAGGTACAGTCAAAGAAATTAAAGTAAGCGAAGGCGACACGGTAACAACAGGGTCGTTAATCATGATTTTTGAAGGCGAAGCGTCAGGTTCACAAAGTGAGCCAGAAGCGCCAGCTAAAACTGAGGCGTCTGCACCTGCAGAAGCTTCAGGTTCTTCAACTAAAGAAGTAACTGTACCAGATATTGGTGACGACGAAGTTGAAGTAACAGAAATCATGGTCGCTGTTGGTGACAGCGTAGATGAAGAGCAGTCAATTTTAAGTGTTGAAGGCGATAAAGCATCTATGGAAGTACCAGCTCCTTTTGCCGGTACTGTAAAAGAAATTAAAGTAGCCGAAGGCGACAAAGTAAAAACAGGCTCTTTAGTGTTTGTTTTTGAAGTAGCTGGCTCAAGTGCACCTGCATCAGATGCGCCAAAGCAAGAATCTGCGCCAGCAGAGACTACTCAAAGCGCCGAGCCAAGCACAAAAGAAGTAAACGTGCCTGATATTGGCGATGATGAAGTTGAAGTAACTGAAATCATGGTTGCTGTTGGTGATACGGTTGAAGAAGAGCAGTCTATCTTAAACGTTGAAGGCGACAAAGCGGCTATGGAAGTACCAGCCCCGTTTGCTGGTACCGTTAAAGAAATTAAAGTGGCCGCTGGCGATAAAGTCAAAACTGGCTCACTTGTGTTTGTTTTTGAAGTTGCAGGCAGTGCGCCAGCAAAAGCAGCAGCTCCGGCTGAGCAAAAGCCAGCGGCTGCACCTGCAAAAACCGAGTCTGCGCCAGCTCAAGCAGCACCTGCGGCTAAAGCAAGCAACGAAAGCTTTGAAAACAACAGCGCGTATGCTCATGCATCGCCAGTTGTTCGCCGTTTAGCGCGTGAGTTTGGTATTAACTTAGCAAACGTTAAAGGCTCAGGCCGTAAAAACCGTGTAGTAAAAGAAGACGTGCAAAACTATGTTAAAAACCTAGTTAAGCAAGTTGAATCAGGCCAATTACCTGCTGGTAAAGGCAATGCAGGCGGTGGTGAGCTTGGCTTAATTCCGTGGCCGAAAGTAGATTTTGCTAAATTTGGTGAAATTGAAGAGAAAAAACTATCGCGTATTCAAAAGCTGTCGGGTAAAAACCTACACCGTAACTGGGTGCAAATCCCACATGTTACACAGTTTGACGAAGCTGATATCACCAGCCTTGAAGTGTTCCGTAAAGAACAAAACGTGTTAAGCGAGAAGAAAAAGCTCGGCGTTAAAATCACACCACTTGTGTTTGTGATGAAAGCGGTAGCGAAAGTACTTGCTGAGTTCCCAACGTTTAACTCGTCATTGTCTGAAGACGGTGAAAGCCTTATCCTTAAAAAGTACATCAATATTGGTGTTGCAGTAGATACGCCAAATGGCTTAGTTGTTCCAGTATTTAAAGATGTGGACAAAAAAGGCATTATTGAACTATCTCGCGAGCTGATGGATATTTCTAAAAAGGCGCGTGAAGGTAAGTTAACGTCATCTGATATGCAAGGCGGTTGTTTTACTATTTCAAGCTTAGGCGGTATTGGCGGTACGGCATTTACGCCGATTGTTAATGCACCAGAGGTGGCTATTTTAGGTGTATCTAAATCTGAAATGAAACCTAAGTGGAATGGTAAAGACTTTGAACCAAAATTAATGGTTCCGCTTTCTATGTCGTACGATCACCGTGTGATTGACGGTGCTCTAGCTGCACGCTTTACCGCAACGCTTGCTAGCTACATGAGCGACATACGTCAACTAGTGATGTAATCACTACAATATGAACAAAATCAAATCCCAGCCAGTTGTTTTTAGCTGGGATTTTTACTATATGCAATGATACAATCTTTGCACTATTTGTGAATTGCTCTGATTTTCTGCCCATGCAGAAACATGGCAGTTAAATTTTAGGGCAGTGTCCCGTTCAAACAATTAAGGTAATAGCATGAGCAACGAATTAAAAACTCAAGTTGTTGTACTAGGCGGTGGTCCTGGTGGTTACTCTGCGGCTTTCCGTGCTGCTGACTTGGGCTTAGAAGTTACATTAGTAGAATCTCGTGAAACATTAGGTGGTGTATGTCTAAATGTTGGTTGTATTCCTTCAAAAGCACTTTTACACGTAGCTAAAGTGATTGATGACGCTGCAGAAATGTCATCTCACGGTGTTACTTTTGGCGCTCCGCAAATTGATTTAGACAAAATTCGCTCTTGGAAAGAGTCGGTTGTTGGCCAGCTTACTGGTGGCTTAGACGGCATGGCTAAGATGCGTAAAGTTAAAGTTGTACCAGGTTACGGTAAATTCACTGGCAGCAACACTTTAGACGTTGAAGGTGCTGACGGCACTACAACTATTACATTTGATAACGCAATCATTGCTGCGGGTTCTAAACCTGTTAGCTTACCGTTCATCCCAGAAGATGACCGTGTAATTGATTCAACTGGCGCATTAGAACTTAAAGACGTACCAGAGAAACTACTTGTTTTAGGTGGTGGTATTATCGGTCTTGAAATGGGTACAGTTTACCGCGCACTAGGTTCTGATATTGATGTAGTTGAATTTGCAGATCAGTTAGTTCCGGCTGCGGATAAAGATATCATCAAGATTTACCAAAAATACGTAAACAAAAAATTCAATGTTATGCTTTCTACTAAAGTTGTTGGCGTTGAAGCGAAAGATGATGGCTTATACGTTACTTTTGAAGGCAAAAACGCACCAGCTGAGCCAGTACGTTACGACAAAGTACTTGTTGCTGTAGGCCGTACGCCTAACGGTAACTTACTTGATGCTGATAAAGCAGGTGTTAATGTTGATGAGCGTGGCTTTATTAATGTTGATAAGCAATTACGTACTAACGTAGACCATATTTTTGCAATTGGTGATTTAGTTGGCCAACCTATGCTTGCGCATAAAGCGGTACACGAAGGCCATGTTGCAGCAGAGGTTATCTCTGGTCAGAAGCACTTCTTCGACCCTAAATGTATTCCTTCAATTGCCTACACTGATCCAGAAATCGCATGGGTAGGTGTGACTGAGAAAGAAGCAAAAGAGCAAGGCTTAAGCATTGAAACTGCGGTATTCCCGTGGGCTGCATCAGGTCGCGCAATTGCATCTGCACGTACTGAAGGTTCTACTAAGCTTATCTTTGATAAAGACAGTGGCCGTGTAATCGGTGGTGCTATGGTGGGTATTAACGCAGGCGAAATGCTTGGCGAAATCGGCTTAGCAGTTGAAATGGGCGCAGACGGTGAAGACTTAGCGCTTACTATTCATGCTCACCCAACATTGAACGAGTCTATTGGCCTTGCAGCTGAGATTTTTGAAGGTTCAATCACTGATTTACCAAACAAAAAAGCGGTTAAAAAGAAGAAGTAAACTCTTTTAGTTAACTGTTTAAAAACCCAGGCCTCGGCTTGGGTTTTTTGTTTTTATAGTCGTCAGCCGTCAGTTTAAGACAAGCTCGTCTTGACACGTAAGTTAATATGAGCAAAATTTCTA
>NZ_JALNTH010000001.1:152801-298957 GCF_023161935.1 Pseudoalteromonas sp. 2CM28B
GCTGATAGCTGATAGCTGATAGCTGATAGCTGATAGCTGATAGCTGATAGCTGATAGCTGATAGCTGATAGCTGATAGCTGATATCTATTCCCTTTTATTTTAGCTACAATACGCGCCGAACAAATTTTAGGTAATAGCCCCGTTGAAAAATCCCCAACATAACTCAGTATTAGTTTTGCGTGCTCAGCAAATTAGCGAATCGCGCCGCGAATTTAATGCCCGTGGCGGCAAAATGGATCGCTGTGAGCAGTGTTTAATTGCTAAGCATTACTGTATATGTGAGGGTGTAGAACAAGCGCAGTGCGATGCTGGCGTGTGTTTATTAATGTATCATAATGAAAGCTTTAAACCGTCAAACACAGGGCGTTTAATTGCTGAAATAGTCCCTGACAACTATGCATTTAGATGGGACAGAACAGAGCCAAGCGCTGAGCTATTAGCTTTATTAAACAACGCTGATTATCAACCTATGGTGATATTTCCAGCTGAAGATGTAGAGCCGGGCAGGGCAACCACTGAGGTAAATATTGAGCCTGGCAAAAAGCCATTATTTATATTTTTAGATGGTACCTGGCGCGAAGCTAAAAAAATGATCCGCAAAAGCCCGTACCTAGATAATTTACCGGTGTTGTCGATCACCGCTGATAAACTATCAGATTACCGTTTACGCGTTGCACCTCACGCATACCAGTTAGGCACTGCTGAGGTAGGCATTATGGTGTTAGCGCTCGCAGGTGAGCAAGATGCCGCCTTAAAACTTGAACAGCACTTTATAAAATTTCGTGATGCGTACTTACTTGGTAAGCGAAATAAGGGCAGGCCACAGTAACTTAATTTTAGGCAAAGAAAAGCGCGCTCTATCTCTAGGCGCGCTTGCGGAATCTTCTAATTTTGCATCCTGCAATTGAACTTAATCAACTCCAATTTTTACTTATCCATGTGATTACGATATTACTTTTTAGTTCTATGTAATTTAGGCTATCCGGGCCTATCTCCTTTAATCCCTGTACATCCTGTAGTGGTAAAAACTATTACCTATTCCTTTTGGCACATCCTAGTGCAGTCCATTAATTTACAATTCCATTGTGTTGCCTCAAGGGCCTGTCCATTTAATTCCTATCACATCCTGTTAAACAACTATCCGCTGTTGTTATCCTTGCTGTATCGTCCTGATACGTTCCTTTGTGCAACAATCCATTGCGATACTCATCCTGAGCCTGTCCTAATTTCCGTGTTGTCCGTAGTAACCTGATCATTGGTTGTTCGAGTAAGCAGTCCATTTCCTTTTACTCGATAAGCATCACTGCTTGGTTGATGTAGTAATTGTAGCGTGCTGGTGCAACTAAAATAGGTTAAAACGGCTATGGATTTACTTATAAAAAGTGAGTATTTATAACAAATCAAATAAATCAGATACTTACATTGTTTTTACTGGGTTGTTATAGGTTTTTTTACTCATTAGCTGTCAGCTCTGTAAGAGATGTCTTACGCGGTATTTCTCTTTTGGTCATTAATTACTTATTTACATTTATGTAAAGAGTGTATATTTTCACTTATCACGATAAAATCCCCTGTAAATAATTACTATTTAGGTAAATTGATATGAGAACTGCACTGGCTATACTTACTTGTATTATTAGCGCTTCGCCTGCGTTTGCGAGCGATGTTGTTAATATTTACTCTTTTCGTCAACCGTTTTTAATTCAACCTATTTTAACTGACTTCACTAAGCAAACAGGCATTAAAACGAATGTGGTTTTTGCAAAAAAAGGGTTAATAGAGCGTGTTAAGCGTGAAGGAAAGCACAGTAAAGCCGATTTAGTATTAACATCTAATTTTAGTGCGCTTATTCAGCTAGAGGACCTAAATTTAACGCAAAGTATTAAAAGTGATCGCATTAAAAACAATATTCCTGCGTCGTATAGAGATAGCGACGGGCAGTGGGTGGCATTAACTAAGCGGGTTCGTAATGTGTATTCATCAAAAGAGCGCCTAGGTGCTTTACCTGAACTCACCTACGAAGATTTGGCTAACCCACAGTACAAAGGACAAATTTGTACACGTTCTGGCAAGCACCCTTATAACCTTGGCTTAGTTGCTTCGATGATTGCTCATCACGGCGAGGAAAAAACTAAAACATGGTTAGAAGGTGTTAAAGCTAATTTAGCACGTAAGCCACAAGGTAACGATCGCGCGCAAGTAAAAGCAGTAAAAGAAGGTTTGTGCAATCTTGCTTTAGGTAATAGTTACTACCTTGGCAAAATGCTTCAAGATGACGAGCAAAAAGCGTGGGCTGAGTCTGTTTATATTAATTTTCCTAATCAGCAAAATCGCGGCTCACACATAAATGTTTCGGGTGCTGTCATTACTAAATATGCAAAAAATCCTGATAATGCCCTTAAGCTTATTGAGTTTATGAGCGAAACCAAAGCTCAAAATATGTATGCCTCTGTAAATATGGAGTACCCTGTTAAGCAAGGCGTTGAGCTATCAAGTTTAGTGGCCTCTTGGGGAAGCTTTAAAGAAGATGGCCTAGCACTTGATGAGATCAGTAAATATCGTCCGTTAGCCCTTAAGCTAATAGATGAGGTGAAGTTCGACCTTTAATGAATTTTATATTTAAGCTGTCTAAATGGCAGCTCTTTGCTTGGTCGACAGGGCTTTTATTGTCGGCCCCGCTTTTTTTTCTGATTTATGAATCTTTACAAGGCGACTCAGAGGTATTTTCTCATCTGTGGGATACCGTGCTGTGGGATTATATTACTAATACTGTGCTGCTTATTTTTGGCGTATGCCTGCTTAGCTGTGCAATTGCGCTACCGCTTGGTTGGCTCAGTGCGTATTGCTCCTTCCCCGGCAAAAAGCAATTTGAATGGGCGCTTATGCTGCCCCTTGCAATGCCTACCTATTTAATAGCCTATGTGTATACCGATTTGCTAGATTACGCAGGCCCTGTGCAAATAGCCCTAAGAGAGTGGTTTGATTGGCACTCGCCAACGGATTATTGGTTTTTTGATATTCGCACTTTGCCCGGCGCTATGGTGATGATCGCACTTGTGCTGTATCCGTATTTATTTTTAATTTTTAAAACCGCACTGCGAGAGCAGTCATTTAAGCTAGTGCAAGCTAGTCAATTAATGGGTTTATCGCCTTGGCAAAGCTTTTTTAAGGTAAGTATAGTGCTTTCTCGTGGCTCAATTGTGGCAGCCCTTGCGCTCATAAGCATGGAAACCATGGCCGACTATGCAACGGTAAGTTACTTTGCAGTGAGCACCTTAACCACCGCGGTGTACGATACATGGTTTGGTTATTACTCACTCACGGCTGCAGCGAAAATATCGGGCGTTATGTTGTTACTACTGTTTTTAGCTTTAATGGCGGAGCGCTTTAGTCGGCGTAACCAAGCCGTGTTTGAGCGTCAATCAGGTGTTAATAGCGAGTCGTTATACAAACTTAAAGGTAAACAAGCATGGCTGGCTACGTCATTTTGCAGTGTTATTTTGCTCATTGCTTTTATTATACCTATGTTGGTATTGCTAAATTATGCAATAACTTACTTTGATAAAGCGTGGAACACGGCATTTTTTAGTTACGCGTGGCAAAGTTTACAAGTAGCTATTATTGTAAGCGTAGCCAGTATAATACTCGCTACACTAATCGTTTTTTATCAGCGTGTGGCAAAGCAAGGCTATTCTTTAATACCTGGTCGCTTAGCGAGCACCGGCTATGCACTGCCAGGTACGGTACTGGCTATTGCTGTGTTATTACCGCTTAGCGCATTAGAAAACTCAATAAATACAGTCCTTGGGAGCTACAACCTAGATATAGGTTTATTACTAACCGGCAGCATTGTCACTATTATAGTGGCTTACTTAGTGCGCTTTTATGCCATTGCGCACGGTGCTATAGAATCGAGCTTTGTACGTATTAGTCCATCACTGGATATGGCTAGCCAATCTATGGGTAAAAGCGAAGGGCAAACACTGCGCTTAGTGCACCTTCCTTTATTACGTCGGGGTCTTTTAACAGCTGCATTGCTTGTATTTATTGAGTGTATGAAAGAGCTGCCAGCCGCATTGCTATTAAGGCCTTTTGACTTTGAAAGTTTAGCCACACATGTATTTCAATATGTGAGCGATGAGCAGCTTGAACTTGCTTCTATTTCCGCTTTATTTATTGTTTTGGTTGGGTTGATCCCCTTGTATTTTATTAATCGTTCTATGGAGCAACGCAGTTAAATGAGCCGTTTAAATTTACAAGGTGTGGGCTATAACTACAGTGGCACGCACGTGCTACACAATTTAGATTTAACGGTGGGTCAAGACGAAATTGTGTGTTTGCTCGGAGCCAGCGGCTGCGGTAAAACAACCACCTTAAAAGCAATTGCCGGCCTTATTGAAATAAATGAAGGTGGCGTATTTATAGATGGCAAATGTGTAAGCGATAAGCATACATTTGTATCACCAGAGCATCGTAATATAGGGATGATGTTTCAAGATTATGCCTTGTTTCCGCACCTCAGTGTGGCCGATAATATTGCGTTCGGGCTGGGTAAAATAAGCAAAGTTCAAAAACAGCAACGGGTAGAGGAAATGCTAGAGCTAGTGCATTTAACAGGGTGTGCAAAACGCTACCCTCATCAGCTCTCGGGTGGCCAGCAGCAACGCGTGGCTATTGCGCGGGCTTTGGCTTATAAGCCTAGTTTATTGCTTCTTGATGAGCCTTTTTCGAACATAGATACACAAGTACGTTTTGAGTTAATTGCTGATATTAGGCGCATTATTAAAGCGCAGCAGGTTTCTGCGGTATTTGTTAGCCACTCAAAAGAAGAGGCCTTTGCGTTTTCAGACACGCTAGCCATTATGCACCAAGGAAAAATAGCCCAACAAGGTACACCAGAGCAGCTTTTTGCCGTGCCAAAGACAAAGGAGGTTGCAGAGTTTCTGGGTCAGGGCATATACTTAGGCGCAGAAGTGTTAACGGCAACTGAATACACAACGCCTTTTGGTGTCGTGCAATCGCAGCATGAGCATACGCACAGTGCAATAAAAGGGCAGGTGTATATTCGCCCGCACCATATTGAGCTTGCGCAAAATAGGCAGGCCGATAACCCTCAAGGTGTGAGCATTCTAAGCCGTCGGTTTATAGGCTCGGCTTATGTTTACACTGTTGTAATTGCAGAGCAAGAGATTGAAGTTGCCGCACAATATGGCCAGTCATTTGAAATAAATGAGCAGGTTATAATAAAAATAAAACCTCACACGGTGAATTTTTTCGAATCATAACAAATGTGTTATTCGCTGTGTTTTATAAAGCTAAGGAATAACAATGGCGCAAGCGCAATCTGGGATTTGTGCTGAAGCAAACTTACACGGTTTGCATTTATTTTTTAATGTATTTGATGGTCAAGACGAGTCATTGCGCGCAAAGCTTAAGCGCGTAAGCGCAATTGAAGAAGAGTTTAGTGATCAGTTCTCCGAAGCCATGCTTTCGTGCATGGTGGCTATAGGCGCGCAATATTGGCCGCATATTCTACCTGAATATATCCCAAGCGAGCTGCAAAGCTTTCCTAATATAAATCACAGTGATTTTGTTATGCGCGTACAGCCATGTGATTTATTCATACAAATTCGCTCAGACCGAGAAGATGTTAATCACCTTTTTGCATTGCAAATATTAAAGTTGTTTTCGCCCGATGTAGAGCTGGTTGAACAAATTCGCAATTTTAGGTTTTTAGATGGGCGAGACTTTAACGGCTTTATTTATGCAGGCGACACCCCACATGGACGCCAAAAACGAATCACGGCACTGGTTAATAACCCCGACAGCTTTGAACACCAAGGCAGCTATATTCATGTACAGCGTTATAAACATGACCTGAGCGTATGGCAGCATTTATCACTAAGCGAGCAAGAGCATATTATGGGGCGCACACGTTTAGATAACACCTTAATTGAGCCTAAGGTAGATACTAGCCACGCGACTAGAAGTGAGCTAAAAGATGAGAGCGGCCAAGCAATACTGCTTAACCAAAGCATGCCGTATGGCGATGTTTACGAGCAAGGCATGCTAAGTATTACATGCTCAGCATCGGGAAGTGCGTTTGAAAAGGTGCTTAACAGCCGCATAGGAAAAGGGGAGTGTTACGACCACTGGCTTGATTTTACTCAAGCCGATATGGGCTCAGCGTTTTTTGCGCCGTCAGTTAGTTTTTTAAAACAGCTTTAAACCGTATCAAATAAAATACGTACGCGCTCTAGTGTAATGTCTATTTCAGATATTTTTGCTGGCGCAATAAAAATAGTGTCATCTCCGGCAATTGTGCCCAATACACCATCCGCTTTGCCTAGTGAGTCTAATAAGCGGGCAATCAACTGCGCAGCGCCTGGGCTGGTGGTTATAATAATCATCATTTCGTTATGCATAATATCAATAACAAGCTGACGTAGTGGGCTTTTAGCAGTCGGTACGCCCATTTCTGCGGGTAGGCAATAAACCATTTCTTGTTTAGCATTACGGGTACGCACAGCGCCAAACTTGCTAAGCATGCGCGACACCTTACTTTGGCTTATATTGTCAAAGCCTTGCTCTTTTAATGCTTCGACTATTTCGCCTTGCGAGCCAAAGTTCTCTTCTTTTAAAAGTGCTTTAAACGCTTTTACCAGCGCTTCTTGTTTGTCTTGTGGTTGCATAGTCTTTATTCATTTTTGTTATTTATAATGCAAATTCTACACAAAAATGAATAATTATGCAGCAGTTGTTTAGTTAACTTGCCAGTTTGCTGCGATAAACCAACAAAGTTTACAACTATGGTCGAAAATATACCTGAAATAAGCAGGATAAATTTGTTTTTAGTCGCTAATTTCATTATCTTAAGAGCCACAAATATTTCCTACCTCAAATTACGGAGAATTCCAATGAAAGTTGCTGTATTAGGTGCTGCAGGCGGTATCGGTCAAGCGTTGTCTTTATTATTAAAAACAGGCTTACCAGCTGGTTCTGAATTATCACTTTACGATGTTGCACCAGTTGTACCAGGTGTTGCGGTTGACCTATCTCACATCCCTACAGATGTTAAAGTAGCAGGTTTTGGCGCAGACGATTTAAATAAAGCGCTTGAAGGGTGTGATATCGTACTTATCCCAGCGGGTATGCCACGTAAACCAGGTATGGATCGTGCGGATTTATTTAACGTAAACGCAGGTATCATCAAAACATTAGCAGAAGGCATTGTAGCTAGCTGTCCTAAAGCGTTAGTGGGTGTTATCACTAACCCAGTAAACGGCACTGTGCCAATTGTTGCTGAAGTATTCAAAAAAGCAGGTACTTACGACGCTAAGCGCGTATTTGGTATCACTACGCTTGACGTAATTCGTTCAGAAGCATTTGTTGCTGAGCTTAAAGGCGTAGACGTAGCAACCGTTAAAGTACCAGTAATTGGTGGCCACTCTGGCACAACCATTCTACCTCTACTTTCTCAAGTTGAAGGCGTAAGCTTCACTGAAGAAGAAGTAGCTACACTTACTCCACGTATCCAAAATGCAGGTACTGAAGTAGTAAATGCTAAAGCGGGCGGTGGTTCAGCTACATTATCTATGGGTGCTGCTGCAGCACGTTTTTGTATGTCTTTAGTTAAAGGCCTACAAGGTGAAGACGTAGTAGATTACGCATACGTTGCTGTTGAAAATGGCGATGCAGAGTACTTTGCTCACCCAGTACGTTTAGGCACAAACGGCGTAGAAGAAATTCTTTCTTACGGCGAGCTAAGCGCATTTGAAGAAAAAGCTAAAAACGACATGCTTGAAACTCTGAAAAAAGACATCAAAGAAGGTGTTGATTTCATGGCGTAATAGCCAAGTTATGCACAAAAAAGCCTGCTTATGCAGGCTTTTTTATTGCTCGAAAATTATGGCCCTTAAATACTAATTAAGGGAGGCTGCAAAGTTAGTGATCTCGCTCTACAGCTATACGCGCTAAGCTGATTAACGCTTGCTTGTACTGCGACTCTGCTAAAAAGTCTAAACAGGCAATGGCCTTGTCTGCTTCTTGCTGCGCCTTTTGCATTGTAAATTCAAGTGCGTTGGTTTGTTTAAGTGCCGTTAAAATAGCCTCAAGGTTATCCATACCATTGCAATGCTCAATGGCATCACGAATAAGGGCTCTTTGCTGATCACTGCCGTGCTTCATCGCATATATTAGCGGTAAGGTTGGCTTACCTTCTGCTAAATCATCACCAATATTTTTACCTAATTGGTCAGCGTCTGCGTTGTAATCAAGCACGTCATCAACTAACTGAAAAGCAGTACCTAAATGCATACCATATAAATTAAGCGCATCTAACACACTGTTATCTTGCTCGGTAATAATAGCTGCAAGCCCTGTAGCGGCTTCAAATAATTTAGCCGTTTTAGAGTAAATAACCTGCATGTAACTTGCTTCGGTGGTATTAGGGTCGTTGCAATTCATAAGTTGCAATACTTCGCCCTCAGCAATCACGTTGGTGGCATCAGCAAGCACTTGCATAATTTGCATTTTGCCCAGCCCCACCATAAGTTGAAACGAGCGGGTGTAAATAAAATCCCCAACCAGCACGCTGGCAGCATTACCAAATTCGGCATTTGCAGTCGGTGTACCACGGCGCAGGTTAGATTCATCAACAACATCATCATGTAATAGTGTTGCAGTATGAATAAATTCAACAATCGTTGCCAAAGTAATGTGATCTTTACCTTGGTAACCCAAAGCTCTTGCTGCCAATATTGCCAGCATCGGGCGTACGCGTTTGCCGCCGCTGTTAACGATGTACAAACCAAGTTGATTGACTAACGCCACATCTGAGCGCATTTGCGCGTGTATAAGTTGATTGACGTCATTCATATCGCTTTCGATTAACGCCTGGATAGCTTTTATATCCATTGATCTCCGAGCCAATTTTTATGTGTGAACGGCGCCGATTGTACAACAAAAAAAGCACTAGCTCGATATTTTGTGACGATTCATTAAAAAAACCGAGTTAAAAACCTTAATTAGCGCTTAATTAGGGTATTTAATTGTATATTTCACACTCAAAGCACGACTATTTATTGCGCAGTCAATGGGTTCTGGAGTAGGCATAGCGACACGTAAATTTATTTTGTCTTTGCACTAAAAAGCGCTTGGCAACAGGGCAATTTAATATAAAATGGGGGAAATATTGAATTGCTCTCAATGCAGCTACTTTTTATTCATTTTAATTACAAAATAGGCTTGCTAGTTTTTATGCATTAGCGTAAACTTCGCGCCCTATCGAAGAATATTTTAGTTGCGTCGATTTGAGGGCGCACAGACGGAGTTAATTATGTACGCGGTTTTCCAAAGTGGTGGTAAACAGCATCGTGTGACTGAAGGTCAAACGATTCGTCTTGAAAAATTAGACGTTGAAACTGGTGCAGCAGTTGAATTTGATTCAGTACTTTTAGTTGCTGATGGTGAGAAAATCGAGATCGGTGTACCGTTCGTAAACGGTGGTAAAGTAACAGCTGAGGTTGTTTCACATGGTCGCGGTGAGAAGATTAAGGTTGTTAAATTTAGACGCCGTAAGCATTCTCGTAAGCAAATGGGCCATCGTCAATGGTTCACTGAAGTTAAAATCACTGGCATTAGCGCTTAATTAGAGGTACTTAGAAATGGCACATAAAAAAGCAGCTGGTAGTACTCGTAACGGTCGCGATTCAGAAAGCAAACGCCTAGGTGTTAAGCGTTTTGGTGGCGAATCAGTTCTAGCGGGTAGCATCATTGTTCGTCAACGTGGTACTCGTTTCCACGCTGGCGCAAACGTAGGTATCGGTAAAGACCACACTATCTTCGCAAAAGCAGATGGTAAAGTTCAATTTGAACAAAAAGGTCCTTTAAACCGTAAATACGTAACTATCGTAGCTGAGTAATCAGTAAGGTAGTAAAAAACCCCGCCTTTGCGGGGTTTTTTGTTTTCAGAAACGTCAAATATATACCCAAGCCTGCATTTACGTTGGCTTGGGTATATAATAGTTAAATTAAAGCCAATCCCTAAAGTGAGTAATCATGAAGTTTGTAGATGAAGTAGAAATTCGCGCAGAAGCTGGTGACGGCGGCAGCGGTGTCGTGTCTTTCCGTCGAGAAAAATATGTACCAGACGGTGGCCCGGACGGCGGTGACGGTGGAGACGGTGGTAGTGTTTATCTACAAGCTGATGAAAACTTAAATACCCTAATTGATTACCAGTTTGAGCGTTTTCACCGTGCCGAGCGTGGTACTAATGGTCAAAGCCGTAACTGTACAGGTAAAAAGGGCGAAGACTTGGTAGTAAAAGTACCTGTGGGTACACGTATTACCGACGTTGACACTCAAGAGGCGTTAGGCGATTTAACGCAGCATGGTCAAAAAATTGTGGTTGCAAAAGGTGGTTTCCATGGCTTGGGGAATGCACGTTTTAAATCAAGTACTAACCGTGCCCCACGTCAAAAAACGTTAGGTACTCCAGGTGAAGTTCGTAACCTTAAATTAGAGCTTATGCTACTTGCCGATGTAGGCCTATTAGGGTTGCCAAATGCAGGTAAATCAACGTTTATTCGCAGTGTATCGGCAGCAAAGCCAAAAGTAGCTGATTACCCGTTTACCACGCTAATTCCTAATTTAGGGGTGGTGCGCCCAGAGGCTAACAAATCGTTTGTAATAGCCGATATTCCGGGCTTAATTGAAGGTGCCTCAGACGGTGCTGGCCTAGGTATTCGCTTTTTGAAGCATTTAGAGCGTTGTCGTGTATTGTTACACGTGATTGATGTTATGCCTGTTGATGGTTCAAACCCTGTTGATAATGCATTTGCCATTATTAATGAGTTACACCAATACAGCCCTAAACTTGCAGAAAAGCCACGCTGGTTAGTGTTTAATAAAATAGACCTATTGCCAGAAGAAGAAGCGCAAGCTTTGTGTGAGCAAATTGCGCAAGAGCTAGGTGAAGAAGAAAACGTTTACCGTATTTCAGCAGTCAATAAGCTTAATACTCAGCCATTAATTCACGATATTATGGCATTACTTGATAGCATGCCTAAAGAGAAGTTCGTTGAGATTGAAGACGAAGAAGTTGAGTTCAAGTGGGATACTTATCATCAAAAAGCAACCAAAGGCGATGATGATGATTGGGACGACTGGGATGAAGACGACTACGATGTAGAAGTCGTCTACGAGCGTTAATAAAAAACATATTTTAAAAAGGAGCATAAGCTCCTTTTTTATTTTTTAAGAATAAAGTACTAGGTATTTGATGTGATAATTTCAATGATCGCCGCAATGGCAAACAACCGTGTAATTGGTCTTGATAATAAAATGCCGTGGCATTTACCCGCCGATCTACAGCATTTCAAAAAGGTAACAACAGGCAAACCTGTCGTTATGGGGCGTAAAACATTTGAATCGATAGGTCGTCCTTTACCTGGGCGTCGCAACATAATTATTACCCGTAATAGCCAGTATAGCGCTCAAGGTATTGAGACGGTCACCACCCCAGAGGCTGCGCTAGAGCTGGTTAAAGCCGAAGAAGAGGTGATGATAATTGGCGGTGGTAATATTTATCAGCAGTTTTTACCAAGTGCCGATCGTTTATATTTAACCTTTATAGATTTAGAGGTTGAAGGGGATACGCAGTTTCCCGATTACCAAGCGGTAGCAACGTGGGAAAACGTCGACGAACAGGCAAATAAACCCGACGAAAAGAATCAATATAGTTATAAATTCGTAACTTTATATAAAAAAGATTAACATTATTGCGAAACTTACAGCAGGTTGGTACAATATTAGACAATCAACATAGGTAAAAAGTACCATAAAGGGTGTTTCATGTTTAAATTGTCAAAGCTAATTGTTATTACAGCCGTTGCTGCTGGTTCGTTAATGTATACCGTGCCTGCTAAAGCCAATGATCAATTAGCAGTATCTATTTGTGAATATATCGCAGCTGATGATAAAAACCGTTTACGTAGTAAACTAAAAAGCTCACGTGTAAAAATTCGCAATATTTACGATGCTATTCAATGTAATGGTAATAACTTACTTCGCCATGCTGTAGTTAGTAACGCTGTTGACTCGGGCGAGTACATAGTTAAAAACTTATCAAAAAGCGCACTGTCTGATGGCGCTGATATAGCATGGGCCGAAGGCAATGGCCACGGTGGCTCACCGTTAATTGCTGTAATTAAAGACCGTGCTGGCCTTTAATTAACACAATAAAATAAAAACCGCGCGGATCGCGGTTTTTTTGTGCCTGGCGTTAGCTAATACGCAGCGCTTTAGTGATGGTGATAGCTGTATTAAGCCTCTTATAATTTGCACACCCAAGTGATGAAACTCTCACCTTGTAATTAACCCGCGTTTCTTATCTTTAATAGCATATAAATTAAGTCGGTTGGTTTAATAAAGGCGCTGTATTCGCTAAGCCTTTACTCGTATATTTGCCGCAAATATACGTGTTTTCACTGAGTTACATAAAATTGTCATAAATAGTTAATAGTCTACGCGCTTAAACAATAGGGGTTGTTATTTATGCGCGTATCATCTTTTACTCGGCTGTTAGCCATACTGTTAACATTGGCAAGTATTTTATTAGCCATCACACTATTTTGGGCAAGCCAAACTTTACTTAAGCTTGAACAACAAGACAGCGCATACAGTAAATTAAAAAACACAATTTTAGTGGATTTAGCCGGTGACTTAGGCAGTTATCTAGAACAAGGTGATAGCCAATACTTAAATCAATCATCAGCCCTAATTGAGCAAGTAAAAACACAGCAACTCACAGTACTCCCCTCGGTACTTGCCGAGCAATTAAATGAGCAGCTCAGCACGTTAGATACCGATATTAAAGGTAAGTACAGAGCGCTGGGTAAATTGTCGGGCAACGAAACGGCGTTACTTGATAATGCAATTCGCCAAATGGCCGGCTCAGCCTCGTCACTGATTGGTTATGCAAAAAAATCCCCTAATCAAAATAGTGATGCGCAAGCTTATTACACACTTGGCGCTGATTACTATAATGAGGTGACCAACCTTGCCTTATTTACTTATCAACTAATCGTAAGTTACGACAGCAATACTGAACAAAGTTTGCAGCAAAGTATTGCTAATTTAAATGCGTTAGCAGCCAAAATAGAGCAACTCCCTAATTTAGGTGTTATGAGCGAGGTTGACGAAGATGCTTTATTTTTTGACGAAGAAGCTGAAGATTTGGCCGATGAAATAAAATCTGAAATTACCAGCTGGCCTAACCGCTACCCTCGCGATTTAGCCAGTACATTAGCGCAAGCCCAGCAACGTGAAGCGGGCACCAATGAATTGCGTGAGCAAATTAGCTTGCTCTCTAAAACCGTTATTAATGCAGAGCAGCAACTAAAACACGCACAAGGGGCGCTTAAAGAAAACGTATTTTGGGTATTTTGCTTTGCTATTGGCGCTTTGGTGATGCTAGCCGCAGGGGTTTATATTGTGCAGCGTAACCAAGTGCTCAACCCATTAAGGCAACTCAGAGACGGGTTTGCCTTTTTAATTGAAAGTAACGAGCTTAAAAATATTGAAAGTAAGAACCCAAAAACAGAGGTTGGCGAAATAGCCAGTTACTTTAATTTATTAATTGAGCGACAGCGCAAAGAGGCACAAGAGCGTGCCCAAATGCTAAAAGTGGTAAATGATTTTATGCAGCAAATGAGTGATCATTTGCAAACTATTAGTCAAAAAGCGTCTACAAGTCATGGGCAAGTGGAGCAAAACCAACATTTGCTTGCTGATATTCAACAAATTGGCGAGCAGGTAAATAATATTAATGCCCAAGTGGCTGATAACGCCCAACACACTTTTAGTGCAATGGAGCAAAGTTTAGGCTTTGCACAAAGCATGCTAAGTGCCAGTTCAGATACGCAAACACGGGTTGAGCAAAGTATGCAAAACCTACAAGAGCTGCTCGCGGGGGTTGAAGGCGTTGGGCAAATTATTGAAGTGATCCGCAATATTGCCGATCAAACAAACCTACTAGCGTTAAATGCAGCAATTGAGTCAGCACGTGCTGGCGAGCATGGCCGAGGCTTTGCTGTTGTAGCTGATGAAGTACGCCAGCTTGCCCGCCAAACTCAAGGCTCATTGAGCGATATTAATGAGCAGCTTACACTGCTGAGCGAAAAGTCGGGCACAGTATCTACACAAATTGCGGCCTTAGCAGATGGCGCGCAGTCGCAAACACAAAACGCGCAAGAGCTAAAAGTAAACTCAGAGGGCGTGGCCGATAACGCTCAGCAAGCCAACAAAGTGGCCTTTGAGGCCATGGAGCTGGCTAAACAGCAAAGTAATTTGCTAGATAACTTTAGCCAGTCAATGCAAAGTATGAAAGGCCAAGTAAGCGAATCAAGCTTACTTGTTGACGATATTCATAGCCAGTTACAACAGCAAATGCAAACCATAAAAGTAAACCTTGGCTTGTAAATACCTGCTAACACAAAGGTAATTAGCGTTATACTGTAGGCTCATTAATCAAATGCTTTAAGGATTTATCATGATTGAACAAGGTCAAACGTTACCCGCAGTTACATTAACGCAGCTAACAGACGAAGGCATGCAAACTCACACTAACGCTGAGCTTTTTAATGGTAAAAAGGTTGTGCTTTTTGCTGTACCGGGTGCATTTACGCCTACCTGTTCAAATGCGCATTTACCTGAATTTATAACCCTTAGTGATAAAATTAAAGCAAAAGGTATTGCGGCAATTTACTGTGTATCGGTTAACGATGCTTTTGTAATGAAAGCGTGGGGAGAATCTCAAAATGCCCAACAAATCGACATGTTAGCAGATGGCGATGGCAGTTTTACTAAAGCGTTAGGGCTTGATAAAGATACCGGCAGTTTTGGTGGAACACGCTCTACGCGCTATGCAATGATAGTCGACGATAATGTAGTAACAGGACTGTTTGTTGAAAAAGACAAAGAGTTTTCAGTAAGTCGTGCTGAGTCTGTGTTAGAAAAACTATAATCACTTTATTAAAGCCCTAAGTGCATGCACTTAGGGCCTTTTAATTATGGCTGGTATTGGCCACTTAATGTTAAACCCGAAAAGGTTCTGTAAGCGTTAACGCTTAAATGCCACGTACCCGCTTGCGGATTGCTAAACGTACATGTTTCTGCGTTACCGTTTTTATAAGGACGACAGTCGTAGCTAGATGCGGTAGGTTGGATGCCAAACTTAACAAATAAGTCGGCATCACCTGTACCACCTGAGGTGGTGACTGTAAATGTGCTCATTCCTGCTGGCACATCTAAGGTATAGTGCTTCCAGTTACCTGTTGTAGCCGTTACATCGCTCACCGTGCCGCCACCGGCTTCTGGTGTAGTTGAACCGCCACCTGTAGAACCACCTGTAATATTACCCACTAAACTAACGCCAGAATAAGCCGAGTAGCCACGAAGCATTACATGGTATGTACCAGCTGTTGGGTTATCAATAGAACACTCCTCGCTATTACCGCCTTTGTACGGACGACAATCGTAGCTTGAGGTAGTTGGTTGGCTGCCTGCGCGTACGTATAAATCTGCATCGCCGCTACCGCCACTCATTGTGAATGTAACATTCGTTGCGCCACTTGGCACTGTCATCGTGTAATACGATTGTGAACTTGCAGCGCCGCTTAAGCCTGTTTTAGCTTCGCCATCTGTCAGTTCGCTATCGCCACCGGTAGGAGGTGTTGTACCACCACTTGCTGCGGCTACAGCGGCTGCTGCATCTACAATACCTGTACCACAACTTGTACACGTTGCTGGGAATGAGCGGGTGGTCGATTTTAAAATACTTTCTATTTCATCTGGGGTAGCATTTGGTTTAGCTTGCTTTATCAGGGCTGCAACACCGGCAACATGAGGCGCTGCCATTGATGTACCTTGAGAGAACGCATAGCTATCGCTTGAAGGTGTAGACGAGCCTGAGTTATAGGTTGATAAAACGCCTTCAGAGTCGTTTGCAAAGCTTTGTGCGCCGCCCGGCGCTGCAACATCAATATTGCTACCGTAGTTTGAATAATATGCTCGTCCGCCGTTACGACCAACAGAGGCAACATTAACAACGCCACTACAGTTACCTGGATTATAGTTTGCTGAGTTATCGTTATCATTACCGGCAGCAATAACCACGACTGCACCGTTGCTGCGTGCTGTGTTAATTGCGTTTTGTGTGGTAGAGCTACACGAGCCGCTGCCACCTAAGCTCATGTTAATTACATCAGCAGGGTTTGAGTTGGCAGGAATGCCCGATACACTTCCGCCAGATGCCCAAATAATGCCATCAGCAATGTCTGACGTTAAACCACCACACTTACCAAGTACACGCACAGGCACAACTTTAGCGCCATAAGCCACACCGGCAACACCTTCACCGTTATTAGTAACAGCCGCAACCGTACCTGCTACGTGCGTACCGTGCCAGCTTGAGCCTTGTGCGCCGTTATTTCCACATTCGCCAGCAGCTACAGCATCGCCCGGATCGCGTGCGTCACTGTCGCGACCGCCGCCATCATTAGCTACCGATAGGTTAGAGATCATATCGTAACCCGGTAAAATGTTAGCATTTAAATCAACATGAGGACGGTAGCCAGTATCAAGTACCGCAACCACTACGCCACTGCCCGTTGCAGTATCCCATGCGGTTGGTAAGTTTAGGCCGCCCGCTTGCTCATAGTAGTGCCATTGATCGCCGTAACGAGGGTCGTTAGGCGTTGCAAATGGTTTTAACATTTGGTCCACTTCAATGTATTCAACATTGCCAGAATCAACCATTTCTTGCATAAATTCTTGTGCTTCTGCAGCGCTTAGTTTTTTATCTGCGCGCATAACATGGTGGTTATTAAGTGCCATTGCACGGATGTACTTCGCTTTTACTTTACCTTTTTTAGAAGCGAAATTTTTTACAAAGCGTTGAGCACGCTTTTTCATATTTGCAGGGCTTGCGTCAGCAGACGAGATGCTTAGCATATCGTTCGCGCTATTTTTGTACTTAATAATAAACTGAGTTTCAAAACCCGATTGGCTTTGTAGTTTGGCTGTGGTTTCTGCCATAGAGGTAGACACATCTTGAGCAACACTTGCAGATGCTGCAAATACCGTACTAATAGTGAGCGCGATAGCGCAACGCTTAAATGATTTACTTGTTGTCATAATTATCCCTAGTTGTTATTAGTTAGTTCGTAATATTAAATTACGAAACAGAAACAAAGGTAAATGATCTGTTAATTTCTTTAAAATAATAATTGCTTATGTACCTATTTCTTTTAGTTATAACCTAGGTGTACGGTGCCTTTGTCGTTGTTTAGTATTTATCATATAAAACAAAAATAAGCATAAAGGATTGTTATTTTTAAGCTGTTTAGAAAAGCCATAACTAGTCTCGGTTACATTTGTTGCTATAAATTTAATAATAAATTCTATTCAGAGTGTTTAAACAAACTTTGCTATAATCGGGCAAATTTTTGAGTAGGGCGAAGTAATGAATCAAGTAGATGTAATTGTGATTGGCGCAGGTGCAGCTGGATTAATGAGTGCAGCACAAGCAGGTTATCGCGGGCGTAGCGTTACAGTGCTTGATATGGGCAAAAAGCCTGGTCGAAAAATTTTAATAAGTGGTGGTGGGCGTTGTAATTTTACCAATGAAAATGCCAGTCCAGAAAACTACTTATGCAGTAACCCTCACTTTGTTAAGTCGTGCTTAAGCCGCTATACACAACACGATTTTATTGAGCTGGTGGACCGCCACGGCTTGGCATACCATCATAAAACCTTAGGCCAGCTGTTTTGCGATAACAGCGCGCAGGATATAGTCGATATACTACTTACCGAATGCGAGTGGGCTGGTGTTAATATTAAATTGCGCAGCGAAGTGTTAAATGTGGCTAAAACCGACATTGGCTACCGTGTTACCACTGAGCAAGAAACACTGACTTGTGAATCGCTAGTTATCGCATCGGGCGGTTTAACAATGCCCAAGCTTGGCGCCACTCCTATAGGCTATAAAATTGCAGAGCAGTTTGGCTTAAACGTACTACCTACCATGGCGGCGCTTGTGCCATTTACTTTGCATCAACACGATAAAGAGCGCTTTGAAGGGCTTTCAGGAATTAGTATACCGTGCGAAGTGTCTAGCGAAGACGGCACTGTATTTAAAGAGAATATTTTGTTTACTCACCGAGGTTTATCGGGGCCTGCCATATTGCAAATAAGCTCATTTTGGCGAGCGGGGCAGGCAGTAAGCATAAACTTGCTCCCTGATCTCGATTTAAAACAGCAACTGGCTGATTGGCGAGAAACACAAGCCCAAAAATCATTAAAAAATAGCCTTGCGACTATCTTACCCAAACGCTTTATAGACATACTGCACGACAGCAAAGCGATTCCAGATTGTAATATTAATCAGCTTACCCATGCTCAAATAGATGAGTTAGCAAGCTATATTCACGCATGGCAAATAAAACCTAATGGCACAGAGGGCTATCGTACCGCCGAGGTAACTTTGGGCGGCGTTGATACCGATGAGCTGAGCTCTAAAACCTTTGAAGCTAAAAAAGCCAAAGGCTTATATTTTATAGGCGAAGTAACCGATGTAACAGGCTGGCTTGGGGGCTACAACTTCCAGTATGCGTGGAGCTGTGGGTTTGCATGTGGGCAATATGCATAAGTATTTCAGCGTATTGTGATAGATGAGATAAAAATATTACACTCTTAATTAAGGTGATTTTAAAGAGTGTAATATTGGTGCGTATATTTTTGCTGTTAAGTATTGTCGCTACAAGTTTTAATGCATTAGCATCAGAAAACTACAGCGATCATGAAGCGTTTTGCTTGCAACAGCCCAAAACGCACTGTTTAACTTATATTGAAACGCGCCTTAATGAAGTCAAAGATAACCCTGCACAGTGGTACAAAATAAAAACCTACCAATTTGATTACTACTACGACTACCAACAGTTCGAAAACTTACTCAACGCTATTACTCCTTTTTTAGAGCAAGATAAGCTGCCCGATGTATTTAAGCTACAAATGTATTTTTATTACGCGAAAGCACTTAACTATATTGGCAAAAAAGCAGAAGCTAAAACGTATGCCGCTAAAGCGTTTACCCAGTTAGACGGGATATATAATGCTTTTGGTGACCCTTTAAGATTAGTGGAGTTGGCTAACCTACACTATGTGTTTGGTAGTAAAAAAGCAGCGATGCGATTACTAAGAGATGCCGAGCAGCGCTTTGCAAAAAATAACGATCCTATTTTTCATTTAGAGCTGCACATTAACAAAGCGCATATTTACTTAAAGTGGCAGCAATACGAGCACGCAGTAAAAAGTAATTTAATGGCCTATAACGCCATAAAAAACACCAACCACGCTGCTAAAATAGTGCTTGCTAGCGGTAACTTAGCGTACAGTTATCAGCAAAATAAAGAGTATTTAGAAGCTATAAACTATTATAAAACCGCATTCAAATTTACTGAGCCTTCAAGCATTTACCATGCTATTTATAGCTTACGTTTAGCGCAGGTATATTTACAAATAGGTAAAAAGGTACAAGCGAAAGAATGGCTTAGTCGCATTGATAGAAACGCCACCGAGTTTGGTAAAGGCCATGCTGCATTGTATAGCAAGCTGCAGCACGCCCTTAGCAATAATTAATTTGCAATCGCTGCTTTATATGGGGTGTTAACGCCTGCGTAACGCGGGCCAAATATTTCTAAACCTTTAGGGCCTGTAAATTCCTTTGGCGCTGGTAAAATTACAACGGCTACTTTCATGCCTACCTCGTAATTAGGATTAGTAATTGGTGTGCCTGTTTGGCTGTTAATACAGCATATTAAATCAGGAATGGTTACGTGTACTTCGTCATTTAAAAACGCGGCCATGTTTTCGTTTTTAACCGTTATTTTGTAACTGTTATTTACAAACTCGCTTAACCCTTTAAGTGTTACTTCGCCCAAGGTAAAGCCTTCTACGGTGTTAAATTCAAATGTGCTTACCTCGCCTTCAAAGGCAATAAAGCCGCCGCCGTGCTTGGCAATTATGTGTGCGGTGTTAGCGTGCTGTGCGTTGGCGTCACGCATTGCTTTACCGAGTTTAAGGGCTTTACTAATAGTGCCGTGAATAACTGCGTTTTTCATTTGCTCAATAGGTAAAATATGATCAATGGCTGCTATGTCGTTACGGCTAATTTTAGCCAGTGCTCGCACGACTGTTTCGGCGCGTAAGTCGTCCATTACATTTTCACAAATAAAGCACTCACCAAATTCATTCGCGGTAATAATGGGCGCTGCGGGTAAGTTATTTAAATAATAGGTTGAATGGGTGATCTCCGGTACTGCGCGCCCAGCGGGGTCGGCATCAATAATGTAGCCGTCAAACATTGCAGCTAAGTAAAACGATACTGCGGTGTTTGAGCCGCCAAGCTCACAACAAATAGTGCCATAAATAGCATCGTTACCTGTGTATTCAAGGGTGCGCTGGTAAGCAGCTAAAATAGCGTGCTTAGTGCTGCGGGGCAGGTTTGCATACGCGCGTTCTTCTTGTTCACTTAAAGCAGAAATAGCGCCTAACATGTAAGGCGTACAAACAAGCTCACCCGCGGGGACTTCATCGGCACTAATTAGTTTAAAGGTTTTACCCTGTGCGAGTGCTTCGTCAATATAGGCAATGCCTTCACTTAACTCACCGCCGCCGCCAGTGCCTAAAATGGCGCAGCCGTATAAAATATCAATAAGTTGGTCACGATTAAGAATTTGCATGTGTGTATCGCTATTGGTTAACTCATACCCATCCCCAAAATAGATCACTTAATTAAGCGGATTGGTATAAAACACCAGGCATTAAAAAAATACCTGCTGTAAAGGTGAAAAAATTAAAATTGGTAACTGAGCTCTATACCGTAACTACGAGGCTTATTAGGTTGGCGCACTAAGTCTGTAACCCCATCGGCTAGTAGAAAAATATCTTCAATAGCGCGCTCATCCGTAAGGTTGTCTACGTAAACTTGAACGCTCCACTGCTCTGATTTAAGCCCTACACCGGCATTTAGGTAGGTATAACGCGACGACTCAACATCAGGAATATCAATACTGAATGTTTTAGGGCCTTCGATTAATAGCTCAGCGCGCGAGAACAATGACCACTCCCCGTTTAGTGCTAAGTTATGATTTGCCGACAGCCCGTAGTTATACTCAGGTACCCAAAATTGTGGCCTGCCAGCCAGTTCTGGGCGCAGTGCAAAGCGTTTAATTTCTGAATCAACAATACCTGCACTGAGGTTAATACTTAAATTGCTGGTGGCAGCAAAGGCGGCTTCTAGCTCTAAACCTTTGGTTTGTACTTCGTCAATAGAGAGGTTTTCAAGGGTGAAGGTATCTATATTAAATTGGGTAAATTGCGCATCGTCTTGCTCAATAATAAATGCGGCGCCATTAAGGGTAACTTTGTTACTAAACAAAGCGGTTTTAAAGCCTACTTCGTAGCTGTCAGAAATTTCTTTATCAAAGGTGCGGCTAATACCGTCGGCCGGCTCGTTAAAGCCCCCACTTCTAAAACCACGCGAGTAGCCGGTGTAAAGCAGTAGGTCGTCATTCATTTGGTACGCCAAGGTAACTTTAGGCTGTAATTGGCTAAACGATTTTTTAGCGTAAGTGGCGTCTTTATTAGTTGGGTCGAACGACTCGCGAGTATCGTGATCGTAGCGCATCGCACCGGTGAGCTCTAGCTGCTCGTTTATATCGTAGTTAAACTGCCCAGCAAGAGCCCATGCATCGCTGCTGTTGTTATCGATAATTGAAAGGTAGGGCTCGTCATTAGCAAAATCTGCACGCGTTAAAATTTCGGCATCGGTAAAATCATCGTAAAATAATACCGCAGTATCGCGGTCGCGCTGTTGATAAAACGCCGACACCGACCACCTAAAAGCCTGATCCGACTGGGATATAAACCGCGACTCTACCGTTAACGATTCAATATCGTATAACCCTTCAGTACCAAATGGGGCTCTAAAAAAGCCATCTTCGTCAATAAAGGTGGCATCGGCAGAGTAGTCGCCATCGTAAAAGTGCTCGTTTTCTGAATTGCTGTACGCGGTTACAAACTCAAATTTACCTAAATCGTAATGTTGGGTTAGCTTGGCGCTTAGCTCATACACATCACGCTCATCTTGGTTAATAATATTTTGTGAGGTATTAATTGAAAAGTCTTCAATGGTGTCATCGCTCACCCCTTGGTAGTAAGCAAACCCAGCTTCGCTTGAGGTGTATTTACCTTTAAGATTTATTGAGGTGTCTTCGCTTAGCTCAAACTCTAACTGTGAAAAAACCGATTGCTCTTTTAACGGGTCGGCGTAATCGCCTGTGTAGGTATTTTTAATCAGTCCGTCGGTATCTTTAATGTAACCACCGGCTCTAAAATAAGCGGTGTTTTCATCGTTAAGCGAACCCGATACAACCGCATTCAAATTATACGTGTTGCCATTACCTACAGAGCCTTTAATTTTACCTTCAAAGTCTTCAATAGGTTTTTTAGTTGTCACAATAACCGCACCACCAATGGCGCCGCGGCCATACAGTGCGCCTTGTGCACCACGCATAACTTCAATACGTTCAATATCAACTAGGTCTTGGTTTATAAACTCTAAATCGGGGGCGGTAACACCATCAACTACAAACGCTAATGGCGGATCGCCCACCTGCGGTGTAATTAAGCCACGAATAGTAATACGGGCAAGGCCGGGTCTAAAATTATCGAGCTGCGATAAGTTGGGAGTTAAATTAGCAACATCACGAAAGTTAGTAATACGTGATTTTTCGATTGTCTCGGCGCTAAATGCGGTAACAGAGTCGGGCACGTTTTGTATCGACTCAACACGCCCGCGCGATATCACCGAAATTTTTTCTATAGTGTCAGTTACTGTTTGTTGTTGTTCTTGCGCATGCACATAGTTTATGCACGACAGGGTAACTGCCGATGCTAATAGTGTTTTACGAAAGCGTATTTTGTTGTATCTGCTCATGTTCTATGTCCTAATGTGACTATCATGGTGATGTTACTTAGTGATAAACATTGTCGCTTTTTCAGACAAAATAATATTTTGTAAACCCTTAATACAGCACACACAAATTGCTGAAAATAACGCTTAAGCGCGTAATTTTATGTATTTGTTGACCTTAAATTTACAAAATTAATTATTATTAAATGTGAAACCGGTTATGAAAAAAACGATAAAAATAGACAGGTATAATCAAAAAATACTGGCAATTCTGCACCTAACTGCCGATTTAACAAACGTTGAATTGGCCGAGCAAGTTAACTTGTCGCCCAGTGCCTGTTTTCAGCGAGTAAAAGCATTAAAAGAGGCGGGATATTTTAGAACCTTTCATGCTGATATAAATTTAGAGCAAATTTGTGAGCACGTGTTTGCCTATATGGAATTTACCCTAGAGGACAATAACCTAGCAGCGCGGCGTAAGTTTTTAGCTGACATACACAACATTCCCGAAATAATGGATTGCATGCAATTAAGTGGCGATATTGATTATATTTCTTTTTGTTGCTTTGCCGATATTCAAGCGCTTAATGCAATGTGCGACAGGCTAACCGGCAGCTCACAGTATGCAATTAAAAAGCTGACTACACGCATAGTGCTTGAGCGCGCTAAGTTCTTTTTAGGCTACCCGCTGGAAAAACTTAAATGGCGAGACGAAATGAAAGTAGACGATGAAGAGTAGCCCCCTAATTTAGATTAATAAAAAGGCGCCTTATGCGCCTTTTTATTGTTTAAAGTTATTGCTGAACAACCGGTTTGGGCGCAATGGCTTTTGCAAACAGGGTATAAATAACGGCCGTTAATATAATAGCGTCAATCACGGTAATACCACTCATTGATACGTTAAATAAAGCGCCATTACACACCGCATATGCCGCCCCTACAAACCACGCGCTAAACGCGGGAAGTGAAAAGTTAGCGTTATTTGCCAAAGCCGCTGCGTTATAAGCATGGGGTTTAATAAACAGTGCATCAACAATAATTACGCCCGCTACCGGTACAAAAATATCAGACAAAAACGCTAAAAAGCTTATAAACATATCTAAAATATTTATAAAGGCTGCGCCAATTCCCACCAAACCTAATAACACAATAACCCAGTTTTTATGCCAATGCGGGAAGGTAGCCTCCACGCTAAGTGCGGTACTGTAAAGGTTTAACGAATTTAAAATCCAGCTGCCTGCTATCACAATAAAAAACGCCGAAAACCCCAAATTAAGCGCAAGCATTAAGCTTAATATTTCGGTTTCTTGCATGGCGGCTGCGGCAAATACAGCCACAAAAATAACCAAAAGCTCAATAACCATATACGCAATAAATGAGGTGTACACGCCGCCACGTTTTTGCTTAGAAAAACGGGTTATGTCGGGCAATATTATTGCGCCAATAATAACGCCGCCAACAATGGCAGCTACACCATCTTCAAGAGAAAGCGCTGCTGATTTTTCTAAATTAATAAAATCAACCAGTGGCATACTATCGAGCGCGCCAAAAAGCATCATAGCGGTGACCGCAGCCAAAATAGGGATCATGATAGAGGCCAGCATATTAATGGCTTTAAACCCATACAGTGTGGTTATGAGCATGGCGCAACCTGCGACTATATCG
Source organism: Pseudoalteromonas sp. 2CM28B (assembly GCF_023161935.1). Lineage (NCBI taxonomy): Bacteria > Pseudomonadati > Pseudomonadota > Gammaproteobacteria > Alteromonadales > Pseudoalteromonadaceae > Pseudoalteromonas > Pseudoalteromonas sp. 2CM28B. The sequence continues at coordinate 177,503 of NZ_JALNTH010000001.1, forward strand.
ATGGGCCATTCGGGCATAATAATATTAAATTCTGCACTGAGTAAGCGCACCACGGCATTAGAAAACAAATCAATATTTACGCCAAACCAGCCAATTAACGATAAAGCAAAGGCAATATTAACAATGCCCGCGCCAGCATTACCAAACGCTATTTTTACCAATAAATAAGAGCTTAAGCGGCTTTTTACACCTATGGTGCCCATAGCCCCACCAATAAGGGTTAATATAAGTGAGCCAATAACTAACGCCCACAGTGTATTACTCACACTTGAACTTTGATGTATTTCTAAGCCGGTGATAAAAGTGGGCAGCGAAAAGCTGAGCATAGCGGCTATGGCTGCAATGCGCGGCCAGGCAACAAGTTCGTTGCTATTAATAGTGTGGGGGTCGTTCCCGTTTGGCATTGCCTGTTTCTCTTTTTTATTATCTTTTATATTACTATACGCCGCTGGCGTGCAAAATTTTTTATTATTAGGTGTTTATTCAAAATATGAGGTTTAAAAAGTAGGGCGCGCACAAAATTATATTTTGTGGTGATTATTTTTAGGGTATTAAAGGCGTAATCATTTAGGCAAAAAAAACCGCCAAAAAGGCGGTTTAAAGGTCTACACAACACAATTAAATGTTTTACCTTATTGGGTTATTTTAATAACGCCAACACATCAAAGCAGGCACCCATAGTATGGTAATCCGTTTTACCAATTGGGCTTTTCATGGTATCTATTTTTTTGTTATCTACGGTTAAAATTCTAAACCACGCCCCGTATTGATGATCAACTAAGTGCTGCCACGAGTACTGCCAAATTTTGTCATACCACTGCTGGTATTTTTCATCCCCTGTGGTTTCATAAAGGTAGGCCGCACAGCACAGTGTTTCGGCTTGCACCCAAAAGTACTTGTCGTCATCGCATATGCTTTTATCTGGCGCAAATCCGTAACAAATACCGCCGTGTTGTTTATCCCACGCAACGTCTATTGAATTATCAAATAACGCTTGAGCGCGCTCTACAAGCCAAGTTTGTGGCTTATGCTTATTTAAAAACATTAATAGTTTTGACCACTCAGTTTGGTGACCTGGCTGAAAACCCCACGGGCGAAACAAATTTTTAGGATCGTCTTTGTTATACTCTAAATCAACCTGCCAATTTATATCGTAGTGCTCCCAAATAAGCCCACCCATTAAATTAGCTTGGCGATTAACCATGTTATCAGCCAGTGTGAGCGCGCGATTTAAAAATAGCTCATCTTGAGTGGCTTCATAAGCGGCAATAAGTGCTTCGCACGTATGCATATTGGCGTTTTGCCCGCGATACGGATCGCACTTAGTAAAGTCATTGTTGTGCTGATCTTTATATAAACCCGCTTTTGCATCCCAAAAATGCGTTTCCATTGTTTGAAATGTATCGTTTAGGTATTCGCGTGCCTCTGTAACACCTACGCGGTATGCCCAGCTGTAGGCTAAAATCACGAACGCAAAGCCATAGCAGTGGTTGGTATCATCAAGTACAGTGGCGTTACCTTGCTCAACACTCAATAACCAATTGTAACCGCCTGTTTGCTCAACAAAATGGTGCTTACGAATAAACTCAATACCCGATTTAACACGGTTTAGGTACTTTTCGTCATTAAAGGTTTGGTACGCACGTGCATAGTTAAATACAAACCGAGTAGAGCTTACTAGGTGGCGAGTTTGCTTATCAAATACCTCACCATTATCCGAAAAGTTTTGGTAAAAACCGCCGTGTTCGTCGTCTATATTTGGCTCGTAAAACGCCAGCGTATCGGCAATATGTTGTGTTAAAAATTCGCGGCTTTTAAAGTTATCAGGTGTGTGGCTCATAGTGCGCTCCTAAAATCATTAAGCGATTTTTCGTTAGGAAGAGACGTAAATGCCCCTTTGTAAGATGCTGCATGAGCACCACATAACGAAGCAAATTCAAAAATAGTTGTTAGTGTTTCGGGGTTATTGCAAAGCTTACTAAAAGAGCTAGGTGTGAGGTTTTGTAAGCCTAGTTGATACAGCAATCCACCTACAAACGCATCTCCTGCGGCGGTAGCATCAACCATAGTAACCTTTTTAGGGTGAAGCGTTTGCTTGGCATTTTTGGTATACCAATGCATCGGGTTGCCTGCATCGGTAACCACAAATAACTCACAGCCATTATTGAGAGTGTCGGCTATAAATTCTTCACCCGTTTGCTCACCCGCTAAGTATTCAAGCTCTTCTTTAGAGGCTTTAATAATAGAGCAGTGCTTTAGTAAGGGTAAAATGTGTTCACGCGGGTTAGCATTACTAGGCCATAAGTTGAGGCGTAAGTTAATATCAAAACTGACAATTGAGTTATTTTGCTTGGCAAATTCAACCCCATACGCGGTGGTTTTACGTATGCGCTCGTCGGTTAAGGTATTTGAGCAAATATGAAAAATATCGCATTGCTCAAACCATTCACTGCTAAAGTCACTATTGGTAAAGTGCAGATCTGCGGTGTTATCGCGGTAAAACTCAAACGTACGGTCGCCGTCCTTATCAAGTGATACAAACGCAAGGGCGGTTTTTGCTTGGTCGGTAAAGCGCATAAAGTCGGTTTTTACGCCTTGCTCTTTTAAGGCGTTATGTAAAAAATCACCAAAGCTGTCGGTGCTTAGCATGCCAGCAAAGTAGGCGTTACCACCTAGCTTTGCAATAGCTACGCTTACGTTTGCAGGCGCACCGCCTGCAAACTTAGTAAACGCTTCGTGCTCGCTGTTGTTTTGGCTTAATTTATCAGAGAGTAAATCAACCAATACTTCACCAAAACATATTGTGTGTTTCATAATGCTGCCTTAGTTATTAATCAAGTAGCCAATGCAGCGCAATAGCGGCTGTCCATGAGAAATCTTTACCACCACAGCCGGCGCCTGTTTCTGGGTTAAAATATTCGTAGTAACCCGATTTAAGCACTAAATCGCGCGTGTCGTCCTGAATTTTATCAGCCGTGGTTACAAACCCTGCTTCTTTAAGGCCGATGGCTATCATCCAGTTAATGTGTAACCAAATAGGGCCGCGCCAGTAACGCTGTGGCTCGTATTTTTCTTCTTTAGGGTGGGTAGATGCCACACTAAATTGACTCGACTCAATAAAATCTTCTGTTGCGGTATTTATAATACGCGTTTGCTCGTCAGTTGTTAAACCAGCATAAACGGTTAGTAGTGCCGCCGATGTTTTAACTTTAGCTAGGCTGTTGGTTAACACGTTTTTACAGTAAAAGTATTCGCTTTGCTCACACCATAACGTGTTAATTGCTGCTTGAGTTAGTTCTAGACGCTGTGCTAAATAATCGGTACGAGCATCGTTTAAATCGAGTTGTTCACCCATTTTGAGTAAATCTTTTGTCGCACGGTGCAAAATAGCAATAATACCTAGGTCGTTCATTTTGTACGGGCAGGTTTCGTAAATTACTTTGCTATCAAAATTGTTACGTTTAAAAAAGTCTACTAGGTATAAGAAACGGTCGTACTCGCTTTTATGCGGGCGCTGCGACGAATCAACATGGCTGGTGTCGCGGCGGGTGTATTCCCAATCAACACCAGGTACAGCTTCAAGGGCATCATCCCACGATGGGCTGTTATCCATACCCGATTCCCACGGGTGATAAGTGACCACTAAGCCTGTGTTTTCAGGATCGCGGTCGTTGTACCACCATAAATGGTAATCAACAACTTGAGAAAATAATGCTTTAACTTTTTGCTTTGCAAGGGCTTTATCTTGTGCGCTGGCAAGCATTTCTTTCATTACTGTTGCCACAACCGGTGGCTGCGAAATAGACGTACTTTTAATTTTTTTATCAGAGCCCCACACATCTGGACCAGGGAAGTAGGTAGTAGAATCTTTATGAAATAAGATATGTGGCACCATGCCGTCATCCCACTGGCCTGAAAATAACACATCAATTTCTTGCCACGCACGGCTCTCGTCAGACTTCATCCACCCTAGGGCTGTAATCGCTGAATCCCAGTTCCACTGAAACGGGTAAAGGCCATGCGTAGGGACGGTATAGCCACCTAAATCGTTTGCTATAAGTGTTTTAGTAGCAAGTTCTGTAAGCGATGCCGCTGTGGCTGCATCAAGTTTACCGTTGATTGTAGTAGTCATATTGGGTGCTCTTTGTGTGTTATTTTCGATTTGGATAATATTAAAGCACTCATTATGGGTTGTAAATGTTTTTTTTCTGTGCTTAAATCCTGTTCGAAGTAACAAAAAACTAACATGTATACTTGATTATTTCGCACTTACTTAGCCACACTCTAAGTAATTACACACAGACAACTAGCACAATTGGAGAATACCCGTGAATAAAACTACGATCGCCTCTATTGTATCTTTATGCCTCACACAAGGCGCGTTTGCCGCAGAAGAGACTGCGCCAGATACAGCAAAAAAAGAAAATAACGTTGAACGTATTATCGTCTCTGGTACCAGCAAAGGACGCGTTATTTCAGATACCCCACAGTCAGTAACCTCTATTAGCGAAGATGAATTAATAAAGCTTTCATCAAGCAGCCAAGCAGATGTATTACGTTATATCCCAGGTATTAAAGTAGAAGGGGGCGGTGGTGAGGTTGGAACAAACCTACAAGTAAGAGGCTTACCTTCATCGGGTCAGTTTCAGTTTACGCCACTGTCGTACGACGGTTCACCTAGTTTGAGTGTTTTTGGCTTAAACTCATCGGCGTTTGATGTGTACTACCGAAACGACTTAGGTATTGAGCGTGTAGAATTTGTGCGTGGCGGTGTGTCTAACTTATTTGGCCAAGGCTCTGTAGCGGGTATTATTAACTATATTTCTAAAACAGGCAGCGATGATCCGCAAAGTACTGTGCAAATGGAGCTTTCTGATCAGGGCCGTACCCGTTTAGATTTTGCTACAAGCGGGCCGCTAAACGAAGATGGACTTTATTATGCGCTGTCGGGCTTTTACCGTTACGATGAGGGCCCGTTAGATACAGGGCTTGAAACGAAAGGCACTCAGCTGCGCGGTAATATTCGTAAAGAATTTGATGACGGCTCTGGCTCATTTACTGTGTATGGCCAATACATTGACGACCAAGCACAGTTTTACCTGCCTATTCCACTTGATGGCGACAGCCGCGAACGCTTAACTGGTAACGATGGACGCGAAGTGGAGTCATTGCAAACTGCTAATGTGTCTAACCTGTCTTACGATACTGCCAATGGTCGTTATGAATCGCCAATTAGTGATGGTGTGGTAACTAAAGGTGGCTCAATCTCGGTCGTATTTGAAAAAGAGCTCGCTAACGATTTTGCTATTAACATGCGCAGTAAATACGCAAAGTACCAACACGAATTTAATCTATTTTTAGATGGCGACGGTATTATTAATGTACCTGAGAGCCAGGAAGAGTTTTTAGCTAACCGTGGTTTAGGTGATGTAAGCGATGCAGCGTTTACTTACACTGCATCGGGGCAGGCACTGGCAAGCGATGACTTATTATTTGCTAATCGTATTTTAGATAGAGACCGCCCAGCAGAGGATTTCTCGGCCGAATTTAATATTGTTAAAAGTATTTTTGTTGGCGATTTTAGCCACGATATTACCGTTGGTACGTTTTTCTCTCACAGTGAAGCCGATGACGATAACGTTATTACGACCTACTTGGGGGAATTTAACAATAACCCAGAACTGGTTGATTTAACGTACACCAATGCCGATGGTGATGTTGTTCAGTACACACAAAATGGTATTAGTGGCCCAGGTATTTCTTACACCAACCAAACAATTAGCGCTACCCGTCGTGCGCTTTATGTAGCGGACCAAATGGAAAGCGATGACTGGATTATCGACTTTGGTGTTCGTTATGAAGAAATTGACGGCAAAATTAGCCGTGAAGGCAGCCAAGTTGTACAAATTTCTGATGATCCATCACTTGCGCCTAATTTACAGGTAAACACCACAGGCAGTGGTGTAATGACCTACGGCGAAGTAGACACCTCTGAATTTGCGGTATCGGGTGCAGCGTTATATCGCTTAACCGATAACTTAAACGTATATGCGAATGCATCTCGCGGGTTTTTCTTCCCAGAAATTAGAGGGATTCAGTTTAACGATTTAGGTGAGCCTGCCAGCTACGAAGCCGAAATTGTTGAACAAGGCGAGCTTGGTATTAAGTTTTTTGATAACGACTTTAGCGGTAGTATCGCGTTATTTAGAACCGACTTAAAAGACAGACGCAGCGTAGACTTTGTTAACGATGGCAACGGTGGGGTATTAGAGCTGCCTGTTATGCAATCAACCAAAGCAACGGGTGTGGAGCTTACGGGTCGTTACGATATTACCGATGAGTGGGCGGTTGATGCCAACATGACCTACACCGACCACGAATTTACTGAGTTTGACTCAGACCCTTCTATTATTGGTAACGAGTTACGTCGTAAACCAAAAGTATTATTTAACTCTTCTATAAGCTACACCGCAGATAATTGGGATGCTGCTTTGTATCATAATTTTACAGGTAAAAACTTTGCTAACGATGCAAACTCTGTAGAGCTTGATTCATTCCACTTGTTTAGATTTGATGCGGGTTATAACTGGCAAATCGCCCCAGAGCAAACCGTACGTTTAAGCGTAGGGGTATTTAATTTGTTTGACTCTGATGGTGTTACCGAAGGCTCGCCGCGTTTAGGTAATAGCCAAACGTCAGACAATCCTTACTTTGTAGGCCGTCCAATTCTCCCACGACGCGTTACATTTAGAGTCAAATACGACTTTTAAATAAATGCTTTACGCCTATTAACCTGTTTTGGGGTTAATAGGCTTTTTGCATTGTGATGCATTTTTCAGCTAAGTTAGCGATAGGCTTGTTTTTAGGGACTGTTTTAGAAGTAAGCTTATAGCTGTTTAGTTTTTTATTTTTGAGAAGGCGCTGTGTTTTCTTAATGTGAATACGCGAAATAATTATGAATATATTAGATTTTTCAATAGTTGCTCTTTACCTTGGTGCCTTATTGGTAATGGGGTTTATGCTACGCGAACAAACCAATAAAAGTGATTACTTTTTAGGAGGCAAAAGCTTAGGGTGGAAACCTTTAGCTTTGTCGGTAATGGCCACTCAGCTTTCGGCTATTAGCTTTATTTCGGCTCCTGCATTTGTTGGTTTGCGTGAAGGCGGTGGTATGCAATGGCTCTCGTATGAGTTAGGTGTGCCGCTGGCGATGATTTTAATTTTAGCGACTATTTTACCTAAGCTTTATAAAAGCGGCATTGTAAGTATTTATGATTACTTAGAAATGCGCTTTGGTCGTTCTACCCGTGTGCTTATTAGTGTGGTGTTTCAGTTTAGCCGCGCATTTGCCACCGGTATTATGATTTATGCGGTATCGCTTATTCTCCAAGGCACTATGGGCATAGAAGCATGGCAAGCCATTGTGCTTACCGGCGTGATCACGGTGTTATATTCACTGCAAGGCGGTATGAAAGCCGTGGTGTATGGTGATGCAATTCAAATGATCATCATTGTACTGGGAACTATTGCTTGTATTGGCTTTGGACTTTATCACTTAGGTGGGGTTGATACCTTTATTGCTAATGTTGATTCGAGCCGATTAGAAGCCATAAAATTTGATTCGTTTGGATTTAGTGGCGATGGTTTTGGCTTTTTACCTATGATTTTTGGTGGTGTGGTGCTTTACGCCTCTTACTATGGGTGTGACCAAACACAAGCGCAACGTGCACTTAGTGCAAAAGATCCTAAAAACTTACGCTACATGATTTTAGCCAACGGCGTAGTGCGTTTTCCTATTACTATTTTATATTGTGTGTCGGGCTTAATTGTAGGCACACTGGCTATGAGCAACCCTGAGTTTTTAGCCAAAATTCCAGCCGATAATCCAGATTGGATGATGCCAATCTTTATTTTAGATTACTTACCACATGGCTTAATTGGTTTATTAGTGGTGGCTATTTTATCGGCGGCTATGTCATCACTTAGCTCTGCTATTAACTCGCTTTCGGCGGTAAGTATTGAAGACTACAGCCGTATTTCAAATAAAGAGCTAGACCAACCAACGTACTTAAAACTGGCTAAATACTTAGGGCTTATTTGGGGTGCAATTACGTTAATTTTATCGCTTTATGCCGGTGATATAGCACCTACTATTATTGAAGCCATTAACAAAGTAGGCTCGTTATTTTATGGCCCAATACTGGCGGTATTTTTAATTGCCGTAGTTAGTAAGCGCAGTGCTGCGCTGCATGCAAATATAGGTCTAATTAGTGGTGTGTTAATTAACTTGTTGGTGTCGGTATTTGCGCCAGACGTATTTTGGTTTTGGTGGAACTTTATTGGCTTTGTGGCCACTGCGGTGATTACCCTTACGACAAGCATTGCGATTCCACGCGAAGTAAACGAGGTTGCTAAAGCGCAAAACGCTGAGACTATCTCAAACTCAATTTTAACCGGTAAAGATATCGTTATGCTGCTTAGCATGTTTGTTGTGATGGTATTAATTTGCCTTGCTATTCCATCAATTTTTTCGTGAGCGTTAACCCATGGATTCTAAAAAGTCATTTTTAATCGATTTATTTACCACGGCGGTAAATGCCTGTAAACCCAGTGCGTGTATGAGTAAGTACTTGGAAAAGATAGATGCCAGTAATGGCTTATGCGTGGTGGGCGCCGGAAAGGCCGCCGCCGAAATGGCCGCAGAGGTTAACCGTTTTTATGGTGATAAATGCTTTGGTGCGGTAGTGACACGTTATGGTTACGAAAGTGCCGGCGACACTGGGCGCATTAAAGTGCTTAGTGCTAATCACCCAACGCCAGATGATAACAGCTTAGCAGCAGGTAAAGAGTTATTGGCGCTTGTAAAAAATAACCCGGCCGATATTCCTATTTTGTTTATTATATCAGGCGGCGGCTCGTCGCTTATGTGTTTGCCGGTAGATGATGTGCCGTTTGAGCAAAAGCAGGCACTTAATCAGTTTTTACTTAAAAGTGGTGCAAGCGTTGATGAAATTAACGTTGTGCGCAAACAGCTCTCGCTTGTTAAAGGCGGTAAGTTAGCACAAGCGGCTAAATCGGATTATGTCACGCTGATTATTTCGGATGTAGTAGGGGATAAGCCAAGTGACATTGCATCAGGCCCCACAATTAGCGATAACAGCACTAAAGCCGATGCGCTGGCTATTTTACAAAAGTACAACTGGCCGGTTATTAACGAAATTGAAGCGCATTTATTAAAGCCTGAGCAACCACGCGCAGCTGATACTCAAGGCAAACACTTTATTGTAGCTAATGCCCAGCACGCGATTGACAGTGCTATTGATGTAGCGCAGCACCAAGGCTGGGATACGCAAGTACTTGGGTACGACATTCAAGGTGAGGCAAAAGAGGTTGCCCGCGCACATGCTAAAATTGCCCTTGAGCAAAAAGCGCAAGGTAAGCGCGTTATGTTGTTCTCTGGCGGTGAGCTTACAGTAACGGTAGCCGATGTTTATGGCGATGGTGGCCCTAATCAAGAGTACTTAATGGCATTGGCAGAGGCGCTTAACGCCGAGGCGGGCATGTATGCCATAGCCTGTGATACCGATGGTGTAGATGGCAGTAAAGACGTTGCCGGTGCGTATATAGATAGCAGCACGATTGCGCGCGCACTTGATGCTGGCGAAAACTTACACGCTCAGTTAGAAGGCCATAATAGCCATCAGTTTTTTAAAGCCATTGATGATTTAATTATTACTGGGCCAACAAATACTAACGTTAACGATTTTAGAGTGATAGTGATTGAGTAGGCGCGCTCGCCTACTTGTTCTTTAAAGTGGTTTAACGTAACCTTGTGCTCCAATTTTATTAGGGTTAATAGCTATGTTTTCGCTAAATAACAGTAACTTATTACGCTCAGGATTTGAGCTTGGAAAAGGCGATAAACTTTTTCAAGACATTGAACGTGATATTATTAAGGTGGTGTTTTGGGAGCAGTGTGTAACACAAAGCCATATTGTGAGCGCCACCCGAATTCCGCAGCAAACTGTCTCGCGTTTACTTAAATCGTTAACTCAGCATGGCGTAATAATGCAAACCGATACGCTTATCCCTAATAAAAAGGGTAAGCCTGGGTTTGGTATTGCGCTTAACCCCGAATACGGCTTTACCTTTGGTTTAGCTATTTTGCTTGATGCTATTTCTGTAGCGGTCATGGATTTTACCGGCAAAGTTATTTACACCCATATGCAGCTTATGTCAGACATGAGTATTAATAACGTACTTAAAAGTGCGCAAAAGCTAGTGGACGATATAAGCGCAGAGCATAACATTGCGAGCGAAAAAGTGCTGGGAATGGGCGTGGGTATATCGGGCTTTTTTAGTTCTATGGACGGTAAAATGAATACCCACCATATGCTAGAGGAGTGGTCGCAGGTTGATATTATCGATATTGTCTCTAAGCATTTTCAACTCCCTACGTGGGTGGTGAATGACGCTACAGGCGCCGCCGCTGGCGAAGGGGTTGCAGGTATAGGCCGCGAGTATAAAAACTTTGTGTATATGTTTGTCTCGGCTGCATTTGGTGGCGGAATCGTAAATAACGGCGATGTACTGCGTGGTACTTACGGTAATGCTGGCGAGCTTGGCGATATGTTACCGCCAAAGTTATACGCTCATCCCAATTTAGAGTTACTAAAGCGCATTTTGAAAAAAAATGGTGTAGCGGTTGATTCAATTTACGACCTGCACGATAACTTTGACCCAGAATGGCCAGGCGTTGAAGAGTGGCTATTTAAAGTTCAAGATTCGTTTGATTTAGTAGCAACCTGTTGCTCGGCGCTATTAGATGCAGAAGCGATTATTATTGGCGGCCATATACCTAAAGAGCTGGCCGAAAAAGTAATAGCGCGTACTGAGGTTTACGCACAATTTAGACGCGGTGCTAAACGCCCAATGTCTAAGCTGGTGGTCTCAAACATTAATAACTTTCCGGTCTCCATTGGTGCAGCCACTTTGCCATTTAGAGAGCTGTGTTTGTAGTTTAATAATAGAAACTTTAAAACAAAAAGCCGATATTGATTTATACAATATCGGCTTTTTTAGTATTTAAACCAACTTCTTAACTAAGAGTTATTGCGAATAGGTTTTACTCTTCAACGAACGGTTCACCTTCTGTCATCCACTTAGCGGCTGGCTTGCCTTTTAAGTAATGGTCAAAGTACTGCATCATACGCACTGAAAAATCGACCTGGTTAGGAAATTTTTTCAAATGATGTGGTTCACCTTCGTATTGTAAAAAGGTGGCGTCTTTACCCGCACGGCGCAGGGCTAAGTAATATTGCACGCCTTCGTGCCAAGGTACTGCGTCGTCTTTATCCCCAAACATAATTAAAATAGGGGTATTTACTTTATCGGCAAAAAACACTGGTGAGTTTTCGATGTATAGCTCGGGTGCTTCAAATAAATTTTTACCTATGCGACTTTGCCCTGTTTCGTATTGAAATTGACGCGCAAGGCCCGACTTTAAACGTATGCCGCTGTATGCACTGGTCATGTTTGATACCGGCGCGCCCGATACAACCGCTTTAAACATATCTGTTTGGGTGATCATAAACGCACTTTGATAACCTGCCCATGAATGCCCTTGTAGGCCTATTTTATCTGGGTCGGCTATGCCTAAATCTATTAATTTTTGCGTGGCGTTGATCATGGTTTGCGTTGACGATTTACCTGGGTGGCCTATTTCAAAGCGAATGTCAGGTAAAAAGATTGCATAACCATTTGAGGTAAACATAGGGAAGTTAGGACGATGATTTAGCTCCATTTTAGGAAAATCATACATGCGCTGGCTCATGTAGCGGTAAAAATACACAACAACGGGCACTTTATCGCCTTCTTTGTAGCCTGCAGGTTTAATTAATACCCCTTGTAGGTCTTCGCCATCAAAGCCTTTGTAGCTAATTAGCTCTGGCTTTTCGCCCCAGGCAAAATCCGCCAATTGTGGATTTAAGTTGGTGACTTTTTTAGGCGCTGTAAAGCTAAAGTCGCTTTGGTAGTAATCAGGAAACTGATGATAAGTTTGCTCGGTAAATAGGTATTTATCGGCATGTTTTGCCTTTTTAACTACATCAATACGTTTTTTGCCACTCAGTACATTAGTAACCGTTTGTGAGGCTAAATCAAGCTTGACTACTTCACGTTGCTTTGATTGTAAGTTAACGGCTGATACAAGTAATGTATCGTTTTGAGCAAAGCCTACTTGGTTTTTATCAAGTTTAATAACGCGATATTGCGTATTGCTTGGTTTACCATTAGTTAAACGCTCAGCGCGTTGAGTGTTGACATCAAACGCCCAAATATCGTATTTGCTATAAACCAATACTTGGCTGCTGTTATTTAACCAACCGGCAAACCCATAGCCAGGTTGCGGTGATGGATAGTCGTGTTTGTCATCGGCAAACGTGGCATTAATAGCTTTGCTAAGGGCGGTAACTTTATTGGTTTTTAAATCTTTAAGTTGTACTTGGCTTTGTGCAAAGTAGGCTGCATAGCGCCCATTAGGTGCAAGGCTTGGTGTAAACGGTGAATTTTTAATAATGGGAGTTTGCTCACCGGTATTAATGTTTATGCTGTAGTAGTCGGCAAAAAAGCCACCGTACATAATTTTTTCTAGGTGGGCTTGGTTAGAGTAGCCTAATACACTTTGGCTACGATTAGTGTTAAGCGCTAAATCGCTGACTTTTTCATTGCTTAGTTGTACTGCTTTTTGGCTTTTTAAATGAAAAACAGCGCTGTAATGGCGGTTTTTATTAACCTTGTTCCACTGTTGCTCTTCTCGTGGTTTTATTTGGGCATCGTTGTTGTGCCACACGTTTAGCGCTTTATGTTCACGAATCGTGTCAAAGTCGTACAGTGATGCTTGGTCGGTGTACTTTTTTGCTTTTATTTTAGGGGCCAGTTTGGGGTGGTTTTCAAAATATAAGCGCTCGCCATTTTCAGACCAGCTAATCGATGCTGTTTTACCTATAACCCATTCTTTATTAGAGGAGTCGATAGTGCTAAGGGTGTTATTTTGCCAAAGCTTTAGAGAGTATTGCCTGCGACGCTCATCATCGTTTACGTAGTTACCGAGGTTAAATGCGGCTATTTCTTTATCAGGGTGCCAACTAATTGATTGTGCAACCACGCCTGGCTCATCAATTAATACGCTTTGCGCAAAGTTATTATTAAGCTCAAGCAGTACAAGCTGATTGTTGTTGCCATCGCTAAAGCTTTGGCTGGCAAGCAGCTGAGCGCCACTTGGGCTTAGCGCATAACTAAATACATTATTTAAGCTGTGGGTGGTGCTGTTTTTTAAGTTTATTATTACTAGCTCAAAGCTTTTATCTTTTTTATCTGGTGTGATAGCGCTTTTTTCTTCGCTGTTATCTTCAGCAGGTGTGTCTTTTTCTGCTTTTTTATCAACTCGATAAGCAAGCCACTGGCCATTGTTACCTAAAACATAGTCTTTTACGTCAGCAAATTGCTGTTTTTCGCCGGTTTGGGTATTTACTAAAATGAGGTTGTTTTTAAGTGATGACTTTTTCTCGCTGGTCTCTTGCTCAAGCAGAGTGGGTACTTGTGTAAATGCCACCCAATTAGCCGCTTTGTTAATAACGGGCTTGGTGCCGCGCTCCACGGTGCTAATGAGGGAGTTTGTTGTTAAGTCATAAACTTGTCCATTTGCATTGCCACGGTAGGGTTTAGCGCTAAAGCTGAGGATTTTACCATCATCTGAAAGTTGGGTGCTTTTTGCGTACTTAAAATCGAATACGTCTTTAAATTCTAACGGCTTTTGAGCCCAAGCAGCCGGGCTCGCTAAGCTTGCAAACAGTGCAGAGCTTAAAAAGGTGAGCGTTGTTTTCATTATTGATTCTCGTTTTTCACAGTACTTTTAATGTAATAAGTATTGTAGCGAGTTTGGTTTATATTTCGAGCGGATCAGATAAGCGGTATAAGAAAAGGGACGAAAGGGTAAACGTTAGCGCGAATAACTAGCGCTAACGGTAAAATAATAAAGTAAGGTTATAACCAAATTTTTTGTAGTTCTGGCCATTGTTTTTCAAATTGCGAACTTGGCTTTACTTTAAAGTCGCTGCGTACAAACTGGTTCATTTTACCTTCAACATAGGCTAGTAAAAAGTTAGCAAGGGTGAGTTCGTCACTTTGAAAAGTTTTACCTTCACGAAGTTTGCGCTCGCGCAGTACTTGTTTAAATTGCGTTTCTAGCTTTTCGAATAGCCCTTGTACACGTTCGCGTAAACGCTCTTGCTCGCCTTGTAGGGCGTCGCCGGTAAGTATGCGTGTAATACCTGGATTTTTTTCTGCAAACGTTAGTAGCAACAGCAAAATATTATAAACGCGTGTTTGGCTTTCTTTTTCGTTTTCTAAAATAAGGTTAATGCGCGATAAAAGCGTGTCTTCGATAAACTCTATTAGGCCTTCAAACATACGTGCTTTACTTGGAAAGTGACGGTAAAGCGCAGCTTCAGACACGCCCACTTCAGCAGCAAGCTTTGCAGTTGTAATCCGTTGTCCTGGGCTGGTTTCTAACATTTGCGCGAGGGCTTGCAGTATTTGCTCTTTGCGATTACTTCTTTTTGTCGCAGGCATGAACCTTCCTTTTTTATTTGTTATTTTTAGCTGCTAATCATTTTTTGTTCAAATGAGTGGCTTATGTTAATGTTTTATTCAGTTTGTTTCCAGCACTTTATAGTTGCTTGGCAAGTTGTTTAATTACCTCAAGAGCAATGCGTGTTTTACTATTTACCGCAAGTGCTAACTGCTCATTTTGCCAGTAAAGTGTTAAAGCATTGTGATCGGAATTAAACCCTAAACCACTTTGCGATACATCGTTAGCGCAGATCATATCGAGATTTTTATTTTTAAGTTTACCCTTTGCATAGCTCTCCACATTTTGCGTTTCAGCAGCAAAACCCACAGTGTAAGGGCGGTTTTGCGTTAAGTTTGCCACGGCGGCTATTACATCGGGGTTTTTAACAAGGGTGAGGGTAAGCTCATCGCCTTGTTTTTTCATTTTTTGAGTCGCTACATTAGCCGCTCTATAATCGGCTACGGCTGCACAACCAATAAAAGCATCAGAGAGTGGGGCATAGGTTAATGACTCATTTAATAGCTGCTCAGCGCTTTCAATGTTTATTAAATTAACGCCAACAGGGGCTTTGATAGTGACAGGCCCTGAAATTAAATTGACATGAGCGCCAAGCTTTAAAGCGGCCTCAGCCAGGGCAAAGCCCATTTTTCCTGAGCTGTGATTAGAGATAAAACGTACAGGGTCAAGCGGCTCGCGGGTTGGCCCTGCCGTAATTGTAATGGTTTTACCTGCTAATAATTGCGGCTGCTCTGTGGCAGTGCACAAAGCCACAAGCTCATGGGGCTCTAGCATGCGCCCAGCACCTACATCGCCACAGGCTTGCTCACCTTTGCCTGGGCCCCAAATAAGTACGTCACGTGCTTTTAAAGTGGTTAAATTTGCTTGTGTTGCAGGGTGTGCATACATTTGCTGGTTCATTGCTGGGGCTATTGCCACTTTAGCAGGGGTTGCCAGTAATAGTGTGGTAAGTAAATCATCGGCTATGCCTGCGGCCATTTTGGCAATGGTATTACTCGTTGCAGGCGCAACCAAAATTAAATCAGCCCATTTGGCAAATTCTATGTGGCCCATTGCAGCCTCTGCTGAGGGGTCAAGTAATGAATCAGACACCATTTCACCACTCACCGCTTGCATAGTTAA
The DNA here is from genome assembly GCF_023161935.1 of Pseudoalteromonas sp. 2CM28B. Taxonomy (NCBI): domain Bacteria; kingdom Pseudomonadati; phylum Pseudomonadota; class Gammaproteobacteria; order Alteromonadales; family Pseudoalteromonadaceae; genus Pseudoalteromonas; species Pseudoalteromonas sp. 2CM28B. The sequence continues at coordinate 193,275 of NZ_JALNTH010000001.1, forward strand.
TGGGGTTATAAAATGTTTAGCTGACTCGCTCATAACTACTTTTACTTCGCAACCTGCCTCTTTTAAGCGCCTAACAAGCTCGGCACATTTATAGGCTGCGATGCCGCCGGTGATGCCAAGTACGATTTTTTTGTTTGTTAAGTTAGTCATGAGTGTCTTTTGCTTGAGTGTATATGCAGGCTAAAATAACAAATCTTTGTGCTTTGAGCTAAGTTTTTAGGATTAAATAATCAGGCTAATTTTAAAAATTGCATTACAGTTATAAGACTGTTTTTTAATCATCAAGGATGAATAATGCAATTAACATCGTTACCTAACTCACTTCGCCCACGCGAAAAACTCATTGCAAAAGGCCCTAAAGCATTGACCGATGCTGAGTTATTAGCGATATTTTTGCGTACGGGCTTACCCGGTATGAATGTGATTGAGCTTGCACAGCACCTGCTTAACGAAAACAAAACATTGCATAATTTATTTAACGCCAGCCAAGATGAGTTTTGCGCACAAAAAGGGTTAGGAATGGCAAAATATGTGCAATTGCAAGCGGTGCTTGAACTGAGTCAGCGTTACATGCAGGAGCGTTGCCAGCGCGATGCGGTGTTTAATTCGCCAAATGCGGTGTATGAATATTTAACGCTGCAAATGCGTGGGCTACAGCAAGAAGTGTTTATGGTGCTTTATCTCGATAGCCAAAACCGTTTAGTAAAAGACGAAATTTTGTTTTATGGCACGATAAACTCAGCCAGCGTTTACCCCAGAGAAGTCCTAAAAGCGGCCTTAAAAAATAATGCTGCGGCCATTATTTTGGCACACAATCACCCAAGCGGGATTGCCGAACCAAGCCAAGCAGACAAACTTATCACTAATAAATTACAACAAGCACTGCAATTAGTAGACATAAATGTGCTTGATCACATCATTGTAGGAGGAGAAACGTGTGTTTCTTTTGCACAGCGAGGCTTGATTTAAGGTTGCTTGATGGATAAGTGTGTTAAAAATGAGCGGTTTGGACGGTTTTAGTAAATTAGTTTAATTTAAATGCAGTTTTTACTTTCCCTAAGGGCATTCGATCTTTATAATTAGCCGCTATCAAATTTACATATGAGCTGGTTGGATAGATCAGTATTTGATCTTTGCCTGTAAAAGCTGTATAAAGAGCGCCCTTCGATTTATCTAGGGCACAAATACATGGCCTTAGGTTAAATTAAGCTCGAGCGAAGTTATTGGAGATATATAGACATGTCTAAAGTATGTCAAGTTACAGGTAAGCGTCCAACGGTTGGTAATCACCGTTCACACGCGAGAAACGCGACTAGACGTCGTTTCCTACCTAACCTACAAACACACCGTTTTTGGGTTGAAAGTGAAAAACGTTTTGTAACACTACGCACTACTACTAAAGGTATGCGTATTATCGATAAAAAAGGCATCGACGCGGTACTTACAGATATCCGTGCTCGCGGCGAAAAAGTTTAAGGAACTGAATCATGCGCGATAAAATCCGTTTAGTTTCAACTGCTGGTACTGGTTTTTTCTACACTACCGACAAAAACAAGCGTAACATGCCTGAAAAGATGGAAATCAAAAAGTTCGATCCTAAGGCTCGTAAACATGTGATTTTCAAAGAAGCTAAAATCAAGTAATTTAGTTTTCTTTCAGAATTGTAAAAACCCAGCTTATGCTGGGTTTTTTGTTTTTAGCACTTATCAATATTAAACAGCCCCTAAAATATTTTATTAAATCAACAGATATAATTTAGGCATAAAAAAACCTTGCAGGTAAAACCCACAAGGTCATTATTTTTACAGCTTACTGTGCCGGCAATAGCAACTTGTTTACTTATGATATCCCAAGCACGTTTCTACTTCGTTTTTAGAGCCTAATATTACCGCCACACGCTGGTGGATTGCATCGGGTTGAATATCCATAATACGCTCAGTACCCGTAGAGGCGATACCACCTGCTTGCTCAACTAGCATAGCCATGGGGTTGGCTTCGTACAGTAAACGTAGCTTATTAGGTTTATTTGCATCTTTGGTGTCGGTTGGGTAGGTAAATAAACCACCACGGCTAAGTACACGGTGCACATCGCCAACCATAGCGGCAATCCAGCGCATGTTAAAGTTTTTAGCACGTGGGCCGGTATCGCCAGCGAGTAAGTCATTAATATAGTTTTGCATTGCTGGCTGCCAATGACGCTGGTTTGACGCATTAATGGCAAATTCGTTTGTATCAGCAGGGATAGTGGCAAAGTCTTGTGTTAGTAAAAAGCTACCTTGGGTTTTATCTAGCGTAAACATGCGCGTGCCTTTACCTGTAGTAAGTGCAAGCATAGTTGATGGGCCGTAAAGCACGTAACCTGCAGCAACTTGTTTGTGGCCTGGCTGCATAAATATACTTTGATCGGCGGCATCTGAGCCTTCTGGGGCTTCCATAATTGAAAATATAGTACCCACTAGCGAGTTAATATCGGTATTTGATGAGCCATCAAGCGGGTCAAACGCCACAATGTATTTAGCGTCTTGGTTGCCAGCTACTGTGTAGTCTTCCTCTTCTGAGGCGATGGCTTTAACTGACCCAGACTCCAGTAAAATATCTTTTAAAAGCTGATTAGATAATACATCAAGCTTTTTTTGGGTTTCACCTTGAATGTTTTCATCAAGCGTTGAGCCTAATACGCCTGAAAGCGCACCTTGGCCAACACGAAACGAAATTTCTTTACATGCTGCTAAAATGGTTCTAATTAACGATAAAAGTTCTCTAGGACAACCGTCTTCTAGTAATACTGGTGGGAGTCTACGCATTCTATTTTCCTGATAACGTGTACTAGCTAATCTAAATGTGAGAGAGATTAACTTAGTGCGCTGAATTTCGTCTTAAATACCTGTATTGTTTAAATAGCACTGTAATAATGGTGCCACCTAATCGTACTTAAAACGCCAATAACAAAGATAAGATTATGAAAAAAATACCACTAATAAGTTACATATTCTTTACTGTGCTGTGCTCTATGATAACCCAAGCGCACGCAGCAATTAAGCCTATAGATGAATTTACTGCGCAAATGAATCACTTTCCTGGGTACTTTTCGTTTTACTACGATACTCAAAACGGCAAAGTGTTTTTAAAAGTAGATAAATTAGAGCAGCAATTTTTGCTTCAGCAAAGCTTACCCTATGGAGTTGGTTCTAACGATATAGGCTTAGATAGAGGTCAACTTGGTAACACGCATTTAGTTCAGTTTGAGCGTTTTGGCGATAAAGTAATGTTGCGCGCGCTAAATACATATTATCGCGCTAATACCACTAACAAAGCTGAGCAGCAAAGTATTAAAGAGGCCTTTGCATCCAGTATTTTAGCGGGCTTTAAAGTGGTAGCGCAAAGCGAAAAAACGCTCCTGATTGATTACACACCCTATTTATTAAGCGATGTACACGGGGTAAGCCGTACGCTTGCAGCGCGCAAGCAAGGCAGCTTTAGCCTTGATGAATCACGCAGCGCTGTATATATGAATCGCTCAAAAGCGTTTGTAAAAAATACCGAGCTTGAAGCAGTATTAACGTTTAAGGGCTCTAAACCTGGTAAATTTGTGCGCCAAGTAAGCGCCGATGCATACGCACTTACTGTACATATGCACCACTCACTTATTAAATTACCTGATGATAAATACACGCCACGTAAATTTGACCCGCAATCAGGGTATTGGAGCATTGAGCATAAAGACTATGCAGCCCCCCTTGGTGAATCTATGTTTGTGCGCTATATACCGCGTCATCGCTTAGCTAAAAAAGATCCAAGTTTACCGATTAGTGAACCCGTTGAGCCTATTACTTATTACCTAGATCCTGGCGTGCCTGAGCCGGTTAAAAGCGCGTTACTTGAAGGCGGTAAGTGGTGGAATGATGCCTTTAGCGCAGCAGGCTATAAAAACGCATTTATAGTCAAAGTATTGCCGAGCAATGCTGATCCTATGGATATTCGCTATAACGTTATTCAGTGGGTGCATCGTGCTACACGCGGATGGTCTTACGGAAGCTCTGTTATAGACCCTCGTACCGGCGAAATACTCAAAGGGCATGTAACACTTGGCTCATTGCGTGTACGCCAAGATATTTTAATTGCAGAAGCCCTTGGTGCGCCTTATTTAAAAGGTAACGAGGTGGCTAAGAACTTACAGGCAATGGCACTTGATAGGATTCGCCAGTTAAGTGCACACGAAATTGGCCATACGCTGGGCATTGCACATAACTTTGCAGCCTCGGTGGGGGATAGAGCGTCAGTTATGGATTACCCGCACCCCTTACTTAGCTTTAACGAGCAAGGCGAGCTTGATGTAACCCGCGGCTATGCAAGCGGTATGGGCGTATGGGATACCCAAGTTATTAAATATGGTTACAGCGACTTCACTAATCAAGATGAAAGTGCTGAGCTTGCAACAATATTAAAAGAGAACAAAACGAAGGGCCTTGAGTTTATATCTGATAGCGATGCACGCGCAAAGGGCGGGGCACACCCTACAGCGCACTTATGGGATAACGGTACTAACCCAGCGCAAGAGTTACTTAGAGTGCTTGATGTACGTAAAAAAGCGCTTTCGCAATTTGGTATTAACAACATTAAAACGGGCGATGCACTCTCGCAGTTAGAAGAAAAACTCGTGCCGCTTTATTTATTTCATCGCTATCAAGTAGAGGCTGCAGTTAAGCTAATTGCGGGGGTTAACTACGAATACGAAACACGCAACAACTCACCTGCTAAGGGCGCGAAAGTGGTTGCAAAAGCGCAGCAGCAAGCGGCGCTCAGTGCTATTTTAACAACATTAAAACCGGCTAATTTAATTTTGCCTGAGTCGGTATTAGCGCTTATTCCGCCAAAAGCGTATGGGGAGTCTAAATCGCGTGAAAGCATAACAGGGCGTACGGGTGTAACACTTGATGCGATGGCCTTGCCAGAAGTAGCTGCGCAGCATAGCTTATCGTTATTATTAAACCCACAGCGTTTAAATCGTTTAGCTCAACAACAAGTACGTAATTATAATTTTTACAGCTTAGATGAGTTGTTAGAGCAGCTTTACAGCCAAGTGTTTAATGTGTCATCACCTAATACAATGAAAGGCAAAATCACCCAGCGGGTGCAGTTTTTAACTGCAAAAAATATGGCTGATTTAGTCACTAGTGACAAGGTAAGCCCAGAGGTGCAGGCGCAGCTACGTTTCTACTTGGTAAAATTAAGTAAAGAGTACAATCAAAACTCAATGTTAAGTAATACCAGTGTAGGAGAAAGCGCGTTTAAACAGTATTTAGCAGAGCAAATAAAACAGTTTTTAAAAGTAGGTAAGTGGCCTGAAAACTTCAGTGGTTTACCAATGCCACCGGGCTCACCAATTTAATTATATATTTTAGTGTGTAGTGGCTACTTAACCTGAGTTCAAGTTGCTAAATAAGTAGCCACGTTGCGGTGCCTAAAAAGGCAAAAATACCGACAATATCAGTCACCGTTGTAAGTACAACACTACCGGCAAGTGCAGGGTCTATATTCATTTTTTTCAATAAAATAGGAATACATGCGCCAGCAACACCAGCCACTACAAGGTTCATAAACATTGCAAATGCGAGCACGCCGCCAAGCATAAAATCCCATTGCCAAAGCGCAATTACACTGGCTATAAGTATTGACCAAATAACCCCGTTTAATGCGCCTATCGCCAGCTCTTTAGCCATTAAAAATCGTTGGTTAGTTTGGTTAATATGGCCTACGGCAATACCGCGAATAACCAGAGTTAAAGATTGGCTACCTGCTACACCACCCATTGAGGGCACAATGCCATTGAGTACAGCTAAAATAGGTAATATATCTAAGGTGCTTTCAAAAAAGCTGGCCACAAAGGCGGCAGCTAAGGCAGTGAGTAAGTTAACGCCAAGCCATACTGAGCGTTTTTTTGAGCTTTTTAAAACAGGTGCAAAGGTGTCTTCTTCATCATCAAGACCGGCAAGGCTTAATAAGCTGTGTTCTGCATCTTCACGAATAACATCAACAATATCATCAATGGTGACACGTCCAAGCAAGTGAGCGTTATCATCGACTACAGGGGCCGATATCCAGTTGTGGCGCTCAAATAACTGAGCAACTTCGCTTTCATCCATCGAAATAGGGATAGACTCACAGTCTTCATCCATTAAATCTTGAACAATTTTTTCAGGCGGATTAGTTAACAGTGTACTAAGTGATAATGCACCTAAAAAACAGTTATGTTTATCAACAACGTATAAATCATCGGTGCCCTCTGGCAGCTCACCGCGTAGCCTAATATAACGCAACACAACATCAAGTGTAACGTCTGGGCGAATGGTCACCGTATCGGTGTTCATTAGCGCGCCTGCAGAGCGCTCTTGGTAAGATAAAGCCTGTGTAGCGCGTTCGCGGTCTTGCGTATCCATAGCGCTAACCACATCTTTGTACACGGTATCAGGTAGGCTACGTAGGACTTCACCTAAATCATCGTGGCCCATATCCTCAGTGGCCGCGGCAATATGCTCAGGTTCCATTTGTGCAATGATACCTAAACGTACATCTTCAGAGAGCTCTTCTAGCACATCCCCTTGCACATCTGGGTCAACCAGTTGCCAAAGCATGCGTCTAATTTTATGCGGAGAGGATTCAAGCAGCAGTGCTGTATCACAAGGTGCTGTTTTTGCTAGCATGCGTCTTACTTGAACAAATTGCCCACTATTAAGTGATTTAGTCACTTGTTTTAGCTGCTGTAGTGGATAGTCTTGTTCAAACGCTTCTGGCATTGGCATCCTAAATATTTTTGTGTAATGGAAAGGTGTTTAGTAAGTGGAGTTGCCCACTGTCATTTTCTTTATTTTTGTGCTAAACCCAATGCTGGGACTAAATTAGTGTTTAAAATTAAGTAACCAAATTTAGCAGGGGCATGGCTTTATTACCCTAAATTAAAGCACTAAATTAGGCGAGTCGGAATACCCTAACTTACTAAATCTTTATAGTCTGGCCTGATAAGTCTTTAACTTATAAGGCTATGGTGCTTTAAATTATTCTTGTTCGTTAAATCGTTGTGCAATTAATTGCCCAACCGCATGCAAAGCTTGCTCTGAATCAGGGCCTTCACAGACTACTTTAACTTCTTTACCTTTACTGCTTTCAAGTAGCATTAAAGCTAATACGCTGTCGCCTGCGGCTTCTTTATCATCTTGGTGTAAGGTGATTTTAGCATTAAACTGCACAGCTAATTGCGCAAGGACCGTTGCCGCTCTGGCGTGTAAGCCTAATTTATTTTTTATTAAAAATGTGTCTTCACAGCGCATAAATTACTATACCTAAACTGAACAGGTTATTATTTTAAGGTTACTTTTCTTGCTCACGATGACGAATTTTGACATTCGGATGCGTCATAGCAAAGCTCTCACCAATGGCTTGCGCTAAATAAACCGAGCGATGTTGACCACCAGTACAGCCAATTGCAATAGTGAGGTAACTACGGTTATTGCGCTCTAAGTGTGGCAGCCAAGTTTGTACAAAGGTTTGAATTTGCCAAGTGAATTTTTGCACTATGCTGTGATTTGCCAAAAAATCTTTTACTGGTTGATCAAGGCCCGTAAGCGGTTTAAGTTCAGGCTCCCAGTGGGGGTTTGGCAAAAAGCGAGCATCAAAAACATAATCAGCTTCTTTAGGTATGCCGTGTTTAAAGCCAAACGATTCAAACGTTACAATAAGTTGCTTATCTTTTTTACCCAGTATTTTTTCGCGAATTGACTCTGCTAATTGGTGCACACTTAAATCGGTGGTATCAAGCATAAAGTCAGCGCGCGTTACAAGTACATCAAGCAGTTCTTTTTCTTTTTTTATTGCTAAATCAAGCGGCAGCGAATCGATGGATAAAGGGTGTAATCTGCGTGTTTCTGAAAAACGTTTGATCAATGTTTGATCATCACTATCTAAATAAAACAGTGTGGGTTTAGCAAAGTCAGGAAGGTACTCGAGAATATCGTTAAATTCGTCTTGTTCTTTGGGGATATTACGAACATCTATACTAACGGCTATTTTGTCATAGTTATCTGAAACACTTCGCACTAAAGAGGGCAGTAAGTTGACCGGAATATTATCTACGCAATAATAGCCTAAATCTTCAACCACGCGTAAAGCAACCGACTTACCTGAACCAGAACGGCCGCTTATGATAATTAACTCCATTTATAGCCCTTAGTATTTACTACGATTGATCAACAATTACTTGATACAGCTCTGCATCGGTTTTAGCACTACGCAGCTGTTTACAAAATTCTTTGTTGCTCAGTTTATCAGCTATGGTTGCCAGAGTCTTTAGGTGCTGTTGGTTATCGCCATCTGGTACGATGAGTGCAACAAAAATATCAACAGGGCAGTTATCAATAGCATCAAAGTTAACAGGTGTGTCGCTAACAAGTACTAAAGCCAGCGGCTCTTCTACGCCACCCATTCTGCCATGAGGAATGGCGATACCCCGGCCAATGCCTGTACTGCCTAGCTTTTCTCTGCTTGCCAGCGCATTAAGAATATCTTGTTGTGGTAAGTAGGGGAGCTTTTCATGAGCAAGCTCACTGATAAACTCTAAAATTCTTTTTTTACTACTAAAAAGGACCGCAGCTTTGCTGCAGTCCTGGCATACTAATGTACTTAATTTCATAATATTAGTGTCTAGCAAGCTTCTCTTTATGTTTTATGACTTGACGATCGAGCTTGTCAATCAACGAGTCTATAGCGGCATACATATCTTGGTGCTCTGTTGAGGCAAATAAATCTGCGCCACTTACATGAATAGTCGCTTCTGCTTTTTGGTTGAGTTTTTCTACATCGAGAATGACATGCACATTGCTAATATGATCTGAGTGCCTTTCTAGCTTTGCAAATTTATTATTTACATAGTCTCTAAGTGAATCAGTTACTTCTACGTGACGACCAGTTAGGTTTAGTTGCATAAGCATTTCCTCTTTGTTTTTTACGTCTTATATCAAACTCTTTCTCTGATTTGACGGTGGAATAGCTAGCGATTCACGGTATTTTGCTATTGTGCGTCTAGCTACTTTAATTCCTTGCTCTGCCAATATATCCGCAATTTTACTATCACTCAATGGTTTAGCTGAGTTTTCCGCGGCAATTAGCTTTTTAATTAGGGCACGTATTGCGGTTGATGAACACTCTCCGCCGTTTTCAGTGCTTACGTGGCTTGAGAAAAAATACTTAAGCTCAAAAATACCACGTGGCGTATGCATATATTTTTGCGTGGTAACACGCGAAATTGTCGATTCATGCATTTCTACCATTTCAGCAACATCGTTTAAAACCATTGGCTTCATGGCTTCGGGGCCATGTTCAAAAAATGCCTGTTGCTGTTTTACAATACAGTTTGTTACTTTGAGCAGCGTGTCGTTTCTGCTTTCAAGGCTTTTTATAAACCATTTAGCTTCTTGTAAGTGAGAGCGAATAAACTGGCTATCACCACTTGATTTTACGGTACGTGACATAGCCGCGTACTGACTATTTACGCGTATTTTTGGCATGCTATCTGGGTTTAGCTCTACCACCCAGCGGCCTTTTATTTTTTTAACCGACACATCCGGTATTACATACTCCGACTCTTCCCTTACTATTGTATCTGCAGGTTTTGGGTTGAGGGTATGTATTAGGGTCATGACCTCTTTAAGCTCGTCTTCTTTAAGCTTAGTCTTTTTCATTAATGTACGATAGTCGCGTGCCGCTAATAGATCAATGTGATCGGTTAAGATCATTTTAGTTTGTTCTATAAAAGGGGTGTCTTTATCAAACTGGTTTAGCTGAATACACAAGCACTCTTGTAAACTGCGCGCGGCTATACCTACAGGGTCAAATAACTGAATACGCTTTAAAACGGCTTCTATTTCATCAAGTTCAACTTCAACTTCGTCATCGTTTTCTTGGTTAAAGCTTTCTAAAATTTCTTCACAACTTAGCGTTAAAATACCCGAGTCATCTACAGCTTCTACAATGGCAATAGCAATGGCTTCGTCTGTTGGGCTAAAAGGAGTAAGCTGAAGCTGCCACATTAAGTACTCATGTAGCGTTTCAGTAGAGGCACCTTGATAAATAGACTCATCTTCTGGCATTGGGCCTGAGGATGCCGCAGGGGCTGCGCTCATGTACTCATCCCAGGTTACATCCATTGCCATATCATCGCTAACGGTGTCTTTATTTAAAGCTTCGCCACTGTCTTGCTCGTACTCGCTGGTTGTATCGTCAGCCGATGCGCTTACGGTTACATCATCCGTATCTGCTTTTTGTTCATTTTTTCCAGCCGACTCTTCCGTGTAATCTTGCTCTTCTACTTCTAATAGCGGGTTGCTATCAAGTGCTTCTTGTATTTCTTGCTGGAGATCCAATGTACTGAGCTGCAGCAAGCGAATCGCTTGTTGCAATTGTGGAGTCATTGTAAGTTGCTGGCCCATGCGCAGCTGTAATGATTGCCTCATGTATCTCTAACAATCCTTTTATGTTGTTATAATTAATATTAGCAGATGCTTGTAGGTGTGGCTTAAATGTTACAGCCTAAATTGCTCGCCTAAATAAACATCGCGTACAGTTTTGTCATTTAATACGTGTTCTGGGGTGCCAGATGCAATTAGCTCCCCATGAGAAACAATGTAGGCTTTTTCACAAACATCAAGGGTTTCTCTTACATTGTGATCGGTAATTAATACGCCAATGCCACGGTTTTTAAGATGTTCTATTATTTTCTTTATATCTAACACTGAAATCGGATCAACACCAGCAAAAGGCTCATCCAATAAAATAAATTTAGGGTTTGCTGCCAGTGCTCTGGCAATTTCTACACGGCGGCGTTCACCACCAGAAAGCGCCATACCTTGGCTATCGCGAATATGCTGGATACTAAATTCATCAAGTAAGTTGTTAAGCGTTTCTTCTCGCGCGGCTTTATTGAGCTCTTTACGCGTTTCTAAAATAGCCATTAAGTTTTGATAAACTGTCAGCTTTCTAAATATTGATGACTCTTGCGGCAAATAGCCAATGCCTAAGCGGGCGCGGCTGTGCATAGGTAATAACGTAATGTCATTATCATCAATAGAAATTTTACCTTTGTCGCTAGGTACTAACCCTACAATCATGTAAAAGGTGGTGGTTTTACCTGCGCCATTAGGGCCCAATAAGCCAACAATGCTGCCGGCTTCTACCTCAAGGCCTACATTTTTTACAACTTGGCGGCCTTTATAGCTTTTTGCTAATAGTTCTGCTTTTAAGGTGCTCATGGTTGACCTTCGTTACCTGTTTTTTCTTTAATTTTTGCTTCAACAGGCACTAAAATTGTATGGACACGATCCGTGGAGTTTTCGTCTTTTTCTGCGCTAATAAGCTGCTGCTGCATATCGTAGGTAATACTTTTAGCATTAATTTTTTGACCGGCTTGCGCGACTTCAGCATCGCCAACAAGCGTTAAAAAGCGCTTTGCTACGTCGTAACGTACTTCGTTTGCACTGGCACTCATTACGGTACCATCGTCTTGCTTTTCTTCGAAGTAGGCTGGGCTGCCAGTAGCAATAAGGAGTTGTTTGTTATCCCCTAAGTCTTCACGTTTATGTACTTCGAGTCGGTCGGCTGTAATTTTGCGATTGCCATGCACAATTTCGACGTTCTTTTCAAAAATACCTACGTTTTCTTTAAGTTGGCCTTCTTGACGGTCTGCACTAATAGAAATTTGATTTGCTGGCGGTTGAGCAGCAGGCTCAGCAGCAGAGGCGCTAAATGCAAGCATTAGCGATGGGATAATAAGTATTTTAGTGAGTTTATTGGTCATAATATATTGTTCGCGTATGGTTAATTAGTTTTATTACTTCGGTTTTTAAATCGGCTTCAAGGCCTTTACCGACAATTTTTAAATTAGGCCCAGTGACAACCACTGGCTGCTCAGAGCGCATTGTTAGCGCTTTAATGTCGACTTCGATGTTATCGGCATTGATGTTATCTATCATGGCGTTATCAACTAAATTTTTAGCAACCACGTTGCCTTCTAAAATAAGTTGTTTATCTTCGTAAAGCGTCGCTTCGTCTGCATTTATTCGCCATGTTTGCTTTTCGTTATATAAAGTAAAAATAGGTTTTTCAAAAAATGTAAAACCAAGCTGTTGGTACAGCTCCATTTTAGCCGCGGTGACTTTATGGCTTATTTTACCTTGCTCGTCATAAGCTGTTTGCTTAAGCTCTATAGCGGTGTAATCGGGCTTTGCAATTACTTCAGGTTCTTGCTCTGGCGCTACATTGGTTTGGGTAAAATAAGGGTACCAAAGCCAAACCATACAGCCGATGAATAACGCACTGAGTATAACGCGTGCTGCATTCATGAACTGGTGCCTTGTGTTGTAAGCGCTATGCCGTTCTCCAGCATAAGTAAGTCTGTGAGCTCTCTAACGGCGCCAAAGCCGCCAGGCATTTGCGTAGTGTAATGCGATAAGCGCTTAATTAGTGGGTGCGCATCGTTAACTGCAACGGCAAAGCCAACGCGCTCCATAACAGGCATGTCAGGACCATCGTCGCCAATATAGGCTATTTGTTCATCAGTTAACTTTAAAGTGTTTTTGAGTTCTTGATAAGCAATAAGTTTGTCTTCTTGGCCTTGATAAATGTGCTGCACGGTTAAGCTGCTCATGCGAGTTTGCACTATTTCTGAGTGACGCCCCGTAATGACCGCAACTTCAAAACCGCTATTGATCAGCGCTTTAATGCCAAAACCATCTTTTGTATTAAATGCTTTTAATTCTTCGCCTTGGTTACCGAGGTAAATTCGGCCATCAGAAAATACACCATCAATATCGCATATGAGTAGTTTTACTTTTTTGGCGCGTGCTTTGGCATCATCGCTTAGCGGTTGATAGAGATCTTCAAATTGCATTTATAATACTCCTGCTTTTAAGAGGTCTTGCATATTTAAGGCGCCTATTGGCTGGTTTTTATCATCGACCACAATTAAACCATTAATACGTTTATTTTCCATTATGTTTAGGGCCTCAGCTGCAAGTATATCGGCCGTGGCAGTTGTGCATGATTTGGTCATAACTTGGCTAATAGCGGTGCTATGTATATCAACTCTTTGCTCTAAAATACGGCGTAAGTCACCGTCGGTAAAAAGGCCGGCAAGCTGTTGATTGTTATCTACAATAGCGGTCATGCCCAGCCCTTTGGCTGACATTTCTATTAACGCGTCTTTAATTGTTTGCGTTACACCTATAATAGGGGTGTTTGCGCCGCTGTGCATTACATCTTTTAAAGTGAGCAACAATCGCTTACCTAAACTGCCACCAGGGTGAGAGAGTGCAAAGTCATCGGCGGTAAAGCCGCGTGCTTCTAAAAGCGCAACCGCCATTGCATCACCCATTGCTAAAGTGGCAGTGGTGCTTGCTGTAGGCGCTAAACCTAATAAACACGCTTCTTGTTCTACTTTTATGCATACGTGCACATCGGCAAGTGTTGCCATAGTAGAGAGCGGGTTGCCTGTCATCGATATTATTTTTGCGCCAAGGCGTTTAAGCACCGGAATAATATTGAGGACTTCGCTGGTTTCGCCCGAGTTTGATATAAGCATAACCACGTCATTTTTGGTTATCATGCCTAAATCACCATGGCTTGCTTCGCCTGGGTGAACAAAAAAAGCAGGGCTGCCTGTACTTGCAAGGGTGGCAGCAATTTTATTACCAATATGGCCTGATTTACCCATGCCAATAACAATAATGCGGCCTTGGCAATCAAACATGAGCTGACACGCACTATGAAAGTTTTCGTCAACGTATTGTGTAATATCTGCAAGCGCTTGGCGTTCAATGTTTAATACGCGTAAACCTTGCTCTATAAAATTTAGTTGTGCCATTGTTACCCTACTTGACTAAAAATATAACCTTGGTACACCAAAAATGCGATGAGTAATAGGCCACCTTCTACTCTATTGATACGCTGAGAACCTCTAAAGTTCAATGACATAATAATAAGCGCAAGCGTAGCACCTAACATAATAAGTATGTCGCGGTTTGCAAGTGACGGGTCAACCACTGATGGGTTAATAATACCTGCAAGTGGTAATACCGCTAAAATATTAAATATATTTGAGCCCACAATATTACCTAGGGCTAAATCATCTTCGTTTTTAAGTACACCCGCTACAGAAGCTGCAAGTTCAGGTAAACTTGTGCCAATGGCGATAATGGTTAAGCCAATAACTAAGTCGCTTAAACCAAAGTATTTAGCAATATCGACTGCTGAACCAACTAAAAAGTGTGAGCTAACAGGCAATAAAACCATGCCGACAATTAGCCATAAAACGGCTTTCTTAGTTGGTACATCGTTAGGAACCTCATCGCAGGCTTCTGAGACAAAAGGGTCATCTTGATTTTTTGCGCGCAAAGAAACCACAATCAAGCCACCAATAAACACAGCAAATGCAACTAGCAATGCCACCCCTTCGGTGAGCGAGAAGTAGTTGTCTGAAAATACATACCACGTAGCCAAGGATACCAGCATAACAAGCGGCATTTCGCGTTTTAAAGTGCTTGATGACACACTCAAAGGGCGTAGTAGCGCAGTAATACCTAATACAAGTAAGATGTTTGTTATATTTGAACCTACCGCGTTACCGACCGCTGTGTCGGTTTTATTTGCCAAAGCAGCCGAGGCCGATACCATCATTTCAGGGGCCGAAGAACCCATAGCAACAACCGTTAAGCCAACAATTAAAGTAGGGACTCCAAAGTTTTTAGCAAGCGCTGCCGCACCGTATACAAATCGGTCGGCGCTCCACACAAGTGCAGCAAAACCAAGAATTAAAATAACAAACGAGGTAACCATTATGTTAAGCCAGATGTTCAAAATACAGATGGCGCGAATAGTAACAAAAGCCAACATGAAAGTATAAGCAAAAGAGCAGGGTCTACTATTGCAGTGCGTGAATTTTATGCGCTTAAGCAAAGGTTAAGGCAATTTACTTCAGCCTTAGAGCGCTTTTTGTAGGCGTATTACAAAATCTTACGAATTGTTTTTTCCATCTTGGCTAAAAAACCCTTAAAATAGGAGCACGAGTGAACATTGTTACGGAGAGCGACTTGTCGCAATCAATAGTAGAAGTCAAGGATGTTAGCTTTTCGCGAGGCGATAGAACCATATATAAAAATATGAGTTTTAGTGTTCCTAAAGGTAAGATAACAGCGATTATGGGGCCAAGCGGAATTGGCAAAACCACAATGCTACGCTTAATTGGTGGGCAGCTTAAGCCTGACGCCGGCGATATTTTATTCGAAGGTGGCAGTATTCCTAGTATGTCGCGCAAAGAGTTATATGCGGCACGAACCAAAATGAGCATGCTGTTTCAAAGCGGTGCGTTATTTACTGATATGTCGGTATTTGACAACATTGCATTTCCTCTGCGAGAGCACACCAAGTTAAGTGAAGCGTTAATTAAACTAGTCGTATTAATGAAACTGCAAGCGGTGGGTTTACGCGGTGCTAAAGATTTAATGCCTTCTGAGCTTTCTGGCGGTATGGCCAGACGAGCAGCACTTGCACGTGCTATTGCACTGGACCCAGAACTTATTATGTATGATGAGCCTTTTGCCGGCCAAGACCCAATATCTATGGGTGTATTGGTAAAGCTTATTAAGTCGTTAAATGAAGTGCTAGGTTTATCATCCCTTATTGTAACCCACGATGTGACGGAGGTAATGAGTATTGCCGATCACGTTATTATTATTGCCGATCAAGGCGTAATAGGGGCAGGGACACCGGATGAAATGCGTAATCATGAATCTCCATTAGTACAGCAGTTTTTAAAAGGGTTATCGGATGGGCCTGTGCCATTTCATTATCCTGCACAAACGTATGCTGATGAGCTGTTAGGAGAAAACGCTTAATGTTGGATTTATTTCAAAAGTTAGGTCATAAAACGCTGGGGCGTTTTGCTGCATTAGGGCGCTCTGCCAACATGCTTTTTAATGCATTGTGGAATGTACCTAACTTTAAAAAAGGCACACCGCTGTTAGTGCGCCAACTTTATATGGTTGGTTCGCAATCATTATTAATTATTATGGTGTCGGGTTTGTTTATTGGTATGGTGCTTGCGCTGCAAGGTTACACTGTATTGGTTGGCTATGGCGCCGAAGACAGCCTAGGCCCATTAGTTGCGCTTAGTTTATTACGCGAACTAGGCCCTGTGGTTACAGCGCTATTATTTGCTGGGCGCGCTGGAAGTGCGCTAACGGCAGAAATAGGCTTAATGAAAGCCACTGAGCAACTCTCTTCACTAGAAATGATGGCTATAGACCCTCTCAAGCGCATTATTGCACCGCGCTTTTGGGCAGGTTTTATTAGTATGCCATTGCTTGCACTTATTTTTTCTGCGGTTGCCATTATCGGTGCTCATTTAGTTGGGGTTGATTGGTTAGGCGTAGATACCGGCAGCTTTTGGTCGATAATGCAATCGCAAGTATCGTTTCAAGAAGATGTATTAAACGGCATGATCAAAAGTTTTGTATTTGCCATGGTAGTGACCTGGATTGCGCTTTATAAGGGCTACGACTGTATCCCAACCTCAGAAGGGATCAGTAAAGCAACAACAGAAACAGTCGTACACTCATCACTGGCAGTATTAGGGTTTGACTTTATTTTGACAGCGGTAATGTTTACCAGCTAATAGGGTATAGATAATGAATTCACGGAAATTAGAGATTTTAGTTGGCTTTTTTGTCGCATTAGGCATTTTAGCGTTTGCAATGTTAGCACTTAAAGTGGCTAATTCGGGTATTAGCGGGTCGGGCGAAACCTACACGCTAAATGCAAAGTTTGAAAATATCGGCTCACTTAAAGCGCGTGCACCGGTAAAAGTAGGCGGTGTAGTGATTGGCCGTGTTGAATCTATTTATGTACACCCACAGGAGTTTTTGCCTGTGGTAAATATGACGATAGATGCACAGTATTTATGTCGTTTTTCAGACACTAGCTCAATCTCAATTTTAACATCGGGTATTTTAGGGGAGCAGTACTTAGGTATTCACCCTGTTATTTCTCCTAATGCAGCAGAGCAGCGCTGTTTAGGTGAGACAGTGACCGAAAACGCACAAGATCAAGCAATCGATGAGTTATTTGGCGTAGAGAGCAAAGCGTTAGGTGATGGTGATTCAATCACAGATACTAAGTCTGCACTTGTTTTAGAAGAGTTAATTGGGCAGTTTTTATTCAACCAAGGTAGTGAGTAATTATTATGTTGAAACAGTTTTTAGCCGTTATTGCACTTGGTGCAACCCTAGCTGTGCAAAGTGTTAGCGCAGCCGAAGTTAAACTGACAGATCCTAACAAAATGGTGCGTCAGGTAGCAGAGCATACATTTGAGCGCATTAAAAAAGATCAACCGCTTATCACTAAAGATAAAGAGCACCTTCGTGTTATTGTAGAAGAAGAGCTGATGCCTTACATAGACTACAAATATGCAGCACTTCGTGTGTTGGGTAGTGAAGTGTCTAAAGTGCGTGCAATTACCGATGAAGCCGAAAAAGCCAAAGCAATTAAAGATATCCAAGAATTTATTGGCGTGTTTAGAGGCTATTTAGTTGCTACTTACGCGGGGGTATTTACTCAATACACTGACCAACATGTAGAATTTGGCGCAGAGCAGCCATTTAAAGGCAAAGATGTAGTTGTAGTAAAAACTAAAATTACAGAAGATGGCAAGCCTGACATAAAAATTGATTTTAAAGTGCGTGAAGATCGCAGCGGCGAGTGGCGCGCATACGATATGATTGCAGAAGGAATTAGCTTACTCGATGCAAAACAAAGTGAGCTACAAGGTATTTTACGCCAGCAAGGTATTGCACACGTAAGCAAATTACTAGAGCAAAAGAGCCAGTTACCTGTGCAATTTAGAGGCAACAACAGCAATGACTAAATTGGCAATTAGCCAAGTAGATGAGCAGCACTATAGGGTAAGTGGTGAACTTACCCGCAGCTCAATTGGCAATGAACAGCTTCTGAACGCCAAGTCATTAAGTAAGCATAAAACCATCTATTTTGACCTTTGTGAGGTAATGAGGGTTGACACAGCGGGCTTAGCTTGGTTAATTCACTCTTTTGCTGAATTTAAGCAACAGGGCACACGCCTTGAATTGCAAAATCCACCTGAGCAATTGCAAAATTTAATGCTGTTGGGTCAGGTAACAACTTTATTTGAGTGAGAGTTATGGAAACTAGCCAAGTCGAAACATTATTACGCGACGAACTTCAATTATCTGAAGTAAAAGTAAAAGCCAATGGTAGCCATTATGAAGTAATTGCAGTAGGTGAGTGCTTTGACGGTTTAAGCCGCGTTAAAAAGCAACAGCTAGTTTATGGCCCATTAATGAATACTATTTCAGACGGTACAATTCACGCTGTATCAATTCGTGCATTCACGCCAACTGAGTGGAAGCGTGAACAAAAATTTATTTTACCTCAATAGTTAAGGCCTCTTAATGGATCAGTTTGTAATTCAAGGTGGCACTTCACTTGCGGGTGAAGTAACTATTTCTGGCGCTAAAAATGCCGCATTACCAATTTTGTTTGCCGCACTGCTTGCCGATGGTAAAAGTACATTTACGAATGTTCCTCGCCTTCGCGATATTGTGACCACTGAGGCGCTTTTAAGCACCTTAGGCGCAACTGTAAATTGGCAAGGCGATACACTGTATATTGATGGCGCAACCGTTAATAAAACGCTTGCTCCTTATGATTTAGTTAAGCAAATGCGTGCCTCTGTTTTGGCGCTTGGGCCTTTAGTGGCGCGTTTTGGTGAGGCGCAAGTATCACTACCTGGCGGCTGTGCAATCGGCGCACGCCCGGTTGATATACATATTCAAGGTTTAGAGCGCATGGGCGCACAAATAAACGTTGAAAACGGTTATATCAATGCAAAGGTAGAAGGCCGCCTTAAAGGCGCTGAAATTTTCATGGAAATGGTCAGTGTTGGCGCAACCGAAAACTTACTAATGGCCGCAGCACTTGCCGATGGTAAAACGGTGCTTGAAAACGCAGCACGCGAGCCCGAAATTATTGACCTGGCCAATTGCCTAATTGCTATGGGTGCAAAAATTACTGGTGCAGGTACAAGCCGTATAGAAATTGATGGCGTAGAGCGTTTAGGCGGCTGTGAGCACAGCATTTTACCTGACCGCATTGAAACGGGCACTTTTTTAGTTGCAGCAGCGATGGCTGCAGGCGAAGTACTTTGTAAAAAAACAGATTTTCATTCACTTGAGCCTGTTATTGAAAAATTACGTGCCGCGAATGCATTAGTTGAAGTAAACGATGACAGCATTTATTTAGATATGCGTAATCGTGAGCTCAAAGCCGTTAATATTAAAACCATGCCACACCCTGGTTTTCCAACCGACATGCAAGCGCAGTTCACCGCGCTAAATGTAGTGGCTAATGGTAGTGCAACAATTACCGAAACCATTTTTGAAAACCGCTTTATGCACGTACCAGAGTTACAACGCATGGGCGCTAATATTCGTTTAGAAGGGCACACCGCTATTTGTGGTGAAACGCAAAGTTTAAGTGGCGCACAAGTAATGGCAACCGATTTACGCGCCTCTGCAAGCTTAATTTTGACCGGTATTGTGGCGCAAGGTGAAACGGTAGTCGATCGTATTTACCACGTAGACCGAGGCTATCAACGCATTGAAGATAAACTCAGTGGCTTAGGTGCCAATATTAAGCGCAGAAGTAGCTAATACCCATTCGCAATAATATTTATTCGCTTTAGGGTGAGAGCACACTTGCTCCTAAATTAAGCGCTGGGTTAAACACAGTTTACTTTAGACATAAAAAAAGGTCGGATACGCGTATTGCTATCCGACCTTTTTATTGCCATTTTGGTTAGAGTTTAGTTTCGAGCTCTGCAACTCTAACCATTATTTTTTCTACTTTACCGTTTCGGTACAGCTCAAATTCTATTTCTTTACCGGGCTGTGTATTGCCTATTTTTTCGAGTACTTTTTGCGGGTTGGCCACACTTAACCCTGCAATTTTAATAACGATGTCTTGCTCTTCAATGCCAGCTTGCCATGCAGGGCCTAATGGGTCTAAATTGGTGATTCGCATACCAGCAACCTCAGTAAGGCTGTCGTTTACCTCTTTGCCCGTGCTATCAACCGCAGTGCCTTCAAAGCCTAAATAGCCACGTACTACACGGCCATGGCGTATTAGCTTTGCCATTACTTCTTTAGCGAGCGAATAGGGAACAGCAAAAAATATTCCTTGGATATTAAGATTTTCACGAGTTTTAAACTGCGCAGACGTGATCCCCACTAAATCCCCATTTGAATTAACCAAAGCACCGCCAGAGTTACCTACATTTATAGCAGCATCCATTTGTAGTAAGTTGTTATAAGGGCTATCGGTAATTTTTTGTTTACCGGTGGCACTAATTATACCTTGGGTGATGGTTTGCCCTAAATTGAGTGGGTTACCAATGGCCAGCACTACATCACCTACACTGGTGGTGTAATTATCGTTTACGGGGATCACCGGCAGGTGGTCGGCGTTAATTTTTAATAAGGCTAAATCGGTAATGGTGTCAAAGCCAATTAACTGCACATCAAAAAAGCGTCGGCCATCGGTTAATATAACCAAGATTTGATCTGCATTATTTATAACGTGGTAGTTAGTTAATATGTAGCCATCTTGCGCCATAATTACGCCAGAGCCAAGCTCTTGAACGGTGTTTTGTTGCTTATATCGAGGCTCTTTAGAAATGCTTTCTGAAAAAATAGTTACTACCGACGGTGCAGCACGTTTAACCGCGTCAGCAAAACTAAGGTGATTCGAGCTCATAGCACTGGGCAAGGGAACATTAGGGAGTAAAGAGGCGCGCATATTAGGGCTGAAAAAAACCACTAAAAAAGCGATACCTAAACCGACAAACAAAGGGGGAAGTACAAATTTTAGTAATTTCAGCACGAGATTCTTATTGTTAGTGAGCAATTCTTTATGATGGCACAAAAAAAATAACAGCGGCAAGTGCTGCTGTTATTTTTATTGCTTATTTATAACGTGTTACTTATTGGATAAGTACAAAGATAGACTCTCTGCCACGTTTAACGCCAAGTACAATATTACCTTGGGTATCTTCGATAATTTTGTTCATTTGACGAATGTTTTCTACACGTTGGCGGTTAACTTGAACAATCACATCACCTTCTTCAAGGCCAACACGTGCAGAAGGAGAGCGCGGATCTACTGTGGCGACTTCAATACCTTTAGTGCCATTTTTTTGCACGTTTTCAAGTGTCGCACCTTGGAATGCAGGATGCAGTTCATCGCCTGCGGCGGTTACACCCGATGCACCATCAAGCGTTACTTTAATGGTTTTTACTTTGCCATCGCGGTAAATACCTAATTTAACTTCGCGTCCTTCACCTAACGTTGCTATTTTACTGCGCAGCTCGTGGAAGCCACTAATATCGCTGCCATTAATACTAATAATAACATCGCCAGCTTTAATACCTGCTTTGCTTGCTGCGGTATCATCCATTACTTGCATAACGTAAGCACCTTGTTTAACGTCAAGTTGCTGTGCTTTTGCAAGGCCTGCATCAAGTGGGCGGCCAGAAATACCCAGTGAGCCACGGCGTACTTCGCCATGTTCAATAATTTGGTCGACTAAGTTTTTCATCATATTTGATGGAATGGCAAAGCCAATACCAACATTTCCACCCGAGGCACCTAAAATAGCAGTATTAATACCAATGAGTTCACCATTTAGGTTAACTAAAGCGCCTCCTGAGTTACCTTGGTTAATAGCTGCATCGGTTTGAATAAAGTCTTCGTAGCCTTCAATATTTAAACCACTACGCCCTAATGCACTTACAATGCCCGAGGTTACTGTATGGCTTAAACCAAATGGATTACCAATTGCTACTGCAAAGTCGCCGACACGCAATTTATCTGAATTTGCCAGTTTAACTTCGGTTAAGTCATCTGCATCTATTTGTAATAGCGCAATATCAGACTCTTTATCGGTACCAATTTTGGTGGCTTCAAATTCACGGCCGTCTTCTAGCGTTACCACCATTTTTTCGGCATCTTGAATTACGTGGTTATTTGTTACTACATAGCCTTCGTCGGCATCAATAATAACCCCTGAGCCTAAACCGCTAAATTGGCGCTTTTGACTACGTGGTTGAGGGTTACCAAAAAAGTATTCAAGCGGGTCTGCACGACGGCGCACTTCTTTTGAGCCAGAAACCTGAATGCTCACAACGCCAGGGGTAATTTGCTCAAGCATAGGCGCAAGTGTGGGTAATTGTTGGCCGTTAACTGCAATAGGCAGTTTTGCATAAGAGGCCATTGGGCTTAGTAATAAGCTTGTAGATAAGATTGCAGCACTAATAAGTGATAATTTCATTTTCATAGTCAGGGTGTACTCCACATCACAGGAAAAGCAAAAAGGCTGCATAAGCAGCCTTTTCGAATTTAAATATAAAGCTGTTACATTTAAAGACTATGGGGTCAAAAAAAAGTTCCTCAAGATAGCACTAACATTTTAGCGTGCTCAGTATGTTAAGAGGCTTTTGCAGGTTTTGTATCGCCATTTTGCCCTGCAAATAAACCAGACTCACCCGAGACGTAATCGGCAGGTTGTGCTTGTGCCGATGAACGGTCAACCTCGCGCTCTTTTAAAGACGCTTGTAATTGCTCTGTTGTTTCTTTAGAGAAAAACGGCTCGCTAGGCGCTTTGTTTTTATCATCAAGTAAGAGTTGATTGGTTTCTTCAACATGGCTGAGTAGTTGGTCGTAGTTTTCTTTCATTTTATTCACAAGCTTACCTGTGCTTGCTAAATGATCGGCCACATCTTGGCGATACTGCTCAAGCGCGTTTTGTGCTTGCTCGGCTTGCTCTTTTAATTCATCTTGCTTAAATTGCTTTTTAGTAACGAATGCACCAACAAAAAATGCTACTACAGCAGTAATAATAATTAAACCTACCCACGTAACTGTGCCCATAACTTTACCCCTTTGGGAAAAAATATCTAATAATGCCTGATTCAAATATAAATCATCCTGTGGGTAATATACCCCGAGTTAAGATGCGTGTTAATATGTTGTGCAAATTAAACTGTGTTTAAAATGTAATTAGATATGACTCCTTGGCAAACTTACCAGCAAGATCTTAAGCGCGATGACTTTGTACATGACCAAGCACAAGAAAATGCAGTGCGCCATTTACAACGTTTATACGATGACCTCACAAATAAAAAACCACAGCAACAAGGCTTTTTTGCAAAGTTGTTTAATAAAAGCGAACCTGAGCCAATTAAAGGGCTTTATTTTTGGGGTGGTGTAGGGCGTGGTAAAACCTATTTAGTAGATACCTTTTACGAAGCGCTGCCAGGTGAGCGTAAAATGCGCGTGCATTTTCATCGCTTTATGCACCGAGTTCACGATGAACTAAAAAAGCTAAATAATAAAAGCAATCCACTGGAAATTGTTGCCGACATATTTAAAGCCGAAACCGATATCATCTGTTTTGATGAATTCTTTGTTCAAGATATTACAGATGCCATGTTACTCGGCGGCTTAATGCAGGCATTATTTGCACGCAATATAGTATTAGTCGCCACCTCTAATATAGTGCCTGATGATTTATATAAAAACGGCTTACAGCGTGCGCGTTTTATTCCGGCCATTGAACTGGTAAAAGCGAACACAGAAATAGTAAATGTAGACTCTGGTATTGATTATCGCTTGCGTACACTTGAGCAAGCCGAAATATTCCACAGCCCGTTAGATGAGCAAGCCGATAAAAACTTATTTGAATATTTTGATAAGCTCTCGCCAGAGGCGGGGGAGCTTGATCAACCCATAGAAATAGAAGGGCGCTTAATCAACACACGCAAAGTGGCTAAGTGTGTAGTGATGTTTGAATTTAGCGAATTGTGCGAAACCGCACGTAGCCAAGTCGACTACATGGAAATTAGCCGTTTATACAACACTGTTATTATTTCTAATGTTAAACAGCTTGGACAAAATAATGATGATGCAGCTAGGCGCTTTATCGCTTTAGTGGATGAGTTTTACGAACGCCATGTAACATTAATTATTTCGGCTGAAAAACCGATCACGCAACTTTATACCCAAGGTAATCTTAACTTTGAATTTAAGCGCTGCATTAGCCGCCTGCAAGAAATGCAGTCTTTAGAGTATTTAGCAAAAGAGCATTTAGCATAGCGCTAATACGACTGTATCGACTCTTTAAAGTGGCCTTATTGTTGTTTTTATATAAATGCATAAATTTTTGTAATTTTCTTGTGGAAAAAACAACCGCTCGGTAGCAATGTGTTTTAAGTGCTGGTATACTCCCGCGTCTGCCACGTTGCGTTCTATGTCCTCATATAGTTTAGCCACTTGTGAGCGGCGCTAAAGTCTAAAACTCGAAGGGGTTATAGCATACTTAGAGCGGTAGTTAATAATAACTGCCTGTGGTTTTAATTGAAAAACATTGGATTTTTATAAATGAAAACGTTTGTTGCTAAACCAGAAACAGTAAAACGTGACTGGTACGTAGTTGACGCTGAAGGTAAAACTTTAGGTCGCATCGCTACTGAAATCGCTCATCGCCTACGCGGTAAGCACAAAGCTGAATACACTCCACACGTAGATACTGGTGATTACATCATCGTTATCAACGCTGAGAAAGTTACTGTAACTGGTAACAAATTCAAAGATAAAGTGTACTACGCTCATACTGGTTTCCCAGGTGGTCTTAAGTCTACTACTTTTGATAAACTTCAAGCTGCAAAGCCTGAAATGATCATCGAAAAAGCTGTTAAAGGCATGTTGCCACGTGGTCCTTTAGGCCGCGCTATGTACCGTAAACTTAAAGTTTACGCAGGTACTGAGCACAACCATGCTGCACAACAGCCTCAGGTTCTAGACATTTAAGGAGCACTATCATGGCAAATCAATACTACGGTACAGGTCGTCGTAAAAGTTCAAGTGCTCGCGTATTCTTACGCCCAGGCACTGGTAACATCGTAATCAACAAGCGCTCTTTAGAAGAGTACTTTGGTCGCGAAACAGCACGCATGGTTGTTCGTCAAGCTCTTGAGCTTGTTGACATGACTGAAAAATTTGACCTTCACATCACCGTTGCCGGTGGTGGTACAACTGGTCAAGCTGGTGCTATCCGTCACGGTATCACTCGTGCACTTATGGAGTTTGACGAGTCATTACGTCCACAAC
This sequence comes from Pseudoalteromonas sp. 2CM28B, assembly GCF_023161935.1. Lineage (NCBI taxonomy): Bacteria > Pseudomonadati > Pseudomonadota > Gammaproteobacteria > Alteromonadales > Pseudoalteromonadaceae > Pseudoalteromonas > Pseudoalteromonas sp. 2CM28B. The sequence continues at coordinate 218,571 of NZ_JALNTH010000001.1, forward strand.
TTCGTAAAGCAGGTTTTGTTACACGTGATGCACGTAAAGTTGAACGTAAGAAAGTGGGTCTTAAGAAAGCGCGTAAGCGTCCACAGTTCTCAAAACGTTAATTTTTACGTTATCAAGAATTCAAAAACCCAGCTTATGCTGGGTTTTTTGTTTTTGGCATTAAAATTTAAGTACTTACCTACCTCAAGCCCGCTTTTTTAAGGCTAGGCGCTGATCATATTTTATAAATACTGCGTATTTAATGTACGAAAGCTTTAAAATACCCATTTCGCTGCAAAAAAGTTAAATAATTATCGCAATTAGTGTAAATCCATCAGTTAATTGGTGGAATTTTTTGCTACAATTGGCTGGCAAGTAGTATGAGCAAGTTCAACATCACCATGTACAGTTTATCTGTTTCCTCGTAGTGGGGTTGATCTTGGTCAGTATATTGTTTTTACAGAAGCGCTATTATAGTCATTCGGCTTTATTCTCGAGCTTACTTTATCAAACTATTGATCAAGTCGGGTTATTCGAGCGTGAGGCTGTGAATAACCTTGTTTTAATCAAGGGTTTTAATTATGATCGCTTCTATTTTAAAAATTTCGAAAAATTAACCTGCTGTAACTGATGTTCTCAATATAGCAAGTGTTGAGAATCATAGTGGAGATAAGTGGATGAGCAATGCGCCTGTAGACAATGGCCGACGTCGCTTTTTAACCATAGCTACCTCTGTTGTAGGTGGTGTTGGTGCGGCTGGGGCTGCTGTTCCTTTTATTGCGTCTTGGAATCCAAGTGAGCGAGCTAAATCTGCGGGTGCGCCTGTAGAAGTAGATATCAGCAAACTTGAGCCAGGACAATTAATACGTGTCGAGTGGCGTGGTAAACCTGTATGGGTTGTATCACGTACCCCTAAAATGCTTGAGCAGATGAAAGAACATGAAGGTCAACTTCGTGATCCGCAATCGCAAGAGCCACAACAACTAGAATCATCAACAAATGATTACCGTTCATTACGCCCAGAGATTTTTGTCGCTGTTGGTATTTGTACGCATTTAGGGTGTTCTCCAGGCTTTTTCCAAGGTAACTTTAGTGAAAAAGTTGAAGGGACAGATGATGGTTTTTACTGTCCATGTCACGGTTCTAAATTTGATATGGCTGGGCGAGTATTTCAATCAGTTCCTGCACCATTGAACTTAGAAGTACCACCTTATACTTTTCTTGATGAAACCACTATTTTAGTGGGCGAAGAAAAAGGGGTAGCCTAATGTTTGGTAAAATTGTTAGTTGGATTGACGACCGTATCCCAATGACACGTGTTTGGAACATGCACATTGCACAGTATCCAGCACCTAAAAACTTTAACTTCTGGTACTTTTTTGGCTCGCTAGCCATGTTAGTACTAGTAAACCAAATACTTACTGGTATTTGGTTAACGATGAACTTTGTTCCCTCTTCTGAAGGCGCTTTCGCATCAGTAGAGTACATCATGCGTGATGTTGAATACGGTTGGTTATTACGTTATTTACACTCAACGGGTGCATCTGCGTTTTTCATCGTTGTTTATATGCATATGTTCCGTGGCATGATCTACGGCTCTTACCAAAAACCACGTGAATTACTGTGGTTGTTCGGTATGTTTATTTTCTTAGCATTAATGGCTGAAGCCTTCATGGGTTACTTACTACCATGGGGTCAAATGTCGTTCTGGGGTGCGCAGGTAATCATTTCGTTATTCGGGGCTATTCCGGTAATTGGTGATGACTTAACACTTTGGATCCGTGGTGACTACGTAATATCGGGTGCAACGCTTAACCGCTTCTTTGCATTACACGTTATTGCACTACCATTGGTTATTGTAATTTTAGTGTTCTTACACATTGTTGCGCTGCACGAAGTGGGCTCTAACAACCCTGACGGTGTTGAAATAAAACGCAAAAAAGGCACTGTGGCTGAAGAAGATAAGTCTAAATTTAAATTCCATGAGTATTACACCGACAAAAAAGACATTGTTGATGCGATACCGTTCCACCCGTACTACACAGTAAAAGATATTGTGGGCGTGGTTGGTTTCTTAATCTTGTTCTGTTGGGTTGTATTCTTTATGCCTGCGATGAATGGTTTCTTCCTAGAAGCGCCAAACTTTGAAGCAGCAAACCCACTTAAAACACCAGAGCACATTTTCCCAGTTTGGTACTTTACGCCATTCTATGCAATCTTACGTGCAATCCCTGATAAGCTTATCGGTGTTGCGGCAATGGGTGCGTCAATTGTGGTACTCGCATTGTTACCGTGGATTGACCGTGGTCGTGTTAAGTCGGTTCGTTACCGTTGTGGTTTCCACAAATGGAACATTGCAGGTTTCGTTGTAACTTTCGTTCTTTTAGGTTGGGTGGGTGCAACTCCACAAACTGATATGAAAACGATAATTTCTCAAATCTGTACTGTGACTTACTTTATGTTCTTCGTACTGTTATTTATATACAGTAAGAATGAAAAAACTAAGCCATTGCCTGAGAGGTTAACGAAATGATGAAAAAGCTACTTATTGGTGTATTTGCTTTATCAGTAAACTTGCTGCCTAACATGGTTATGGCCGCGGGTCCTTCGGTTCCTCTTATGGAAGCGGGTAACGATATATCTGATCAGCCTTCTTTGCAGCGCGGCGCAAAGTTGTTCATGAACTACTGTCTTGGTTGTCACCAAATGCAGTATCAACGTTATGAACGTACTTTCCGTGATATTGGTATTCCTACCGAGCTTGGTAAAGAGCAATTGATTTTTGATGGTTCAAAAGTAGGTGGCCATATTCTTAACGCTATCGCAAAAGAAGATGCTGCTAAATGGTTTGGTGCGGCTCCGCCGGATCTAACCAATGTGGCGCGTGTGCGCGGCAGTGATTGGATTTACACTTACTTAAAATCGTTTTATAAAGATGAATCTCGCCCGTTTGGCGTAAATAATACGTTATTCCCATCGGTGGGTATGCCGCATGTTCTTCAAGAACTACAAGGGCTACCAACACCTATCATTGAAGAAGTTGAACAGCATGGTCAAACAGTGACTAAAGTTGTTGGTACTGAAACAGATGGTAAGGGCGAATTAAGCGTTGATGAATACGATCAAGCGGTTCGTGATTTAACGAATTTCTTAGAGTATGTAGGTGAACCTACACGCCTTGAGTCAGAAGCGTTAGGTATTAAGGTAATTGGATTTTTAGTTATCCTGTTTATCTTGGCATTTATGCTTAAGAAAGAATACTGGAGAGATGTTCATTAATTTGAGCATTTTACAAGGTAATTTTGCAATAGGGGCTTAAGCCCCTATTGCTGTTTTAGTTATTTAATGGAGGTATAGGCATGGCCGTAGCTGCCAATAAGCGCCCTGTAATGACCCTTTTTTCTGGTGCTAACTGTATGTATAGCCACCAAGTACGTATTGTACTTGCAGAAAAAGGTGTAAGTGTAGATATTCATTTGGCTGAAAAGGATAACTTGCCAGAGGCACTTCACGAAATTAACCCTTACGGTACAGTACCCACACTGATTGACCGTGAGCTTGGCTTATATCAGGCAAACATCATCATGGAATACCTTGATGAACGTTTCCCTCATCCTCCACTAATGCCTGTGTATCCGGTAATGCGTGGTCGTAGCCGTTTAATGATGCACCGTATTGATACTGATTGGTACAGCCTTGCTGAAAAAATCATTAACAATACAGCAGATGCTGCACAAGCTCGTAAAGAGTTAACTGAAGCGTTACTTGCAATTGCACCAATCTTTAACGAAGCTCCATACTTTATGAGTGAAGAGTTTAGCTTAGTGGATTGTTATTTAGCACCACTATTATGGCGTTTACCAGAGTTTGGTATTGAGCTTAATGGCTCTGGCGCTAAAGAGCTAAAAGAGTACATGATCCGCTTATTTGAGCGTGAGTCATTCCAAGCTTCTTTAACTGAAGCTGAGCGTGAGATCCGTTTATAATGACGCCTAATCGTCCTTATTTACTACGTGCTTTTTTTGATTGGATCGTAGATAACGACTGCACACCACATTTAGTGGTTGATGCGCAGTACCCAGCAGTACAAGTGCCTACGCAGTTTGTACAAGATGGCCAAATAGTGCTTAATATTAGCCCTTCTGCCGTTACTGGGTTTTCGTTAGATATGGAACAACTAAGCTTTAATGCGCGCTTTGGCGGACAGCCAATGCAAGTATATGTGCCTTTAGGTGCGGTACTTGCTATTTATGCGCGTGAAAATGGCGAAGGAACAGTCTTTACTGCAGATGAGTTTTTAGAGGACGAAGACGATTTTGCACCTGACCTTGAAAGTGTGGAAACATCAGATGAGATTATTGATGAAACCCCGCCAGAAAAGCCAGAAAAGAAAAAAGGCTCACATTTACGCGTCATCAAGTAACGCTTAAATACAAAAAAACCGCTAATTAAGCGGTTTTTTTATGTGCCTCATAAAGGGCTTTTTATGTATTTTATAAATATTCAAACACTTTAATAACGCGCTCTACACCCGATACATTGCGTGCAATGTTAACCGCTTGGTTAGACTCAGATTCAGATACTAATCCCATTAAAAATACTTCAGCATTTTCGGTCACTACTTTAATATTATTACTCGGTATATCTTTAGCTGTTAAAAGCTGCGCTTTTACTTTAGAGGTTAGCCACGAGTCGTGCGTTTGTGTGGTAATTCCAATATTTGAGCCAATTCTAATTTGGTTATGTATTTTACGTATACCTGAGAGCCCCTCAATGCTCTGCTGAGCTTGGTTTTTCATTTCTTGATTGGCAACCTGACCTACTAGTAAAACAATGCCATTAACGCTTATAGCGTCTACATTGGCGAACTTTTCTAGTCGTTCAACTTCACTAAGCGCAATACTGGCTTTAATTTCTATATTATTGTCGTCTATTTGCGAGCCAATGGTGCGGCGATCATTTGCTGCTGTTACTGCACCAGCTGTTCCTGCAACCACTGCGGCTGCACAGCCTTGCAGTAAAACAACAGTACCTAAAACAATAAGAGAGCGTTTAAACATAATTTTCATCCTGCGGGAAAAGAGTTAAATCAACCAGTTCACTTAAACAATGTAAGTTAACTAAGTGAGATTCAATAATGCGGCTAGGGCGCTTAGAAGGCGTACGAATTTCTACATCATTAGGGCCTAATAAGCCAACGAGTTCTCCACCATCGTCACCTACCATCACTATGACCTTCATATCTTTAGTAAGTGCAGCTTCTACAGCAGAAATAATATGTTTTTCGTTGCCATTAATTGCTAACGCAAGCAGTAAATCGCCTTGTTGTGCAAAGGCACGTACTTGGCGAGCAAAGGTATCATGCTCATCTACTTGGCTACTTTGCCCTAAATTGATGTTTTCTTGAGATAGCGCAATAGCAGGTAAACAGGGGCGCTCTGTTTCGTAGTGATTAACTAATACGCCGGCCATGTGTTGCGCTAGCATATGGCAGTTTGCCGTGCCACAGCAAAGGAGTTTGTTACCATTAATTAAACTTTGTGCAATGGTAAATGCCGCAGACTCTAGTGCGCTTGGCAGTACTTCGCCTGCTGCTATTTGTACTTGAATGCTTTCTGTAAAAATTTCTTTAATTGTATCTTGCATAGACTACCAATAATTTATTCGTCATTTTTGTTTGTTGCTGGGCGTTTTACTAATCTGTTTGCGTGGTGTTAAAGTACGCTTTTGATCCAATTTATATTGCCAGAGCCTTCACCTGTAATGGCAACATAGTCGACTCTTATAGGCTGATTAGTTAAGTTTTTTGCTGCCAAGTAGTGATAAATAGTGCGTTTTAATCGTGCTTGTTTTTGTGCGCCAAGGGCATAATTTGCACCGCCTCTAGCATTGTTTTTACGAAACTTAACTTCTACAAATACAAGCGTATCGCCGTGTTTCATAATCACATCAAGCTCACCAAAGGGGCAATAATAATTACGCTCAATAGGCGTAAGCCCTTCACGGGTTAAGTATTTTTCTGCTTGGCGTTCATAGTACTGGCCTTTTTCTCGGCTATTTTGCCACAGCTCTTTAAACCACGACATAGCCGCTCCAGATTAATCAAACGTAAGCGTAGTGCTTTCGTTGGCTGATTGCATAAATAAAGGCACGGGCTGCTTTGTTTCTAGCTGTACGGCTTTTATGCGTCTATTTGTGTATTGTGCCCAATCAAGCGTACGCTCTATGTGTCCGCTTGTATTTACCGAAAGCTTTCCACTTAAACCTGTAAACTTATTACCGGGCATTACACTCAATTGCCTAATGTCGCTTAGCACCGACACGGCATCGTAAGCCATTGCAAATAGGCGTTGGCTTATATCGGCATTTTCAGGCCACAGCGTGTTGTATTGGTTGCGTAAGTTATGTTGTTTAACTGTCGCATTAAGCATCCACGGAAGCTCTGTAAAGTAAAGCCCTTCTAAATCGCCTTTATCAGTGCGATCTATTTGTTTACTATGGCTTTTAGAGCTGGCATAAAGCGGGATCCGCTGTGCAAAAGTACTTACATTTACATCTAGATAAGGTTTTATTAGGCGTGTTTCTATAGCGTCGCCTAAAATGTAAATCGCATCAATATCGCTACGAGAGCGGGTTTCGCTTTCTACTTCTTGTTTAAATAAAGACTTAACCGTTTTAATACGCTGCTTAGATTTATCAACCTCTAACAAGCTTGTAATTGTGTTTGGCATGTCTTTGTTATCGTTATAAAACCCAATTTGCGGTTTTGTTTCGCTATAGCGCTGCCACTGAATATTAAAGTAATCAACCAAACGCTGACCATTGGCATTATTAGGCGCTAATAACATAGGCTTTTGATAACCTTTAGCTAAAAAGTGCTCCAGCGCTTGCTGCACTTCATGCTCAGGGTTTAAAGCAAAAAAGTAATGTTGCAGCGAGAGTCGCTCACCATCAAATGTATTTAAGTGTAATGTTGGGGTATCAATAAGTGTTTTAGCTTGCGCAAGTTTATCTATATTCGCTTTTAATAATGGCCCAATCACAAAGTCTGGATTAAATTGGCTCAGCTGCTCGCTTAGCACTTGGGTTGAAAGGTTCTCATCTATAAAAACAGTGTCGCTAATAGTTTGCTTATCAAGCCCTGCCAAAATGCCGGCCTTTAGGGCGTCACCTAAACGCTCATTTGCGCCTGATTGCGGTAAAAGTACAGCTAATCGCTCTATATTAACTGGTGCTAGGTCGGCTAGGGCTTCATCTTGCTCGGGAAGAATAGCTACGGCAGGGTGCCCAGGGTAGCGACGGCGCCAATTATTGATGGCTTGGTCAAGCTCTACACCGCTATTTGCATATACTTGGTGGTATAAAGCTAAGTTAGTCCAACCTTGTTGAATAACAGAGCCACGATTAAAGCGCTCCAGCGCATAAGAAGACAGCTTTGTTAAGTTATCCCAAAGCGCACTTTGCAGAGCTGGGATCTCAATATTGTTTTTATTCGCAGTTTCTGAGGCTCTAAAAAAATAAGGTGCGGCGCGCTTAGGAAAGTTTTGCGATGCATATATGCTAGCAGTTAAATATTGATGCCAAGCAAAGTGTTCAGGCTGTTTCAGTTGGCCATCGAGCGATTGCAAAATAACGAGCGCTTGGTCGTTTTTATTTTGCTGCTTTTGTGCATAAGCAATGTATAAGCGGTTTTGAATTTTATCAACACTTGGGGTTTGCTCAAGCTCATTACAAATGTTTTCAAGTAACGGCCAGCTTTGCTCCGAAATAGCCGCATCACGCGCACTATAAAGCAATTGAATTTTGTCGGCACCGGTACGATTAAGCGCTAATTTATAAATAGCATCGGCACTGGTTGCTTGATTTTGCAGCGCATTCACACTGGTGTTAATGCTATCGCTATTTTTAGTTGGTTTTTCGGTTGTGCTACAGGCCGATAACCCTGACAATATAATTAATAGACTAACAAGTTTAAGTCGCACAATGATTTCCCAATACGTTAACGCGATTTGCTTATATTACTGACTGACGCAGGAGACCTCAATGTTAAATGAGGAGAATTCACAGAAAATTGGCACTCTTTACATTGTTGCCACCCCAATTGGCAATTTTGACGACTTAAGCCAGCGTGCCATCGCGACATTATCGCAAGTTGACTTAATCGCTGCTGAAGACACGCGCCACACCGGTAAGCTACTAAGCCACTTTGGTATAAAGGCTAAAACCTTTGCATTACATGACCATAACGAAAAACAAAAAGCGCAGCAGATTATTGATTGGCTAAACGAAGGCAAAAATATCGCGCTAGTCTCAGATGCCGGCACGCCGCTGATAAGCGACCCAGGTTATGCCGTTGTAAACTTGTGCCGCGAGCAAGGCGCGCATGTAACACCCGTGCCCGGTGCGTGTGCTGCTATTACTGCAGTGTGTTGCTCAGGCCTGCCAACAGATCGTTTTCAGTTTATTGGCTTTACACCGGCTAAAAGTAAAGCCCGCCAAGATTTTTTCATAGAAGCTGTAAACTCAAGCATTACCAGCATAATGTACGAAAGCACCCACCGTATTATGGCAAGCCTAGATGATTTAGAAGCGGCCTTAGGTAGTGAGCAACAAGTGGTATTTGCAAAAGAGCTTACCAAAACCTTTGAAACCTTTTTTAATGGTAGCGTAAGTGAGTTAAAGCAGTTTTTAACTGATGACCCAACCAAGCAACGCGGCGAAATAGTGCTCATGTTGCCAGGTAAGCCCAAGCAAGTAGATGATATACCGCCAGAGGCGCGTAAAATGCTGGCGCTACTTGAAAGCGAAATGCCGATGAAAAAAGCCTGTGGTATTGTTGCTGAATACTTTGGAATGAAGAAAAACGCCCTGTATAAAACAATTATTGACGAAAAAGAGTAAATCTTTACTGCGTACAAGGCACAGCTCATGTATACTGCGCGCCGAGTTAGCCAAGATAATCGCTGCCTGTGACGAAAATGATCAGGGGGAGGAAAGTCCGGGCTCCACAGGGCAGAGTGCCAGCTAACGGCTGGGGGGCGTGAGCCCACGACAAGTGCAGCAGAGAGGAGACCGCCAACCCTCGGGTTGGTAAGGGTGAAAGGGTGCGGTAAGAGCGCACCGGGCCGCTAGTAATAGTAGGTTGCAAGGTAAACTCCACTCGGAGCAAGACCAAATAGGGTTCCTTATGGCGTGGCCCACGTTGGAACCGGGTAGGTTGCTTGAGCCATAGAGCGATTTATGGCCTAGACGAATGATTATCACTTTCTTCGGAAAGGACAGAACCCGGCTTATATGGCTAACTCACTCATTCAAAAAAAAAGCCCGCAGTTAACGCTGCGGGCTTTTTGTGTTTAAAATTAAGATAAGTCATTAGTTTTTGGTTATCTGTTTGCAGTATTAGTTAGAATTTCAACAAAGAGTGATAACTGGGCTGTGAGAAATTATGATGTATGAAGTCAAGATTTGACCCCATTCCTTTTTTCATCAATGAACGAAATTGTAACTGCTATAGAAAGCCATCATGGCGCAAGAACTTTACTATTTGGCCCAGCAGGAACAGGCAAAACTGCATTCGTAAATCATGTATGTGAAGAGGCTGGGTATGATCTAATTAGTGTTCAAGCTTCAGATATCTTGAGTAAGTGGGTTGGTGAAAGCGAGCAAAATATTAAGGAGCTATTTGTAAAAGCAACCGAGCAAGAAGCGGCCATTTTTATCGATGAAGCTGATAGTTTGTTTGCAAGTCGAGAGAGCGCTAAAAGCAACTGGGAAATTCAATCAGTTAACCAACTTTTATGTAATCTTGAGATGTTTGAATTTCCATTTTTTGCTGCCACTAACTTTAAAGATAAGTTAGATAAAGCTTTGCTAAGACGCTGTGATTTCAAGCTTTAACTGGATTACTTAACCGATCAGCAAGTGAAACATATGCTTTTAAAATTAACAGGTGAAAGGTCACTCCCGCCCAATAGCACAAAAATGCTTACTGAGTTAAATCGTTTAACCCCTGGTGACTTTAGTGTGATCGCCAGAAAAATGCGTTTTAACAATAAATCACTGTCAACATCGGATGTATTAAACTACCTTTTTGAAGAGCAAAAGGTGAAAGGCTCAGCGCCAAGAAGGATTGGCTTTTAAACTAAGCTATTAAGAATGTTAATCTAAGCTTAAGTTATGTATGCTTGTAAAATTGATTGCAAAGTGATTTTAACTTAAATAAGTAGATGAAATGGAAAACTTAAATTCAATTACAAGACATCGAGCTTCAACCGCTGACCACGATTCTTTGCTTGCTTCAACACAAAGTGATCGTGCTAGATTAATATACTCTGCTGCTTTTAGAAGGCTTCAGCAGAAGGCTCAAGTTTTTTCTTTAGAAAGCAACTCATCAGTTCGTTCAAGGTTAACCCACTCTATTGAAGTTTCACATATTGGAAGATATATAGTTGCTAAAGTTCTAGAGAAAATAGCTGGTTCGGATAAGTCTGATGAAATAAAAAAGTATTGGGAAGAGAATAGCCTTTCAATATCCAATATCGTAGAAACAGCTTGCTTAATGCATGATATAGGAAACCCTCCTTTTGGTCACTTTGGTGAGGCTGCTGTATCAGAATGGGCTGGAGATTTAGTCAGTAAAGGTTGGTTTACAGAACTTTTTAAAGATGAGAAATTGAGAAAATCTTTAACGTTGGACCTTACTCATTTTGATGGTAACCCACAAGGTTTTAGGATTATTACCAAGCTACAAGGTGATGATGGATATTATGGTTTGAATTTAACCTATACTCAGTTAGCAGCATTTCTTAAATATACTTATGGGTCAACCGAAAAAGAAGAGAATAAAAATTCACCGTTTAGTAAAAAAATAGGTTATTTCAGCACAGAAAAAGATGTAATCAAATCTGCTTGGGAAGCCTTGGGAATGCCGCTTAATAGTAGGCATCCATTAGGTTTTTTGATGGAGGCTTCTGATGATATTTCTTATTGTATAAGTGATATTGAAGACGGAATTGAAAAGAAAATCATTAATATGGATCACTTTAAAAAAGAAGTGATCAAAGGGTTATCTAAAGTTGCTAAAAAGCACAAAAACCCAAGTATTTGTGAAGAGCTAATGGCTAAGTTAAATGGAACTAAAGGTGACTCAATTGGGATATTTTTGAGTTTCAAGACTTTGTTGTCTAACTTCTTAGTTGACTCTGTAGCTGAAAAATTCGTAACTAATTATGAACGTATATGTAGTTTTGATGAAAGAGAAGAGTTAGTTTGCAAAGGAACTTTAAGTTATGACTTACTAAAAGTTTTAAAGGTTTACACTGGCGATTACTTGTTTACATCAGAAGAAGCCGAGTGCATGGAACTGTCCGGTTTTAAAATTATTTCAGGTATACTTGAGGAGTTTGAGTGTATTCTTAAACTGACAAAAGAGCACTTCCTATTTTTGTTAAAAAATGATTTTGATGGAATAAAGGATGAATCACTACACAGACAAAGAAGGTTATTTAATCGATTACCAGAAAAACATTTAAATGCTTATAAAGCTGCCATTTTAGGTTGTTCTATTCCTCAGTTTGAATTGGATTGCAGCAAGGTTGATGATTGTGTTCATGATAAATTTTCAGAGCTTTTCCTCAGTTTAGAGAATGGTGTTGAGTGGCAGTTAAGGTTACATTTAATAATTGACTTTGTTTCTGGAATGACAGATCAATACTCAATGGAGTTTTTTCAAATGGTGAAAGGTATAAATGTTCTCAAATGACCATAATGGGATCACTCATAGGATGAAACTAAGTCGTCATCCTATTTGTTGGGTGAAAGAAATTCTTAACGGCTATCTGAATTGTTCGATTCACTTAAATTTAAGTAGGTATAGATATGAGCCTCAATCGTTTAGAGATGAACGGCAAGAGTTAAGTATTTCTGCTTCAGAGCTAACAGAAAGCTATTTGCTGGCTGAGTTAATTAACCTAGAATCCGATTGTGAGCTGGCTTTTCACTCAAAGCTATATTTAAACTCTACAGTAATGCACTTACCAATGATTGATTTTGGTTCTAAAGGAGCTGAACCATCAGCCTCAGGTGTACTTAAAGAGCTATGTAATTATTGGGGAATGGGTTTTAATATTTTCTCAAGTGGTCGCTCGTATCATGCTTATGGAAATAAATTGCTAGATCATCAACAGTGGTTGCAATTTATGGGCAGCTTATTGTTATTAAACAAACCTAGTGGTTATAAGTTAATAGACGAAAGGTGGGTTGGGCATAGAATTATGGGAGGTTACTCTGCATTAAGGTGGAGTAAGAATACCTCTCATTATAAGAAGTTTCCGACCCACTGTGGTTTTGTATCCGGAACGGATTTCTTTGTTGGTGATAAACTTCCACCTCCACCTAGTATTAGTAAGAGGGGGTATTAGCCCCGATAACAGCTAGCTAGTGTGGCATGCGTTGCAGCAGTAAAAGCAGCCGTTTATTTTACTTTGAGGCCATTTACTTTTAGCTTCGGAAATAGCGCTTGAACAGGACTGATGATAACCAAGAGATACTTGATTCTCTGGGTTAGGCATATATGAGCAACCTGTGCTTTTATTATGAACTTCGTGGTCACCGTTATTTTGTGGGTTTTGGTCTATTACGAATAGATACATCTGATAGAACTCCTTTTCTTTTGGTTTTATGTCAGTTAATGCTTCTACATTATACGTGAGTAGCTCAAAAAAAAGCGTTTTCCTTCTGGAACTGTGCCAAAAGATGTGCCAAAGTGGTACTTGATTTTAAAGTATTAAAAATGAACGTATTGTTTTTGCTTGCAATTTTTTTTCAGCCTTGAAACTTATAGGCTAACTCACTCATTCAACAAAAAAGCCCGCAGTTAACGCTGCGGGCTTTTTTGTGCCTAAAATTTGATGACGTACTTTGTTGTTTTTTAAGGCTCAGGCTGTCCTTTTTTAAGTCGCTTACTGAGTGCTGGCTGCGATATACCGAGTAGTTGCGCTGCCATAGATTGATTTGAGTTGCTACGTTTCATAGCTTCTGCCACCAGTAATTCTGCGGCTTGTTTTAAAGTGGGTAGCGTTGATGTTGACTCAAATAAGGGCTTGGCAAGCTGGGCTTGCATATCTAATTTAGGCACGGCGCTGCGTACGCTTTCAAACGCTTTCATAGACAGTGCGCCACTTTGGTGGGTGCTCATTGCATCAAAGGCCATGGCGCGCAGCTCTCTTATATTGCCCGGGAAAGCGTAGTTTTCGAGTAAAATTAATAATTCTTTTGGAATACTTGCCACCGGTTTATTAAATTCTTGTGCGGCAAGCGTTAAAAAGTGCTCTAGTAATAAGGCTATATCTTGCTTGCGCTCTCTAAGCGGCGGAATATTTACATGATGAATTTTTAAACGGTAGTATAAGTCGTTTCTAAATTCGCCATTTTCTTTTTTAGTGAGTAAGTTTTGGTGGGTGGCTGCAATAATGCGCGCGTTGATGCGCTTTGGGGTATCGCTGCCTACTGGGTAATATTCGCCTTCTTGCAAAAGCCTTAATAACTTTACTTGCGAGGCCAGGTTTAAATCGCCAATTTCATCAAGAAATAGTATTCCGCCTGATGCGCGTTCTATCATGCCTTTGCGGGCTTGCTCAGCACCTGTAAAAGCGCCTTTTTTATGGCCAAATAAGGTATCCGAAAATAAGTTATCGTCAAGCCCGGCTACGTTTACACACACAAGTTCGCCACTGCAGCTACTGGTTTCGTGAATGGCTCTGGCTATAAGCTCCTTTCCTACGCCGCTTTCTCCGGTTATAAGAATAGGTTGTTGGCTATTTGATATAGACTCAATGTAATTAAACACCGAATGCATTTGATGATCTACACTGATAATTTTAGAAAACGCAGGGTGCAGGCTTGTTTGGTTTTCTAGCAGATAGCCGCGCATGGCTTGGTTTTCTAAGTTTAGCTCTTGAAAACGCACCACCTGCATTATGCTATTACTTAGGCGTTCTGGATCTTCTGTTTTTACATGATAACCATAAGCACCTAATTTTATACATTTTACAGCGGCTTCTACTTGGTTAATGCCGCTGATGATCACCACCGAAATATGCGGAAAAAGCTCTGTAATTTGCGCTATAAGCTCATCGCCACTGATATGTGGCATGTTTAAATCAAGCAATACAACGCGAACATTCCCTTGGTTTAGTTTGGCAATTACATCGCGGCTATCATTACATTGTACAATGTTGTTAATGCCGCAGTAGCGCTCTATTGCAAACGATATGCTTCGTAAAAAGCTGTTGTCGTCATCACAAATGAGGACCTCAAAACTAGGATATAAATTAGTATTCATAGTTCTCTCTCGTGTTGTAATAAGGGTAGTGATAGCTTTACTTTTGTGCCTTTACCGAGGGTTGATTTAAAGGTGAGTTGGCCTTGATGATCTGCCACGATCCCCGCTGATACAGAAAGCCCTAAGCCGGTGCCGCCAGATTGTCGTTTGGTGGTATAAAACGGGTCGGTGAGCTTAATTAAGTGCTGTTGATCAATGCCTACGCCTTGATCTTCAATGCTCAGCACAACCTGATTGTGTTTAGTATGGAAATAGCTGGTGATAATAATTTTTTGCGATTTGTCTTCAAGCGCTTGGCAGGCATTTAAAATTAAATTTACGATTACCTGCTCAATGCGACTGCCGCTGCCTTTAAACGCAGGCAGTGAGTTGGCTAAGTTAACCTCTAAGTGGTTTGTCGAGTTTTTAATTTGATTTGTGACTAAGCGAATAGAGCGGTTTGTTAGTAGGTTTAAATCTAGCTGCTCAGTTTTCTCATGCGATGCTTCACCTTTTACGGCAAAGCTTTTTAAATCCTCTACTATGCCCTTTACCTTGTTACTGGCAATGTGCATATCGTCTAGAATTTCTGGCAGCATATGTTTAAAGCGCTGATAGCTTACACCGGCAACAAGAAAGTCGCCTTGGCGTGCTTGATGCTCATCAAGTATGTCTGTTGCATCTTCAAAGGCTTCTTTTATAAACGGAAAGTTTAACGTTAAAATACTACATGGGTTATTAATTTCGTGAGCTACTCCCGAAACCAACACCCCCAGTGAGGCCATTTTATCTGCATGAAGTAGCTGTAACTGCTGGGCTTGTAGCTCTTTGGTGCGGCTTTCTACTTTTTTGCGCAGAGCTTTGTTCCAAATTATCACCACGGTACTAATTAGTAGCAGCACCACTACACATATACCCGCTATTACGCCAGCTTTTGACCAAGGCGATACGTTTAACGGGCCAAACCATTTGTCGTAAATTTCTTGCTGGCGTCCGGTATTTTTTAAAATAGCTAAGCCTTGAGTAAATTGCGATAACAGCGCTTCATCTGCGGTTTTAGTGGCATAGCCATAAAGCCGGTTTCTTTCTAGGCTAGAAATAGCAGTGATGTTTGATAGCCCCAATTTTTTACTTAAATATAAGCCGGGTAAGTTTGAAACCACTGCAAAGTCATAGCGGCCAGAGGCAAGCAAGCGCAGGGCATCGGCATGGGTTTCAACCGGTATAAGGGTAATGTTTAAGCCTGAGTGGTTAAGCATATCAAATGCTGAGCCATTGCTTTGTACAATAACGCGGTAGTTTTCAAGCTCGCTGTAGTGCGCTATTTTAGGGCTATTGTCGCGCGCAAATATAGAGTGGTTAACAAACGTGTGCGGGCTAAAGTTATACAGATCGGTGCGCTCGGGTGTGGCGGCCATGCCTTGTAGAATATCCACATTTCCACGGTCAAACTCGGCTCTTATTTCGGCCCAGGGCATTAGCTTTATTTTTATATTAAGCCCCATTACAGCGGCTATTTCTTGGCTAAGTTCTACGTTGTAACCTGTAAGTTCACCATCTTCGTTAATAAACTCATAAGGGGGGTAGTTAAAATCTCCGCCCACTATAATTTGTTTAGGCTGCGATAAATTAGCTTGTGCAATGCAGTTTAGGCTATTGAAACCCAGTAGGCTGAGTAGCGCTATTTTTAATACATAAAACCAAGCGTTTTGTTTAATAAACAAGTGAGTAAACCTCTGCATTTTTTAGTTGTGGTAGTGCGTTAGTAAATTGTCTAAACAGTACAAATAAAATGGCGTTTATGTTCCTTTTACAGCCGCAAAAAGGTTGTTTTTAGTTGGCAGCAGGGGACTATAGTCTGTATTTTAATTTTATATAAATTAGGTACTAACGAATTTATTATGGTTTTAAGTCTTATCTATTTATACTTTAAACTAAATAAGAATAAATTAATTGTTAATTAAGGTTTTTTGTAAGGCAGTTATGTCTTTTTAAGGCTGTTTAATAAAATAAAAGCGATTTAATATCGGCTATTAAATCGCTTTTATTGGTTGGGCCTATTTAGAGAATGTTGACCTGTGTAGATTAACGTTTTTCAAGCTAGGGCAGTTTAAGCAAGGCGCTGGCTTTTAAGCGAGTAGGCTTAATAATCGCTTTTGCTAAATACTAAACTCACTACTGTAAATTTAATCACGATTGGTCAACATGCCTTAGTACTAAAACTTCATGTTTAGGTTTACTTGAATGCGATCGCGGCCATTGTTGTTAGTGGGTATATCGTTATTAATATTATCTACGCTAAACCATCTTAAATCGGCATTTAGGTTCTCTGCAATTTTGTAATCTAGCTGTACGCGTGTGCCTTTAATATTGGTATAAGAACCCGGAGTATTAGTTTGCGTAAACGCGCCGTTCATAGGTAATGCATAGGCTTCGGTACGTAGCACGTAAAAACGCAGGCCAAACTGTTTATTAATTTGATAACGAGCATGTACAGTAAACGCTGTATTTTCGCTGTCGGCTTCACTTGTGTAGTAATCGGCTGCAAAGCGCACTGCGCCATAACGTACATCAAGGTTGTAGGCCATTACGTTGCCTGCTTGGTCATCATCAAGACCCGACTCAGCACTGGCATAGGCCGTATCTGAGGCGCTAACAAAAATTCCGCCAATACCGGCTTTAACGTTAATGTTATTAAAACTTGTAGCATAAACACCTTGTAGCTGTTGCCAGCTAGCATCGCGCTTGCCTTCGCCATTATCGACGTTTTCTTCAAGAATAATATGCCCCGCATTAACGCTAAACGTATTGTTACTCCAGTTAGCTTGTACACCTTCTAGTGCTATATCGTCACGAAAAAGCAGCTCTGATGAATGCATATAAACGGGTGCCGCTTTACCAATATATACTTGGGTGTTACTAAGCCCTGTGTACTTCATAAAGGCACGGTCTAAACCAAAGTCATCGTTATCGCTGGTATCGGTGATACCAAAGGTTTGATGGGTTGAATCGTGTTGGCTTGAGGTTGTTCTAAAGCGCATTTGCGCTGACCAGTTTTCGGTAGCTGCGTATTTAATACCAAATCTGGCACGCAAACGGGCGCGGCTTGTTGAGTCAATTGTATCGCCTTCGGTGCGCTCAAAGCGCATACGCATATCGCCAAAAAGCTTAACGGCTTCAAGGCCATTTAAACCTTCAATTGTAATATCTGCGTGGGCAGGTTTAGCTAAGGCAATAACACCTAATGCAACGGGTAAATATATAAGTTTACTAGTCATGGTTTGTCTCTATAAAATTACTAAATCGAGGTTTATTGCTTAGCGGGTTGAGCCGCTGTGTTATCTTGGTTGTAAAGGGTTTCGTCAAGCTCGCCTTCGCTTTTACCAATTAATAAAGTAACCATTAAGTCGCCAGTTACATTTATGGTAGTGCGCGCCATATCTAAAATTCGGTCAATACCGGCAACTATTGCAATGCCTTCAAGTGGTAAGCCAACGGTAGTCAGTACTAGCGAAAGCATAATAAGGCCTGCACCGGGTACACCAGCAGTGCCTACAGAGGCTAAAGTAGCTGTAGCTATAATGGTTAAGTAATCTGTTGTGGTGAGGTCAATACCAAAGGCTTGGGCAATAAACAGTGCTAATACGCCTTGGTATAAAGCGGTGCCATCCATGTTAATAGTGGCGCCTACTGGCAGTACAAAGCTTGATACAGTACGCGATACACCTAAGTTTTGGGTGGCGCATTTAATGCTGGCAGGTAAAGTACCTGAGCTACTTGTGGTGGTAAAAGCAATAATTTGCGCTTCAATAATACCTTTATAAAAACGCTGTGGATTAAGCTTGCCTAGTAGGCCTACAAAGCCGCCACCCAACACTAGAACGTGAATAATGCAGCCTAGGTACACTAAACCAATTACTTTTATAAGTGGCAGTAATACATCCAGTCCGTACTTGCCAGATACCCAAGCCATTAATGCAAATACACCGTATGGTGCCAGCTTCATTACAAGCTCAGTTAATTTGTACATTGCATCGGCTAGGCTTTCAAACATTTTGCTAGCGGGTTCGCCTTTTTCACCAATTAGGTTTAAAGCAATGCCTAAGCTCAACGCAAACACAATAATTTGTAAAATATTACCTGAGGCTAATGAGCCCACTGGGTTTTTTGGTACTAAACCTACAATGGTGTCTACTAAGGTAGGGCTTGGTTTAGCATCAGCGACTGTGGTTGCAACCATATTTAAGCCTGCGCCAGGTTCAAACAACAGCCCAAGACCCAAACCAATCGAAATGGCTACTGCGGTGGTGGCTAAATAAAATACGATTGACTTAACACCAATACGACCCATTTTAGTGGTGTCTTTCATTGAGGTAACACCAACAATTAATGAGCAAAATATAAGCGGTACAATTAACATTTTTATGGCGCTAATAAATAGCTGGCCAATTGGTTTTATATATTCAGCATTATTGCCTAACAGCATGCCGGCAATAATACCCGCTATCATACCTATGAGTATTTTTAGCCAGAGCGCCATTTTTCTAGGCTCGTTGTTATTAATACTTGTTGTACTGGTCATAGTGTTATTCCAATTATTTATAATATTTAGTGGGAGCTATTTAACTTTTGCTTAGGGCGTTAACGCGCATATTGCACCGGCACGTGCACAGGCCACACAAGGGGCTTGCAATTTTATGGACAAGCTTTCGTTAGCCTTTTTAGATAGGGGTTGTTTGTACACGTGCATAATTAAGCTCTAAAGTTGTTAGATTATTGTTATTGCATTAATAATGCCAAGCACGGTTTTGTTAATAACGTATTGAATGTTATTGGTTTTATTGTTTTTGGTTGGTGGTTTGTTAATATAACTTTTTGAATAATTATTAATAATGAAAGGCGGGTTAAAGGCGGCTTAAATGATGGTTTATAAATAAATTATTTAAAATCAATTGGTTGCTTGGCGTATAACTTTTATTATTGATATAACAAAAGTTATATTTAATGCATTAATTAATCATATTTTTTGATTTTTTAGGGTTTAAAACATTATTAAGTTGTAAATTGGCTGTATGTGGTTTTATTTTTTCTTATACGTTTAACTTAGATAATATTTTTACCCTGTTCAGGATCCCGTGATTTTTCGGCTTGATCACGAATTTCGTCGGTATCACTACTTACATCATCAACCGTTTCATTTTGCTGCTGCAGCTGCTTAAAGCTTTGCTGAGCAGTTAAAGGTTGCTCAGCTTTGTTGGTGGGCTTTTGTGTATCACTCTCATCAGGTGCACTGAGTAAAATACGCTCGCGGGCATCATCTGGCATACTGATGTTTTGCGCTGTAAATTCGGTTACTAGCTCACGCATTAACTGCGAGGCCACTTTTAACGGACTATGTTGCTCGCTGTTAACCCAAAAAAACAGATTAAAGTTAATTGTTGAGCTGCCTAAATTATTGATCAGCACTTGTGCTGGTGGCTCAGTAATAACACCCGTTTGCTTGTTTGCAATTTCAAGGGCGAGTGTTTGGCAGTAACGAATATCGTTATCGTAACCTATGCCAATCACCACCTTGGCACGCATTTTTGGATTTGCAGTTAGGTTTTTAATGGTATTTTTATAAACCGTGGCGTTAGGTATTTGTATATGGTTGCCATCGTAATCAACTAAGGTGGTTGCGCGAGCGGTGACCTTTTTAACCACACCTAAACGGCCATCGACTTCTATTACATCGTCTATTTTAAATGGCCGTTGAACGCTCAACAGCAAACTAGCAATAAAGTTCTCTGCTATGTCTCTAAAGGCAAAGCCCAATATTAAGCCTATTAATCCGGTGCCGCTCATAATGGCAATAGCAAATTCGGTAAGTCCTGCTAAACGTAAAAATAAATACACGCCCAGCAATAAAATTAAAATGCTAATCCCGCGTTTGGCCACTAAGTGCACAAGTTTACTGTCGGTCATATAAATGAGCGGTTTTACTAACAGCTTAGACAAAGGACTGGCGACAAAGTAGCTAATAGTTAAAAGTATAAAACCTAATAAAAGAGTGGGTAATATTTGCGCTGTTGCGTGAAGTAATTGCAAACTTTGGGCGTATAAATACTGCCAACTGAGCACGCTTTCTGGGGTGTTTAAGGCATTCACAGCCGTGGTGTTCACTGCAATTAGCATAGTTATAAGGCTGTTCATGGTGTATTACCTTGGTATTTTAAATAATCTAGCAAGCAGCAAGTTTAATACCAATGCCATAAGCACAGCTTGGCAAACTTTTTGCTCGATAATAGGCTAAAAAGGAGCAAACAATGAGCAAACCTAAACGGGGACAACATGCCGAGCAGCCAGTGCACATTCCGGTTATTGGTTGGTGGGACATAGCCAAACGTATTTTTAAGCAAATGAGCCAAGATAACTTATCGCTGGTTGCAGCGGGCGTTGCGTTTTATGCCTTACTTGCTATTTTTCCTGCTATTGCTGCAATGGTTTCTGTGTATGCGTACTTTTCATCGCCCACCGATATTAGTGAACACTTAAGTAAAATAGTTACCTTATTACCGCAAAGCACGAGCGATTTAATTTTATCTCAGGTCTCGAGCTTGGCTCAAACCTCTAACGCCAGTTTAAGCTTAAGTGCAATTGGTACACTTATTCTTACTATTTGGAGTAGCTCTAAAGGCAGCCAAGCGCTTATTACTGCCTGTAATATTAGTTATCATGAATACGAAAAACGCTCTTTTCTTCATGCTCAGTTAGTACGTTTTTTATTTTCGGTAGGGGCTATTTTAGTGGCTATTTTTGCTTTGCTAATTATAGGTATTTTACCCATAGTACTTAATTTAGTGGGCTTAAAAGAAAGTATAGACTTACTAATAAAGTTAATATCGTGGCCATTACTCGCCTTTATGTTTAATTTTGCATTGGTGCTTTTGTATCGCTATGCACCACACAGAAAACCCGCTAAATGGCGCTGGATCACACTTGGCTCGTGTATTGCGACTGTATTATGGATTTTAGCCTCAATTGGTTTTTCGTTTTATGTGTCTCACTTTGCAAGCTACAACGAAACGTATGGTTCGTTAGGCGGGGTAGTGATTATGCTAATGTGGCTCTATATAAGTGCCTATATTATTACGCTTGGGGCGGTAATAAATGCGGCAACCGAACAACAAACAGCGAAAGATAGTACTAAAGGCCCCGCTAAAGAACGCGGTAAACGCGGTGCCTATGTTGCTGATCACCTTGATGTAGATGAGCCGACAAACTCTTAGCCGGGCTCGTTATTGCACAAGCTTATGAGATGCTGAGTAAATGCTTGGCCAACGGGGCCTAAACGGTCATTGTCGGTGCACATTAAATAAAGCTTTAAGGAGCGGGTTGTACCTTGCTCTAAATTAAGGGGTTTAAGAGTGTTGTTTTTAAGATAAGGTTTAATTTGTGCACTAGGCAGCCATGCATAACCAAAGTTTTGGCTAACCATATCAATAGAGTTACGTAAGTGACTCACTGTCCAGCGCATATCAGCCCCAAGCCAGCCGTCGTCGTGGCTGGTGTGGGTGGCCGAATCGCGAACAACTATTTGCCTGTGTAATTTAAGCTCTCTGTAGGTCAGTGGTTCAGTGCGCTGGTGTAAGGGGTGATCAGGGTGCGCAACGGCAATAAATTCTATATCGCACAAACTATGGCAATTAATGCCATAAAGCGCAATAGAAGTAATTGCTAAGTCGACCACTGCATTGGTAAGTAATTCGTTTGCGCCGTTAAGTACGCTTTCTATCAGTTCTATTTTTACCAATGGGTATTGCTCATTAATATGGCTTAGCGCTTGGTACAATAAATGCTGCGGAAACACTTCATCTACCGCTATTTTTAATGTGCTTTCAATACCTTCGCTTAACGTATTAGCAACCGATTCTATTTTGCTGGCTTCATCTATTAAAAATTCGGCGCGGCGCAATATAAGCTTACCGTTTTCGGTTAAATACGCTTTACGGCCTTTTACTTCAAGCAATTTTACTTGCAGTGCCGACTCTAACTTTTGCACTGCATGGTGCACGGTTGATTGGCTTTTAAATACCGCGCTGCTAGCACCGGCAAATCCACCATGCTCTACAACAGCTTTAAACATTCTCCATTGCTCGAGTGTTGCCTTTGCCATTTTAAACCTTGTTACTACTTACTATTGATTAAACTACCTGACCGTGTAGACACTCTATTTATTGCGTAACTAC
Source organism: Pseudoalteromonas sp. 2CM28B (assembly GCF_023161935.1). Lineage (NCBI taxonomy): Bacteria > Pseudomonadati > Pseudomonadota > Gammaproteobacteria > Alteromonadales > Pseudoalteromonadaceae > Pseudoalteromonas > Pseudoalteromonas sp. 2CM28B. Next base: position 241,098 of record NZ_JALNTH010000001.1, read on the forward strand.
TTATTTATTATTGGTAATAACCATTTTTTTGCTGCTCAGCAGCGTCATAAACTCTTTTTTAGGCACTGGCCTTGAAAACAAATAACCTTGCCCGTAGTCGCATCCTGCTTTTAGTAGTAGTTGCATTTGTTGCTGCGTTTCAATCCCTTCGGCAATAACTTTTAGGCCAAGCTGGTGGGCCATTACAATAATGGCTTCACATAAAGCAAGCTCCTGGCTCCCAGCTTTAATATTATCAATAAAGCGTTTATCTATTTTTAGATAATCGGTATCCATTTCTTGCAGGTACGCGAGCGATGAATAGCCGGTGCCAAAGTCATCTAGCGCTAATTGCACACCTGACTGGACTAATGTTTTTAAGCGACTTTGGGTTAGTGGCTCTGGGTTAACCATAAGGCCTTCTGTGATCTCGGCCACAATAGAGGAGGCGGGTAGTTTGGCTGCTTTTAAAATCTCACACCAATCGTCAATTCCGCTATCGATTGTTGATAACTGCACAGGAGAGACATTTATACTAATTTGAAATTGCTCCCCCATGGTGGTATTTATTTCTTTTAGGGTGTGTATTGCTTGCGTAAATACAAATTGGCCCAGCGCATTTATTTGCCTAGTTTCCTCAGCAAGCGGTATAAACGTCGCCGGCGAGACTAACCCCTTTTTAGGGTGGTGCCAGCGAATAAGCCCTTCGGCTTTATGAATGTGCAAATCGTTTAATGCCACAATAGGCTGATAAAATAGCTCAAATTGTTCAAGCTCTATGGCGGAGCGTAAATCTTTTAATAGCTGCATACGCGCTTGCGCATGAATACGCATATCTTTTGAAAAAAACTCAAACCCATTACGGCCGTTATTTTTAGCTTTATACATGGCTTGGTCGGCAGCTTTTAATAGCAGCTCTGTACTTTGGCCATCGCTAGGTGCGCATGCAATGCCCATACTAGCGCTAATAAATAGCTCCTCGTCTTCAAGCTGTATACTTGATGAAAGGCTTTGCAATATATTGCTGGCAATTTGGTTTATATGGCGACTGCTTTTAACATGGTCGTATACAATCACAAACTCATCACCGCCAATACGCGCGACAAAACTGGCGTTTATTGCAGCTTGAATTATCCGTTGAGAAACTAACTTAAGTAGATTATCGCCATAATGATGGCCTAACGTGTCATTAATATCTTTAAAGTGATCAATATCGAGCAGCATCACAACAAGTTCGCATTTGTCGCCTGTTACTTCTTCAAAACGCTTATTTAAACGCTCTTTAAGCTCAAGCCTATTTGGTAAATCAGTTAAGTGGTCGAAGTGAGTTTTTCGCCATATGGTTTCATCGGCTTGTTTTTTTTCTGTTAGGTCGGTAAAAATGGCCACCCGGCGAGTAGGCATGTTTTTATCATCGTAAACGGTATCTATGATCAGAAACTCGGTATAGGTGTCGCCATTTTTTTTACGATTAATTATCTCACCCTGCCAACGGCCAGTTTCTCTGAGCTCTGCCCACATTTTTTCATAAAATGCTTTTGAGTGTTTGCCAGATGCTAAAATACGACTGGTTTTACCTATCGCTTCTTCTTTGCTGTATTGGGTTGTTTCGCAAAACGCAGGGTTTACGTCATAAATAATGCCGTCGGGGTCTGTAATCATCATCCCTTCACTACTATTACTGTAAACAAGCGACGCTAAATGAAGTGCTTTTTCGTTGACCTTTTTTTGGCTTATATCTCTAAGAACAATAATGTATTCATTATTAGTGAGTGCATTGATTCTTGCCTCAAAAAAGTGCTCTTTAGATTTTTTAAACAATGTAAATTCAACGGTTTGTGAGCCCTCTAAAGTACCTAATTGAGAAAGCAGTAACTCTGCGTTGGCCTCAGAGAGTACATCAACTAATTTTAAAGCTTTGCCTGTCTCAACATTTAGCACAGGGCTAATATAGCCGCCAATATAAAGGATTTTGCCTTGGGCATTTATACGTATGTAGGTATCGGGTAAAGCATTTAATAAGCTCATTAACTCGTTGTGCTTATTTTTTAATTTAGCCTCTGCAGATAGCCGGGTTTGTGCCATCACAGCAAAACGGTCATAAAGCGCGCGCAGCTCTGGGCTATTGGGCTTTTTAATATGTTTGGGCATAGTGCCATTTGCCAGTTCATCTGTGGCTTTGGTTAAATTAGCGATAGGCTTAAATATACTTTGTTTAATTAAGCGCCTAGCGAGCAACACCAACAAGGCAATAGCCGATAAAAACGCAAAAATAGTTTTAGCAAAGTTTTTATTAACTGTATTAATAAAGTCTTCAACCGAAACGGCTATATAAATATCTAAATTATTATCATGGTCGTCTTCGTATATAACTGAGCGGTGAAAAACCTGATTTTCGCCTTCTGCATTTTTAAACACGGTTAACGAGCTTTTATCGTGAAGTAAATCTATGTCGGTAATTTTTTGGCCTAAATTACGTGGTTGATTAGGGTAGTTGGCCAGTATTAAGCTGTTAGAGTCGGCAATAACGGCCTTGGCATTGTTAGGTAATTTTGCTTCGCTTAAGGCGATATTCCACCAATTCAATGCAATAACGGTAACTAGTGTGCCTTTTAATTGGTTATTACTATCTATAATTGGGTAGGCAAAATTGACACTTTGCGCTTGAATACTTCGGTCGTATTGAAAATACCCCACCGAAAAACTTTTATTACTAATGGCATTTTGAAAATAAGTACGATCGCTAATATTAATATTTTTACTACGACCATTTGTCACGCATTGTAGGTCGCCGTTTTTATCAACAATACCTATATTTGCAATATTCTGGTGAAGGGCTTTTATTTCGTAAAAGTAATTAGGGCAAGTTGTGGGGAGTGTTTCATTTTTTGCAGTTTTATCGGCTAAATAAATAGTAATACGTTTAACATCATCAACCATGATTTTTTGATGTTGTGTCAAGTGCTTAGCGATGTTTACTATTCTTTCTTCACTTTTTTCTATGGCAGCATCACGCTCATACCATAGCGTAAATACCGTCACAGCGGCACCGGGAATGCTAAGTAGAATGAGTAACCTGTAAAGCTGGCTTTTAAGCGATGAAGTAAAAATAAGTTTTCCTTAAGCTCTGCGTCCCTAAAAAGTGATTGTAGACATAAAAGCCAAAAATAACCATACAAAATATAGGGTTGCACTAAAAAGTTATTAGAAATCAGCTTAAGTCTGTGTTTTTAATCATGAAGCTTATTATGCCAAATAAACGAATTATCAAAATAAATACTCAACTTTCTAAAAAATAGAACGTTTCGCTCGATTTAAAGACATAGTCGTATTGTTTTATGAATGTTTTAATAAGCTCATTAATTAATCTACTACAGTATTTTAAATATGAACATAGCAAAAGTGTTAACTGCTTACGCCACCCAAGATGGTGATGGTGTAAACATAAGTCGGATACCTGGTTTTGATGGCAAATATCTCGACCCTTTTTTAATGATTGATGAGCTAAAGTCTAACAATGAAAGTGACTATATTGGTGGCTTTCCACCGCACCCTCATCGCGGCATTGAAACCTTTACGTACATTATTAAAGGTGGCTTTGAACACCAAGATCAAATGGGCAACAAAAAAGCGATCCGATCTGGCGATGTACAATGGATGAGTACAGGTAGAGGCGTAATGCACAGTGAAATGCCACTAACAGATGCAAAAGAGGGGCTGCATGGCTTTCAAATTTGGATCAATATGCCCAGTGGCGAAAAAATGCGTGCGCCACGTTATCAAGATACTACACAAAATCCAGCGCCTGAAGTCACTAACAAGCACGGCGTGAGCTTTAGTGCACTTGCGGGTAATTGGCAGTTTGAAGATTGTACGTTAACGTCGAGTTTGCAAAGCTTAGCGGCCAATGCTGCACTGGCCAATGTTACTCTCCCCGTTAATACACGCATCCAGTTAGCAGGGCTTAAACAACGTAAAGTGATGATTTATGTTCATACAGGTGAGCTTATTACAAGTGACGAGCAAACATTTAATGCTGGCAAGTTGCTTATATTAAGTGAAAACAGTGACATTGATATATCTTCACAAAAGGGGGCGGGGATACTTATTTTAGCGGGTAACCCACTTGAGCAACCTATTGTACATATGGGCCCATTTGTAATGACCACGCAAGAGGAAATTAAACAAGCGGTGCGTGATTATCAAAACGGTGAATTTGGCAACATTTAATAGTTAATTGAGGAGGTTATTATGGGTTTATTAGTTGATGGCCAATGGCAAGAAAAATGGTACGACACCGACTCGAATAATGGTAAATTTAAACGCGAAGCAGCACAGCTTCGTAATTGGATCACAAAAGATGGCAGCCCTGGACCTACAGGGAGCGGCGGATTTAAAGCGCAAGCAAATCGCTACCACTTATATGTTGCCTTAGCGTGCCCGTGGGCGCATCGCACACTTATATTCAGACAGCTAAAAGGCCTAAGCGATATTATTAGCGTATCGGTAGTCAGCCCAGATATGTTAGATAAGGGGTGGAGCTTTGATAAAGATAACCTCAGTAGCGGCGATGATTTATTTAATAGTGAATACTTACATCAAATTTATACTAAGCACGATGAAAATTACAGTGGGCGAGTAACTGTGCCTGTGCTTTGGGATAAGCATCAAAATAAAATTGTTAGTAATGAATCTGCAGATATTATTCGTATGTTTAATACCGCATTTAATGAAATTACGAATAATACGGATGACTATTACCCAAAACCACTACAAGCTGATATTGATGAAATTAACGACCTTGTTTATACCAATATTAATAATGGGGTATATAAAGCGGGTTTTGCAACCACACAAACAGCATACGAAGATGCATTTACTGCGTTATTTAAAGCACTTGATAAAGTAGAAGGCATACTAAGTAAAAATCGTTACCTGATGGGAGGTACTTTAACTGAAGCAGATTGGCGTTTATTTACCACACTCATCCGGTTCGATAGCGTGTATGTAGGGCATTTTAAGTGTAATTTACGCACCATTGAAAGCTACCCAGCGCTGAGTAACTATGTACGTGAGTTATACCAAATAGAGGGAGTAGCCAGTACGGTTAACTTTGATCATATTAAGCAGCATTACTATTTTAGCCACACGATGATCAACCCAACGCAAATTATTCCAAAGGGGCCGGCGTTAAACTTTAGCCAAAACCATAATAGAGACGAGTTGGGCTAAGAGGTATTAGAAGGCATTATAATAAGCGGCAATTGCACTTTTAAAAAAGCTTTTATAAATGCAATTGCTGCTATGCAAATAACTTTACCAGCCAGCCGTATTTTCGCACAAAGCTGGTTTCGCTTTTGCCAGCTTGAACCGTTGCTCCGGCTAAAAAGGCTGATGCCAATCCTACCTTGGTGGCTGCAAAGCGCTTAAAGCGATACTTTATTGCTGCATGGTGCTGGCGTTTTAATGCATGCTGTAAATCCATTTGCTTATTTAACGTGTCAACGTTCTCATTGGGTTCTTTAATTAGAAAATTAACGAGCATGGTTATTTCCTTATAGATTTAAAAGTTGCTTCACACTTTTAATCGTTTTACTAAAGCCAATTTTATTGCTTAGGTATACGGTATTTCGCCAAAGCCAAATTAAACAAATTATTTGCGCGAGTGCAGCAGTAGCAAAGCTAAGCCAAACCGAGCCAAATAAATCATATACACCGTAGCCAATTGCACCTAGTAAGCCGGCCCACAACAAAATCAAACCACTGGCAAAACATCCTAAAAATATAGTGATCAACGCCATTGATCGTAACGACAGCTTCCACTCAGCTTTTGCAAGTTGGTGGGTAAGCTTTCCTTGCGTTTTATAATCCTCCTTGAGCTGGTCAGAGTATTCAATGATCTTTGCTATATGATCCTGCCAATCATCCTTTTGGCTAGGGTCATCAGTTGTTTGATTTTGAGCATTACCGTCCGTGGTTGCTGTTGTTTGTGAGCTACTCATTATTTATTACTTACGACGAAATAATGACGTTACAAGCATACCCGCCGCAAAAGCAATCCCCGCTGTTGCTAGCGGATTTTCTGAGGCAAAAGCACGCGTTTTTGCGCTGCACTCAGTTAGTTTTTCACGAGCAATAAGTTGTTTTTCGCTTAGTGCTTCTGCAGAGCTTGAAGCGCCTTTACGTACGCTTGACTCAGCAACTGATGCCTTGCTTGAAAGTGCATCTACTGCATCGTGTGCTACAGACGTTGCTTTTTCAGTCAACGGTGCCTCACTCTCTTTTTGTTTAAGATCAGGTTTCATGTTTGTTTCAGTATTCGGTTTTGTATTTGTTGCAGTAGCCATAATCAATCCTTAATAAATAAAATAAAAAAATTTAACTGGTGCTATAGCAGATGCAACGATTAAACCAACCATTAAAAATAATTTAACCACTTGATTTTATTGTTTTTATATATTTTAGGTAGGGTGCGGTAGATTAAATAAAAAGCAGCATGAAGTAAGTATTGCTGCTGTGCTAAGTAAATTTTACATGCCTATAAACCTAGGGCCTGTTTACCTTTCGAGATTTAATTTGCAGCAGTCTGTTTGGGATTTAGGCAAGGTAGAGCCTATGTAGTGTGGTTATTCCCCATAAATAGGCGATAACGACGTATAAATGTCAAACAGGCGCTGCCCGAAGGGTTCTGCCTAGGGGGCATTTACTCTTTGTTACTCGGTTTTTACTTAGCCCACTAGGTTACAAACCTCACGCCGCGATTAAATACCCCCTAGATTGAACAAATTATAATCCTTAAAGGTCAACAGGCCCTAGATTCATTTTTTTGTAATTATTCATTGATTATTCAGTAAGCAAATTATGTAAACCAAACGTTATTAGCAACGCTTTAAAAAAATTTTATCTACTACCTCCACTTTTTCCCACGTAATTCAATCGCTTTGCGTAAAGCCTTATTTTTTCTAGCTTAGCGAGACGTTAAAGCTGGTCAGCTTACTTGACAAAAAGGCTTGTCAAGCCCTAAACTGGAGCACTGTGGTAAAAAGTGGTTTTTAGTGGATCTAACTGGATCAAATTAATCGAAACTCGATTACACAATTTAAAAGTAGGCTTTTTATGTTTCGTGGCGCTAGTTCACTGAGCTTGGATGATAAAGGACGTTTTGCGGTACCGACTAAGTACCGAGACGCTTTGCTGTCTGAAGATCAAGGAACGGTAATATGTACCATTGCGCTAAACGAGCCGTGTTTATGGTTGTATCCTCTTGCACAGTGGCAAGAAATAGAAAGCCGCTTATCTAAAATCTCTAATATGAATCCACGCGCTCGCCGAATGCAACGTATGTTGTTAGGTAATGCCACAGAGTATCAACTTGATAAAAATGGTCGAATTTTGCTGGCGCCTTCATTGCGTAGCCACGCAGAACTTGGCAAAAAGATCATGCTAGTTGGTTTAATGAATAAATTTGAAATTTGGGATGAAGCGCGTTGGCACGAACAAATGCGCCAAGACACTGAGTTGGAAAGGCTCGGCGATTTTGAAGCAAACCAAGATTTAGATAATTTCACACTCTAACGGCACTAAAAAAGGCAAACACAAGCTAATGACTGCGCAATTTGAACACGTATCCGTATTAATGGACGAAACCATCGATGCTCTTGCAATTAAGCCAGACGGCATATACATGGATGGTACTTTTGGACGTGGCGGACACTCAGGTCAAATACTTGCTCGACTTGGTGAGCAAGGGCGTTTACAGGCCATTGATCAAGACCCTCAAGCAATAAAGTCGGCTGAAAAATTTGCCGATGACGCACGCTTTGCTATAGCTCACACCCGCTTTTCTAACTTATACGATGTTGCAGAGCAAAACGATCTGTTAGGTAAAGTTGATGGCATTTTATTAGATATTGGCGTGTCCTCCCCCCAACTTGATGACGCAGAGCGTGGCTTTAGCTTTATGAAGGACGGCCCTCTTGATATGCGCATGGACCCAACAAGTGGGCGCAGTGCAGCGCAGTGGCTAGCCGAAGCTGAGCTTGAAGACATTACCCATGTAATTAAAACCTACGGTGAAGAAAAATTTGGTAAGCGTATTGCCCACAAAGTACTTGAGGTAAGAGAGCACACGTCAATTACTACAACCAAGCAACTTGCCGATTTAGTCGATGAAGCGGTGCCCGTTAAAGATAAATTTAAACACCCAGCCACACGTACATTTCAGGCAATCAGAATTTACATAAACAGTGAACTGGAAGAAATTCAAACCGCATTGCAAGCCGCTGTAAAAGTATTAAAGCCAGGTGGGCGTTTAGTGGTTATTTCGTTTCATTCACTTGAAGACAGAATTGTGAAGCAATTTATTAGAAAACAGAGTAAGGGAGAAGCGATACCCAGAGGTCTGCCTTTAACCGACGCACAAATAAATAAAAACCTGACGTTAAAAGCAGTGGGTAAAGCTATTAAACCAAGTGCTGAAGAAATAGAGCGTAATCCACGCTCTCGCAGTTCAGTACTTAGGATTGCACAGAGGCTTGGATGAACACTAAAGCGAATCATCGCCAACCCAATTTATTTTTAGAAATATTAAAAGGCCTAGGAGCTAACAAGCTAACCTCGGCCTTGTTGGTTGTGATATTCGCTTCAAGCTTTGCAGTAGTGCAGGTTACGCACTCGGCTCGCGCGCAGCTAATTAAGCAAGATACGCTGCTACAAGAGCGAGATGAGCTCGACCTTGAATGGCGTTATTTACTTGTAGAAGAAGAGTTTTATTCGCAGCATGCGCGCATTGAAGAAGTTGCTACCACGCAGCTTCAAATGAAGCGCCCTACCAGTCAGGATGAACAGGTTATAATAATACAATGAGAAATCGCGGCAAAAAACAGGTCAATAACTTAATCACATGGCGCTTTATGTTGGTGTGCACTGTGGTGTTTTTAGTGTTTGTAACACTGGTGTCGCGTGCTGCCTATTTACAAGTTATTGAGCCAGATAAAGCCCGTTCAGAAAGCGATAAACGCACTGTTCGTGTAGAAAAACTACATGTACAACGCGGTATGATCTTCGATCGTCAAGGCAAAGAGCTTGCTGTAAGTGTGCCTGTAGTCAGTGTGTATGCCGATCCTAAAGCATTACATAAGTCACTTGTTGCCAAAGTTATAAAACAAGCACGTAAAAACGGTGAAGATCATAAAACGCTTGCAGAAAATGCCGCTGAGCTTGATAAGCGTACCTCTGTTTATTATGAAAATGATCTGCGCTGGCGTGAGCTGGCAGATGTATTACGTATCGATCCTAAAAAAATAAATTCGCGTTTATTAAATGATCCCACCCGTCGTTTTGTGTATTTAAAGCGCCAAGTTACACCGGCTGTTGCCAACTATATTAGCCAATTACGCTTACCTGGTATTCATTTGTTAGATGAGTCTAAACGTTATTACCCCGCGGGAGAGGTAACGGCCCACATTATTGGTTTTACAAACATTGATGGAAAAGGCATAGAAGGCATTGAAAAACTCTACGAAAATGCCTTAACAGGCGAAGAAGGCCGCCGCACTATTCGTAAAGATGCCCAAGGCCGCGAAGTTGAAGTATTAGATGAGCGTGAGCGTGTAGAGCCTGAAAATATTCAGCTGAGTATTGATCAACGTATTCAAGCAATTGCTTATAAGGCAGTAAAATCTGCTGTACTCACGTATAAAGCGACATCAGGGTCGGCCATGGTAGTTGATGTTAAAACCGGTGAAGTTTTGGCCATGGTAAATAGCCCATCATTTAATCCAAATAATTTGAACGATGCACAACCACATAAACGCCGTAACCGCGCAATTACCGATTTGTTTGAACCAGGCTCAACCGTTAAGCCACTAGCCATTTTAGCTGGGCTAGACTACGGCGCAATTAAAGCCGACGACACCATTGATACCTACCCAGGTTGGATGCGTTTAGGCGGCAGTTTAGTAAAAGATACCCGTAACCACGGTGAAATGACGCTTCGCGAAATTTTAAAGTATTCATCAAACATGGGCGTGGCAAAGGTAACGCAGCAAGTACCTAAAGATTACTTAGTTGGTTTATATCAAAAAGTGGGCTTTGGTAGCGATACCGGCACAGGCATGGTTGGCGAAAGTAGTGGTTTATTTTATCCAAACCGCCGCTGGTCTGACTTTGAAATTGCCACGTTATCGTTTGGTTATGCTATTTCGGTAAGTACGGCGCAAATGGCCCGCTTTTACACCATGTTAGGTGCCGGTGGGATTAATCGTCCGTTAACGATTTTAAAGCAAGACGGTGTGCCAGAAGGCGAGCGTATTTTTAAACAAAAAGACGTAGAAGCCGTTGTTCACATGATGGAAAGCGTGTTTGAAAAAGACGGTACAGCCCGAAACATAAAAGTAGATGGCTACCGTGCGGCAGGCAAAACCGGTACTTCTAAAAAGGCGGTTGCTGGTGGTTACGGTGATGAATACGTAGGTTATTTTGCAGGTGTAGCACCGGCAAGTAATCCACGCTTGGCTGTGGTAGTGATGATAAATGAGCCCGGTGGCGATGTGTACTATGGAGGTGCCACCGCAGGCCCTGCATTTGCAGAAATCGTCTCTAACGCATTAAGAATATTAAACGTAGCCCCTGATAAGGAAGAAGTGGCTTACGTAAAAGGTAAAGATAACGATGCGTGATTTAAAGGCTATTTTAAAATACATCGACATAGATGCACCTTCGCAGCTAGTTAAAGATTTACGCCTTGATAGCCGTGATGTAACCCCTGGCGATGTATTTGTGGCTATAAAAGGCCATGCGCTTGATGGCGGACAGTTTATTGCCAAAGCAATTGAAAACGGCGCTACAGCCATTATTGCCGATAGGCTTTGCGAATTTGATGTCACTTTTGAGCCACTGTATTTAGTAACTGAGCTTGATAAAAAACTCCCAGAGCTAGCGAGTCAATTTTATCAAAACCCAAGCCAATCTCTCGATTTAATTGGTGTAACGGGCACTAATGGCAAATCTACAACAACGGCTATGATGGCGCATTTAGCGCAGTTTTGTAGTACCCCTTCGGCCATTATAGGCACATTAGGTTATGGCCACCCCGATACACTTACGCCACTTATTAATACCACGCCTTCGGCTGTTGACTTGCAGCACATATTGCATGACTTAAAACAGCAGCATAAAAAGCTTGTGGCGATGGAGGTTTCATCGCACGGGTTAGTGCAACAGCGTGTGGCACAATGCCAATTTAAAGCGGCGGTATTTACTAATTTATCGCGCGATCACCTTGACTATCACGGCGATATGGCAAGTTATGGCGACGCTAAGCTTATGCTGTTTCGCGATTTTGACCCACAGCTAGTGGTGCTTAATCAAGACGATGGGCAAGCAGAGCAATGGCTTGAAAAATACAGTTTTAATAATCTTATTTGTTATGGTCGTAAAAATTTAGCGCCTAAAAATGCACAATATGTGTATTTTTCTGATGTTGAGTATTCTAAAAATGGTATTTCGGCGCAATTGAGCACAAGTTGGGGTGATATTAGCGTAAAATCGCCTCTATTTGGTGAGTTTAACTTATATAATTTAACTGCGGCACTGGCAACGTTGTTGGGGCTAGGTTATCCGCTTGAGCAGTTAGCCGCCGGATGCGCGCATTTGCACCCCGTTGCTGGGCGTATGCAAGCGTTTAGCGAAGTTAATTTACCCACGTGCGTTGTTGATTACGCCCATACGCCTGATGCACTTGCTCTGGCTTTACAAGCTTTACAAAAACATGTGCCTGGTGGGGTTAGTTGTGTTTTTGGTTGTGGCGGCGATAGAGATAAAGGCAAGCGTGCCTTAATGGCGCAAGCGGCAGAGCAAAATGCAGATAAGGTTATTGTTACCAGCGACAATCCGCGTTCAGAAAACCCAGATGCTATTTTGGCAGATGTGGCAGCGGGTTTATCGCAGCCTGAAAAAGCCCATTTAGAGGCTGACAGAGCAAAAGCCATTCGCTATGCAATAGAAAATGCAAATGCGGATGACGTTATTTTAATTGCCGGCAAAGGCCACGAGGATTACCAAATTATTGGCGATCAACGTATCGACTTTTGCGATCGCAGTTATGTAAAAGAACAACTAAAAAAAGCAGTAAGAGGGATAACTCAATGATCCCAATGGACTTTGATTGGCTGGCAAATGTGCTAGCAACCGATTATCTAGGTGATAATCTCAATGTAGTAAATATTAATACCGATACTCGCAGCATTTGCGACGGTGAGGTGTTTTTAGCTTTAAAAGGGCCTAATTTTGATGGCCATAAGTTTATTGCTGATGCTAAACAAAAAGGCGCTATTGGCGTTATTGTTCAGCATAAAGTAGATGTAGATATTGTGCAGTTTGTTGTTAGCGATACCCGTATTGCATTAGGTAATATAGGTGCAGCAGTTATGGCGCAGGTTAACCCTAAAACCATTGCCATTACGGGCAGCGTGGGTAAAACAACGGTAAAAGAAATGTGCGCTGCTATTTTATCGGTACACGGAGATGTGCTTGCTACAAAAGGTAATTTTAATAACGATATTGGCGTACCGCTTACGCTATTACGTTTAGAGCCGCAGCACCGTTTTGCTGTTATAGAGCTTGGCGCTAATCATTTAGGCGAAATTGCTTACACTACCGCCATGGCAAAACCCGATGTAGCTGTGGTGTGCAATGTGGCCGCTGCGCATTTAGAAGGCTTTGGTAGCCTAATGGGGGTTGCTAAGGCAAAAGGTGAGATTTTTGATGGCCTAAAAGACGATGGCGTTGCCATTGTTAACTGCGATAGCGAATTTAGCCAATACTGGCTTGATAAATTAAAAGGGCGCACTGTTAAGTGTTTTTCAAGTACTGAAAAACTTGATATTTGGGCTGAAAATATAAGCCTAGATGAAAACGCTCGCGCGAGCTTTTTATTGTGTACACAAGATCAAAAAGTACCAGTAACGCTTGCTCTTCCTGGTAAGCACAACGTGAGCAATGCGCTTATTGCCGCAGCTTTAACCAGCGAGTTTGATGTATCACTTGAAGAGATAGCCACCGCACTTGCCACCATGGGCGATGTTAAGGGGCGGGTAAACTTAATAAAAGTAACTGATTCACTGACCGTTATTGATGATACCTACAATGCAAATGTTAAGTCGGTAAAAGCAGCAATTGATTTATTAAGTGATATTCAAGGGCACCGTATTTTAGCACTGGGCGATATGGGAGAGCTTGGTGAGCAAGCCAGAACTTATCATCAAGAAGTAGGCGAATACGCAAAACAACAAGGCATTGATGAGCTGTATACGCTGGGTGTGTTAAGTAAATACGCAAGCGATGTATTTGATAAGCCAAACCGTCATTTTTCTAACCGAGAAGAGATGCTCAAGCAAATTCAAACCAGTCTTAATAACACAAACAATAAAACCACGCTTGTGGTGAAAGGATCGCGCAGTTCTCGCATGGAATTATTAGTAACCGATTTAGTAAATGGCCAGCAACAAGCCATCAATGGAGTATCATAATGTTAGTTTGGCTGGCAGAGTATTTAACCCAATATTACAGTGGCTTTAATGTTTTTTCGTATTTAACCTTACGTGCCATTTTAGGCATATTAACAGCGTTAATGATGTCGCTTTATTTTGGCCCTAAGCTCATTCGTTCGTTACAAAAAATGCAAATTGGCCAAGTAGTGCGTGATGATGGCCCCGAATCTCACTTATCTAAAAAAGGTACTCCTACTATGGGAGGCTTACTTATTTTAGGCGCCATATTTACCAGCACCTTATTATGGGCTGATTTATCAAACAAATACGTATGGGCAACCTTATTTGTAATTGGCTCATTAGGTTTAGTGGGCTTTATAGATGACTACCGCAAAGTAATACGCAAAGACCCTAAAGGGTTAATTGCTAAGTGGAAGTATTTTTGGCAATCGGTTATTGCTCTAGTGGTGGCAACTTCACTGTATGCAACGAGTACACAAGCGTCAGAAACCTCACTTGTTGTGCCATTTTTTAAAGATGTATTGCCACAACTAGGCTTGTTTTACATTGTAATTACTTACTTTGCATTAGTAGGCACTTCAAACGCGGTAAATCTGACTGATGGCTTAGATGGCCTGGCGATAGTGCCGACTATTTTAGTTGCGGCAGCACTTGCCATAATTGCTTATTTAACCGGTAATATTAACTTTTCGGCTTACTTACATATCCCGCATTTACCGCTTGCTAGTGAGCTGGTGGTTGTGTGTACCGCTATTGTTGGCGCAGGGTTAGGCTTTTTATGGTTTAACACATACCCAGCACAGGTGTTTATGGGAGATGTAGGGTCGCTGGCACTTGGCGGCGCGCTAGGCATTATTGCTATTTTAGTACGCCAAGAGCTACTGCTTATTATTATGGGTGGTGTGTTTGTAATGGAAGCTTTATCGGTAATTTTACAAGTGGGCTCATACAAATTACGCGGACAGCGCATTTTTAGAATGGCGCCGATTCATCATCATTACGAGCTAAAAGGTTGGCCAGAGCCACGTGTTATTGTGCGCTTTTGGATAATTTCAATTGTGCTAGTACTTGCTGGCCTTGCGACATTAAAGATTCGATAAATGCAGTATTTAAACGAGATAAAAAACAAACATATAACAGTGCTCGGACTCGGTGTAACCGGTCTGGGCATTGTGCGGTTTTTATTATCTCATGGTTTTGCACCAAAAGTCGTTGATAGCCGGGTTGCACCACCAGGTATGGATTGGCTAAGCGAGCATGCTCCTGAGCTTAATACGCATTTTGGTGATTTAGCTAGCGCCGCGCTTTGTAAAACCGACATGATCATCATAAGCCCCGGGCTTAGCTTAAAAATTCCCGCAATTGCTCAAGCAATAGAGTCAGGCATTGAAGTAATTGGTGATGTAGAGCTGTTTGCTCGTATAAATACAAAACCGGTTGTTGCTGTCACTGGTTCTAATGGTAAATCAACCGTTGTTACCTTAGCCTACGAGGTATTAAAAGCAGCAGGTTACAAGGTGGCATTAGGTGGCAATATTGGCACTGCGGTATTGGATTTACTAAGTGATGATTTTGATGTGTATGTGCTGGAGCTTTCGAGTTTTCAGCTGGATACCTGCTCAAGCTTAAAACCAATAAGCGCAGCGGTATTAAATATATCTGAAGATCATTTAGATCGTTACGACAGCTACCAAGCCTATATCGACTCTAAATTAAGTATTTATAACAATGCTGAGCTTTTAGTAAGCAACGCAGATGATATTCAAACTAAGCCTATTAGTCGCGCTTTAGCGCCGCAAATGAGCTTTGGCAGCGACCAAGGTGATTACCACTTAGCTGAGCGCAATAATGAGCTGCACTTTATAGTAAAAGGCGAGGCGTACTTACCTGTTAGTACGCTTGCGGTCGTTGGTAAGCACAATCACTTAAATACACTTGCGGTTATGGCGTTATTAAGCCCGTTTAATATTAGTAAAGAAAAGTACGTAGCGGCGCTTTCTCAATTCAATGGTTTAGCGCACCGTTGCCAGTTTGTTGATGAGCAATATGGTGTTCAATACTTTAACGACTCTAAAGCCACCAATGTTGGCGCCACTATAGCGGCAATAGATAGTTTGGCCTCAGATCACGAAAACCTGATTGTAATAGCCGGTGGTGATGCTAAAGGCGCTGATTTAAGTGCGTTAAAGCCATATATAAAAAGTCATGTAAAAGCGCTTGTATGCTTTGGTAAAGATGCAGCAGAGCTTGCTGCTTTAACGAGTAAATCGCACTTAGTAAACACAATGCAAGAGGCGGTATCGCTTGCGAAAGTACTTAGCAAGCGCGGTGACATTGTATTACTTGCCCCTGCCTGTGCCAGCATTGATATGTATAACAACTACATGCAACGCGGTGATGACTTTGTGCAATGTGTAATGGAAGGGCAATTATGATTGCCTTTGCCGATTTAAAAGAAACACTCACCCCAAAACCCTCAGCACAGCTTTACGATGTGCCACTGCTTTATTGCATGTTAATGCTTATAGGGGTGGGTTTTATAATGGTGACCAGCGCCTCAATGCCCACAGCCGAAAGGCTGTTTGATAACTCATACCATATTACCATTCGCCACAGCATGTTTTTAGCGATGGCATTTGTTTTATTTTGGATTGCAGCCAGCGTGCCTATGGATTGGTGGAAACGCTCAAACCCGTATTTGTTGCTGCTTGGTATGGTGCTACTTATTGCCGTGTTAATAATAGGCCGCGAAGTCAACGGCGCTAAGCGTTGGATACCCATTGGGCCTGTTGGTTTTCAGGTGGCCGAGGCCGCTAAATTATACTTTTTCAGTTATATAGCAGGCTACTTAGTAAGAAAACGAGAAGAAGTACAAGAAAATATTAAAGGCTTTGCTAAGCCTATCGCTGTATTTGCGGTATATGCCTTACTTATTTTACTGCAGCCCGATTTAGGAACCGTGGTGGTTATGTTTGTAACAACTGTGGGGCTATTATTTTTGGCCGGCGCAAAGTTATGGCAGTTTTTTGTACTTATTTTAACGGGCGTAGGGCTTGTTGTATTACTGATTATTGTAGAGCCATACAGAATGGCGCGAGTGGTGGGCTTTTTAGACCCTTGGGAAGACCCATTTGGTAAAGGGTATCAGTTAGTGCAATCGCTTATGGCCTACAGCCAAGGCGGCTGGTTTGGCCAAGGGTTAGGTAACAGCGTGCAAAAGTTACAGTATTTACCCGAGGCGCATAACGATTTTATTTTTGCCGTTATAGGTGAAGAGCTAGGCCTTGTAGGTGTAGCAAGTATTTTATGTGTGTTGGCTGTGTTTGTATTTAGGGCGCTTTTAATAGGCCAACAAGCTTTAAAATGTGGCAAAGAATACGAAGGCTATTTTGCGTTTGCTATTGGCATTTGGTTTGCGTTTCAAACCATGGTTAATGTAGGCGCCAGTGCAGGGTTATTACCGACTAAAGGGTTAACCTTGCCGTTTATTTCGTATGGTGGTTCAAGTTTATTAATAATGACGATTGCCACCGGTATTTTATTGCGTGTTGATTTTGAAACCAAAATGGCAACCAAACAAGCCACCTCACGCGGAGGTAAGCGATGAGTAAAAAATTAGTAGTTGTGGCCGGTGGTACAGGCGGGCATATATTCCCAGGTATTGCTGTAGCCGATTATTTAAAAGAGCAAGGCTGGCAAGTAAGCTGGATAGGCACGCCAGATAGAATGGAAGCGGATGTTGTACCAAAGCATAACATTGAAATTGACTTTATTAATGTAAAGGGCGTACGCGGTAATGGCTTAAAGCGTCTTATTAAAGCCCCATTCATGGTACTTAATGCAATATTGCAGGCGCGTAAGGTATTGAAATCTCAGCAACCAGATGTAGTGCTTGCTATGGGTGGCTATGTAACCGGGCCAACCGGCATTGCCGCTAAAAGTTTAGGCATTCCACTGGTGATTCATGAGCAAAATGCAGTAGCAGGAATGAGCAACAAGTGGTTGGCAAAATTTGCTAACAGAGTACTTGCTGCGTTTCCAAGCGCCTTTGCACCAGGGCAAGCCGAATTAGTCGGTAACCCAGTACGTGCAAGCGTTGCTAATGTAGCTAAACGTGATGTTTCAAGCCCTATTAATATTTTAGTGGTAGGTGGCTCGCTAGGCGCACAAGTGCTTAACCAAACACTGCCAGAGGCGTTTAATTTACTTGCTAAAACAGCGCCAATTAAAGTGTGGCACCAAACAGGTAAAGGCCATATTGAGGGTGTGAAAAGCGCGTATGCGCAAAACAACATTGCAGATGAAGACCTAAAAGTTGCTGAATTTATAGATGATATGGACGCCGCCTACGCGTGGGCCGATATTGTTATTTGCCGTGCTGGTGCACTGACTGTTAGTGAAATTGCCGCCGCGGGTAAAATGGCTGTGTTTGTGCCGTTTCCACATGCGGTAGACGATCATCAAACCGCCAACGCAAAGTATTTAGTAACCGCAAATGGCGCGCTTTTAATGCCTCAGCCGCAGTTTAATAAAGATTCAATAGTTGAGCTATTAAACCCGTATTTGGCAAAGCCTATATTAATTAAACAAATGGCCAGCAATGCTAAGCAGCAAGCCATTTTAGATGCCACAGCAAGCGTTGCCTCGCACTGTGAGCAAGTAACAAATAAGAGAAAATAAGTGAAAGATAAGTCAATACAAGAACAACAAACTCGACCTGCTATGCGTCGAATAGAAACCATCCATTTTATTGGTATTGGTGGTGCGGGTATGGGCGGTATTGCTGAAGTACTGGCTTTTGAAGGCTACCGCATTACAGGCTCAGATATAGCGCACAGCGCAATGACCGAGCGCTTAATTAAAGCCGGTGCAGAAGTATTTATAGGCCATCACGAAAACAACGTAAAAGATGCCAACGTAGTTGTTGTTTCAAGTGCTATTGACGAAACAAACCCTGAGATTATTGCTGCAAAAGCAGCGCGTATACCGGTAGTTCGCCGTGCAGAAATGCTTGCCGAATTAATGCGTTTTCGCCATGGCATTGCTATTGCGGGCACACATGGTAAAACCACAACAACCAGTTTAATTGCCAGCATTTATGCTCAGGCAGGGCTTGATCCTACTTTTATTATTGGCGGCTTATTAAATAGCGCGGGCAGTAACGCAAAAGTGGGCAAGAGCGACTTTTTAATTGCTGAGGCAGATGAAAGCGATGCATCGTTTTTACATTTACAGCCTATGGTATCGGTGATCACCAATATTGAAGAAGATCACATGGAAACCTATGGCGGCAGTCTTGAGAAAATGAAAGACACTTATGTGGACTTTATTCATAACCTGCCATTTTATGGCTTAGCCGTAGTGTGCATAGACTCGCAAGTAGCAAGTGAGTTGATCCCGCGTTTTGGTCGCCCTGTGATTACGTATGGCGAGTCAAAAGATGCCGACTACCGCATGAGCGACTTTAGCCAATCAGCAAGTACTTGTACTTTTACAGTGACACATAAAAGCGGTGAAAGCTTAACTGCAACGCTTAATATGCCAGGTAAGCACAACGCACTTAATGCCACGGCGGCAATTGCAGTGGCTAAAGATCAAAACATTGCTAACCACGCAATTTTAGAGGCGCTGCAAAAATTTGAAGGCATAGGGCGACGCTTCCAGCATTATGGCAATTTTGAAAACGAGCGCGGCAATGTCATGCTGGTGGATGATTACGGACATCACCCATCAGAAGTTGCTGCCACCATTGCAGCGGTACGCGAAGGCTGGCCAGAAAAGCGTTTAGTTATGGTTTATCAACCACACAGGTTTACCCGTACACGCGATTTATACGAAGACTTTGTAAAAGTATTAGCAGATGTAGATCAACTTTTATTACTAGATGTGTACAGTGCCGGCGAAGAGCCTATTGTTGGCGCAGACAGTAAAAGCCTGTGCCGCAGCTTACGTCAGCGCGGAAAAGAGCCTCTACATGTAGCAACGAGCGCAGAGCTTGCTGGTGTGCTGGCCGATAACTTACAAAATAACGACTTAGTTTTAACGCAAGGCGCTGGTAATATAGGACAATTGGTTAAAACATTAGCGGCAACAGGTATGTCGGTGGAAAAATTAAAGCAAGGTGAAGTATGACGCAAGAAAACGCGCAATTTGGTAAAGTAGCAGTACTGCTTGGGGGTAACTCAGCAGAGCGCGAAGTGTCACTACGTTCAGGGCAAGCGGTGCTTAATGCACTGCAAAATGCCGGCGTTGATGCCATTGCTTTTGACCCGCAAAATCGCTCTTTGTGGGAGCTAAAAGAATTACAGGTCGATCGTGTTTTTATTGCTTTGCATGGCCGTGGTGGCGAAGATGGTACAGTGCAAGGCGCGCTTGAATTTATGAATTTGCCATACACGGGCAGCACTGTATTAGGCTCAGCCTTGGCAATGGATAAAGTACGTTGTAAGCATTTATTTAAATCTGCAGGGCTAAGCACAGCGCCTTATGCAGTTGTTGATGCTAAAAAAGGCTTTGATGCAAAAGCCATTATGGATGAGTTTAAAAAAGTAATGGTTAAGCCATCGCACGAAGGCTCAAGCATAGGTATGGCGCAAGCAAGTACCGCTCAAGAGCTTGAAGATGCCCTTACACACGCTTTTAAGTTTGATAGCCAAGTATTAGTAGAGCAGTGGATAACTGGGCGCGAATTTACCGTGACTGTATTAGGCGATGAAGTACAGCCTGTGATTGAAATGACGACTCCAAATGGTTTTTACGATTACCAAGCTAAGTATCAATCAAATACAACACAGTATCATTGCCCTGCAGATTTATCGGCGCAAGATACACAGCATTTACAGGCTATCTCGTTAGAGGCGTTTGATTTAGTGGGTGCAAGCGGTTGGGGCCGTGTAGATGCCATGCAAGATGAGCTGGGGAACTTTTATTTATTAGAAGTAAATACAGTCCCTGGCATGACCGAAAAATCGCTGGTGCCCATGGCGGCAAAAGCAAACGGGGCAACATTTGAGCAATTAGTTGTTCGCATTTTGGGGCAAACGCTTTAATATGCATCCCCTTTTAGAAAAAGCTCAACAGTTAAAACAGCAACTTAACTTTAATTGGTCGCTAATTTTTGGTGTGAGCTTTTTTCTGGTGGTAGTGATTGGGCTCGTGCAAATAACTACCGGTGTATCTGATTGGCTAGTAGAGAACAAAGATGCACAAATAAAGCACTTAACAGTGCTAGGAAAGCCCAAATACACTGACGAAAAGGCCATAATAAAAGCAATAAAAAAGGCCGATTTAAGCAGTTTTTTTGAGCTAGATGTAAAACGCGTACAGCAACTAGTAAAAGATTTACCTTGGGTTGCAACCGTATCGGTACGCAAGCAATGGCCCGATACAATACAAGTGTACGTGGTTGAACACGAAGCCGTAGCCCATTGGAATAGCGATTTACTGCTAAACCAAAGTGGCGATGCCTTTGAAGCAAGTAGCGATAAACTCGCCAATGATTTACCGCAACTTTACGGCCCAGAAGGCAGCGAAAAAGAAGCGTGGATTGCCTTTAAGCAGTTTGACGAAATGCTAAAGGTAAATGCGTTAACGCTAAAAAGCTTAGCCCTTTCGGAGCGTTTTTCGTGGCAGTTATGGTTAGATAATGGTGTGCGCTTAAATTTAGGGCGCAAAGACAAAGCAAAGCGAGTACAGCGGTTTATAGATGTGTACCCGCGCATGGAAAAGCGTGCAGATGCACAAATAGATGCAATAGATTTACGCTATGATACCGGCCTTGCAGTTAGCTATAAGCCTGTGCAAGAACAGCAATTACAAAATAAGAGTAAGGCATGACTAAGTCAGCAGAAAGAAACCTAGTGATTGGATTAGACGTTGGTACCTCAAAAGTGGTGGCCACGGTAGGTGAAATCACCGCAGATAACAAGCTCAGCATTGTTGGTGTGGGCAGCCAAGTATCTCATGGTATGGATAAAGGCGGCGTTAACGATTTAAACTTAGTGTCTGAGTCGATTCGCCGAGCAATAGATGAAGCCGAGTTAATGGCCGATTGTCGTATTAGCTCAGTGTACTTAGGGATTTCTGGCAAGCACATACAGTGTCAAAACGAAAGCGGCGTGGTTGCTATCAATAATACAGAAGTAACCGATGAAGACATTGAAAATGTAATTCATATAGCGCGCTCTGTGCCTATTTCGGCAGAGCGTAAAATGCTGCATGCATTACCGCAAGAATACAGCATTGATATGCAAGAGGGCATTAAAAACCCCCTTGGGATGAGCGGTGTACGTATGGAAGCACGTGCACACATTATTACTTGCTCAAACGACATGGCTAAAAACATTGAAAAATGTGTTGAGCGCTGTGGTTTAGAGGTTGATCAGCTTATATTTACCGCACTTGCATCGTGTTACTCGGTTTTAACCGATGACGAAAAAGAGCTTGGTGTAGCGGTACTTGATATTGGTGGTGGTACAATGGATATCACTATTTATATTAACGGGGCATTACGCCATTCTTCGGTTATCCCAGTGGCGGGTAATCAAGTAACCGGTGATATTGCAAAAATATTTCGTACACCTATATCACATGCTGAGTCACTCAAAGTACAATATGCATGTGCAAGTAGCCAAATGGCCAGTAACGAAGACACCATAGAAGTACCAAGTGTAGGCGGGCGACCAGCACGATTAATGTCGCGCCATACTTTATCTGAAGTGGTAGAGCCTCGTTTTAGAGAATTATTTGAATTAGCGATGGAAGAAATTCGTCGCTCAGGTTTAGAAGACCAAATTGCGGCAGGCCTCGTTATTACAGGCGGGACTGCTAAAATGACTGGCGCAATGGAAGTGGCTGAAGACATTTTCCAAATGCCAGTAAGAATAGGCAAACCAATCGGGATAGTTGGTTTGACAGACTACGTAGACGATCCTTCGTACGCAACCGCTGTAGGTTTGTTACAATACGGGCGCACTATGCAATCGATGAATGCACAAAAGTCGAAAGCAGAGGATAATAATAATTGGTGGAACCGCATTACTAAATGGTTCCAAGGCGAGTTTTAAAGTACTCAAGTCGGAGAGTAAACATGTTTGATATGATGGAACAACACAGCGAAGAAGCTGTAATTAAGGTAATTGGCGTGGGCGGTGGTGGCGGTAACGCTGTTGAGCACATGGTAAAACAACAAATAGAAGGCGTGCGCTTTATAGCTGCAAATACGGATGCACAAGCATTACGTAATTCCGCTGCCGATATTACCGTACAACTAGGCACGCAAATAACCTCAGGGTTAGGTGCAGGTGCAAACCCAGAAGTAGGCCGCGAATCGGCTGAAGAAGATGCAGAAACAATCCGTGCCAGCCTTGAAGGCGCAGATATGGTATTTATTGCTGCCGGCATGGGTGGTGGTACAGGTACTGGTGCTGCACCAGTGGTTGCTAAAATTGCCAAAGAATTAGGTATTTTAACGGTTGCTGTAGTAACGCGTCCTTTTGACTTTGAAGGCAAAAAGCGCGCAGCAGCTGCTGAACAAGGCATTAACGAATTGTCAGAAATTGTAGACTCACTTATTACAATTCCGAACAATAAATTGCTTAAAGTTTTAGGTAAAGGGACTACACTGTTAGATGCCTTCGCTAAAGCAAACGATGTACTTTTTGGTGCTGTTCAAGGTATTGCGGAGCTAATTACACGTTCTGGTTTAATTAACGTGGATTTCGCCGACGTACGTACCGTAATGTCAGCAATGGGTACTGCCATGATGGGCACAGCCTCTGCATCAGGCCCAGATCGTGCCCAAGAAGCTGCAGAAGCGGCTATCTCAAGCCCATTACTAGAAGACGTTGATTTAACCGGTGCTAAAGGTATTTTGGTTAATATTACCGCGGGTATGGACATTGCGATTGAAGAATTTGAAATTGTGGGTAACCACGTTAAAGCGCTAGCGTCTGAAAATGCAACCGTAGTTGTGGGTGCGGTTATTGACCCAGAAATGAGCGACGAGTTACGTGTAACCGTTGTTGCTACGGGTTTAGGCGGCGATCGTCGTCCGCAGTTTGGTATTGTTGATAACGGCTTTAAAAAGGCATCAGGTTCTGATGTAGCAAGTTCATCAAACCAATCTAGCAGCATGTACGTACCAAGCTTTGCAAGCCAAGGCACAAGCACTGAAGAAACGACGCCAAGCACGCAAGTAGAAAGCAAAGAACAAGCGCCATCTACAAGCTCAAGCAACACGGCAAGTTCATCAGCACAAAACAGTAAAAAAGCGGATAAATCAGAAGGCGGAGATTATTTTGATATTCCGGCTTTTTTACGTAAGCAGGCTGATTAACATTTACTAATGCTTTTGTTTGAAATATGTACAAATATTGAAAGGCAAAAGGATTTATGTTAAACTCCGCCGTCTAACTGTAACTGATTTAAAAGTGAGCGAACCTATGATTAAACAGCGTACGATTGCACAAGTAGTCAAAGCCATAGGAATTGGACTTCATAAAGGTGAGAAGGTCACAATAACTCTCCGACCTGCGAGCGCAAATACCGGGATTGTATTTCGTCGTGTCGACCTTGATCCGGTTGTTGATTTTGAAACAACACCTGAAGCCGTTGGTGATACGCAGCTGTGTACCTGTTTAATTAACAAAGATGGCGTTCGCTTATCAACGACTGAGCACCTAATTGCAGCGGTTGCTGCAATGGGTATCGATAATTTAATTGTTGAATTAGACAGCTCAGAAGTGCCGATTATGGATGGTAGTGCATTACCGTTCATTTATTTGTTACAAAAAGGCGGCATTGAAGAGCAAAATGTTGCGAAACGCTTTATTCGTATAAAAGAAAAAGTACGTATTGAAGAAGGTGATAAATGGGCCGAAGTAGAACCATATGATGGTTTTCATATCGACTTTGAAATTGCCTTTGATCATCCGGCCATTAATGAAAGCCGCCAGCGCATTGGTTTAGATATTACTGCGCAAAGCTTTACTGAAGAAATTAGCCGTGCACGTACCTTTGGCTTTATGAAAGACATTGAATACATGCATGCTAATAACCTAGCACTTGGTGGCAGCATGGACAGCGCAGTAGTACTTGATGACTTTAAAGTACTAAACCCAAATGGTTTGCGCTACAGCGATGAATTTGTAAAACACAAAATATTAGACTGTGTGGGCGACATGTTTATGACAGGTCATAACCTACTAGGTAAGGTAACGGCTTATAAATCGGGTCACGATTTAAATAATAAGTTACTTCGCAAAATTATGGCAACAGAGTCAGCATGGGAGTGGGCAACATTTGAAACGCCTGTTACGATGCCTGCACCCGGCCTTGAATTAGCGACGGCCTAATTTAGTATTTTTTAAAAATACACGCTCACAAACAGTTATAAAAAATGACGCTTAATAGCGTCATTTTTTTTGCCTTAAATTAGCGAGTTGCAGCTAATTACTATTAATTTTTAATAATTAACGCGCAGCTTAAAGCGCTAAAATTGCTGGTAACTGTGCCAGTTCAGTTATGGTGTAGGTTGGGATTATGCCTGCTGGTAACTGCTCGCCAGGGTGCTGTAGCCAACAGGTATCAATACCTGCATTATTGCCTCCTAAGATATCGCTAGAGGCAGTGTCGCCCACCATTAATATTTTGCTTTTGTCTGGGTTACCCATAAGCTCAAATGTGTGCTCAAAAATAGCCTTGTTAGGCTTAGCAATGCCTACCAGTTCCGAAATAACCAGCCACTCAAACATATCTTTTAAACCAGTGTGTTCTAAGCGCACGGTCTGCAAACGTGCAAAGCCATTAGTAATAATACCCAATTGTGCATGCGGTTTTAGTGCATTTAGTAAATCGATTGCGCCAGGGAGTGGTTCACAAATTTGTGCCATAGCGTCTAAAAATGCATCGTTTAGCTCTTTAGCGGGTACCCCTAATTTTACAGCCCACTCGTTAAAGCGGGTTACTTGTAAGTAATCGGCGCTAATTTTTCCATTTTGATAATCTATCCACAGCTGCTTATTAGTTTTTTGGTAATGGATGTAATCAGCTTGAGTAAACTCAATATTGTACGCTTTAAACATGCGGGTCATTCCCGCTAAAATATCAAACCTGAATAGTGTTTCGTCTGCATCAAACAGTACATAACTGTATTTCATTAATTTTCCTGATAAAGGCTAGGGTGTAAAAAAGGAGCCATAGCTAAGGTAAGCGCTTGGGTGTAGGTGCTTTGACGAGTGGCATGATTGTTTGTGAGAAGTCCTATCGCGCCGCCTTTTTGCTTAACATTATGGGTGTTAAATGCTTTATCCATCACATCGCCAAGCTCTTCTCCGTTTAGCAGCGCGTTATATAACACTTGTGGTAACGGCAGGTTACTGCTGCGTCCTATCGCTTGCTCAGAGCCATTATTAATAACAACATAGGCAAAGGTCGCAGCACCATAGCTAAATAGCTCTGCACCGCCTTCCATTGCACAGTAGTAATCTGCTTGGTACATGTTTTTACAGTAAGTAACTCGGTTTTGTGCGCCTATAAGGGTTTGTTCCTCGCCAATTGGTTGATCGGGAACATTTGAGGGAGCATCAACGCCTTGGCAATCAATTTCATAACTAGGAAAGTACATTGCAAAAATATGTTTTGCAGCGTTAATTTTTACTGGGTTTTTAGAGCCCACAATAATTTTTAATGAGTGCGACACGTTTTCCCTCACTGTTAGCAAAAGCAGCAGTGTACGTCAGAAGTGTAAATCATAAAAGAGGGGCTAAATGGGTATATCTAAAGGGGCTAGGTTTTCAAGAGCACGCTTTTTAACAATAATGTCTTTAATAAGCGGGGTAAGCACCAGCTCCATTGCTAAACCCATTTTACCGCCTGGCACCACAAGGGTATTTATACGCGACATAAAGCTGCCTTCAATCATCTGTAAATAATACGGAAAATCAACGTCATCAATTCCTCTAAAGCGAATAACCACAAAGCTTTCATCTAGCGAAGGAATATCTTTTGCGCTAAACGGGTTTGACGTATCAACCGTTGGCACACGTTGAAAGTTAATATGGGTGCGCGAAAACTGTGGTGTAATGTGATTAATGTAGTCATCCATACTGCGTACAATTGAGTCCATTACTTTTTCGCGAGAGTGGCCGCGGTCTTGCGTATCGCGGATCAATTTTTGGATCCATTCAAGGTTAATAATAGGCACCATGCCTATAAGTAGATCCACGTGCTTAGCTACATCATGATCTTGATCAACCACGCCACCGTGCAAGCCTTCGTAAAACATTAAATCAGTGTTTGTTTCAAGATCTTGCCAAGGGGTAAAGGTCCCCGGTAATTGATTATAAGGTACAGCTTCATCAAAGGTATGTAAGTATCGGCGCAATTTGCCTTGGCCTGTTTCGCCGTAGGTACCAAATAAGGTTTCTAATGCGCCAAAGTCATTGGCTTCACGGCCAAAGTAACTTATGTGTTTACCTTCTTGTTGTGCTTCGCGTACTTTTTTATCCATTTCTGGGCGCGTGTAACGATGAAAGCTATCTCCTTCGATAAAAGCCGCATCAATGTTGAGGCTACGAAAAATATGTTTAATTGCATTGGTGGTAGTGGTAGTTCCCGCACCCGACGAACCTGTAATAGCAATGATAGGATGTTTAGCTGACATGTATTTTCTCTTTTTTAGGACCAAGTTAGTTATAAAGAGTTGACTGACTTAGGTCAAGTGACGCCATCGGCAAATAACGTTATCATGAGGTGCTTAAAAATAAAACGAGAGAAAGCATGAAACTTATTAAACCATGGCTTGGGCTAGTCTCTTTAGCGGCGCTAAGCCTTGCTACAGCGCAGGCTAGCATGCCTAAAAGCCAAATATTACTTGCTGATTTAAATACACCCTACGGTATCCAAGTGAGTATAGTGAGCGACAAAAATAGCTATAACAACCAACCTTATTTAACAAACAAGGGTATTTATTTCACCCATGAAGTTATTTCAAGCGAGCAAAGTCAAACCGATATTGCCTATTATGATTTAGCAACCAAGCAAGTAAGCAACATAACAAATACGCCAGTGAGCGAATATTCGCCCACTGTTATGCCCTCAAAACAAAGTTTATCGGCCATTGTGGTAGAGCAAGATAGCAAACAAAAGTTGTGGCAATACCCACTCGATACTGAGCAAGCACCGAGCCGTATTTTTGATTGGATTGAACCTGTTGGTTACCACGCATGGGGCGCTCAAAGCGACTTAGTGATGTTTATTTTAGGTGAGCCACATACATTGCAATATACTTCGGTTGCTGCGGCAAAAGGCGAGGTGGTAGCAAGTAACATAGGGCGTACGCTTATTTATAACAGTAAAACCGCAACATTTTTATTTAGCTACACAAAAAATGATCAGCATATTTTAGCAAGCTTTAACCCGCAATCTAAACAGGTAGAAGATTTACTTAGATTGCCAGAGCAAGTACAAGATTTTATTTTAAAAGATGCTAATACAGTGGCTTATGCGGTTAAAAACCGTGTATATATGCGTAATTTAAGTGGCACCGATGAGGTTTCTCAATGGCTTAACTTAAGCCCATATTGCGAGACAAACATAACGCGAATGAGTTATAAAAACGACAAACTTGCCTTTGTATGCGATGTAAAATAATTCGGACTTTGCTGCGCGTATAGGCTAATGTAATGCACAATTAAACATTAAAGGGATCACCACGTGGCTTATAGTGCAGATGAGTTAACAGAGCAGCTCATTCAGTTAAAGTGCAGAAGCAACTTTAAAATTAAAAACATTGCTGAGTACATGTTAGCAAATTCTAAAGAAGCAATTTATACCCACAGCGAAGCGGGTAAAGGCAAAATAATTATTCGCCCAGCCTTTGAGGTTTTTAGCGATGATTTTGCAACAATTGATGAGGTAACACGAGTACAAGGTTATTTTCATAGTAGTGAGATGACACGCTTTCCTACACGTATTCACAAAAGTGCGCAGCCGATTCACTATGGTGTGGCCTTTAAAATTAACTCAGAGCAAGCAGCAAAAGACTTTATTGCCAAGCTAACACAGATTATTAATGGGTAAATAAAAGCCGCTGAGTGAGTAACTCAGCGGCTTTTTTAATTATGCATATTTACTTTTAATTAAGCTTACTTGCTTTTTAAAAAGTCATTAACTGATGCCAGTTCACGCTCTTTAAGCGCAATACAGTCATGGGTACTTTCTTCAAGCTTGCTTAGCGTACGCGCGTAGCCCGGTGTTTCTTCAATTTTATCTTTAAAGAATGCTTGCGTGGTTGCTAAACTTTGTTCATCACAACGCGCGGTTGTAAAGTACGGTAAGTTAGGCACAAAAAACGGCGGTAAGCTTTGTGTTACCTTGTCGTAATTGTTGTATATCCACTCAATAAATAGTGCTTGGCGTGACTCGCTATAACTTTGACCCGCTAAAATGGTGCGCATATCAGATGCGGTTACTTCGTCGGTTAGGGTGTACGCTAATACTTGCTTTTGTAACTGCGCTTTACCCATAAAGCCCATTGCAGCCAGCATGTTTGTGCGTACTTGTGGATCTTTAGTGGTTTTAAAGGTTGCCATAAATTGATCAAGTAAGGCTTTATCCCCATTATAGGCGGCAAGTTTTAAGTAGGTAGCTGCTAAATACGGATCCACTTTTTGCGGATCGTTTAAGTACACTTGCGTTTGCTCTTTTGCTTTGCTGATCACACGTTGATCTTCGCCATCAAAACCAAGCAAGGACACAACACCCGCACGTAGTTGCGATACTGCACCGTCTTCGCCAGCTTGTGCTTCAAGTGAGTATTTTTTAGCTGCAGGCATTACTGCACTGCGAATAAACTCAGGCCATAACGCTTCGTTGCTTTCATCTTTAAAGGTATTTTTTTGCGATACCAAATAGCCCAGCGCTGTATTTGCAACACGAGGGTGATCATCGCTCACAAATACTTCTAAGGTTTGCATTAACTTAGCCGCCGATATTACACCCGCATCAAGTAGTGCATCAGTGGCAGAGAGCAGCGCTAAACGCTCACGATCATTAAGTGCTTGCGGAGCATGTTTTATAAGTGAATCAAACTGCGCATCGTCCATTACCCAGCGGTAATAACCTAGCGCCCCTTCATCGGGATAAATCCACTGTGGCTCAAAATCAAGTGTTAAGGTTTGGCTTTGCTTATTAAGTAAAATACTCGCAGTTTTTACTTTATCACCAGCGCCATATTTTATCCCAACAGGGACATTCCAAAGCTGTGCGGGTGCATCTACACCAGCATTAGCAAAGCGACTTTGCGATATAGTAATTTTTTTACCGTCTTGTTTTACATCTACAAGCGGAAAAGAAGACTGTTCAATAAATGATTTTAAAACACTCGCAACATCTTTATTAGAAGCTTTACCTAGCGCTTCCCATAAATCGGCTGCTTCGGCGTTTTTATACGAGAATTTTTTTAAGTAACTTTGAATCCCTTTTTGGAATGCCTCTTCACCAATCCAGTTTTCAACCATAGCCAGTACAGCGCTGCCTTTACTGTAGGCAAGCCCTAAACCATCCATAATATCGGCTTCGGTTTTAATCGGTTTACGAATCGGCTTAGTGCTTAATCGAGCATCTAATGCCATTACGTTGTTTTGTGGTAAATCAAGGTGAGATTCAAATTCTGGATTAAGCTGCTTAGTAATCTTTGCCGCCATCCAGCTGGCAAATGCTTCGTTTAACCATAAGTCGTTCCACCACTTCATGGTCACTAAGTTACCGTACCATTGATGAGCAAGCTCGTGAGCAATAATCGACACATTACGCTGTTTTTTACTGCGTGTAGCAGCTGCTAAATCAACCAGTAATATATCTTCGCGGTAGGTTACTAGGCCTGAGTTTTCCATTGCGCCAAAAGGAAACTCGGGTACTGCTACCGAGTCGAGCTTTTTATAAATATAAGGAATACCAAAATACGCCTCAAGTGCAGCAAGTACTTTTGGCATGTTCTCTTTTGCGTAATCAGCTAAATGAATTTTACCCTGCGGGGTAATAACACGCCCTGGAATTGGCATGTCTTTTATTTCAAGCTCTTCAAAAGGGCCCACGGCCATAGCCACTAAATAAGAAGGAATAGGTGGCGTTTTATCAAAGTAATGCGTTGTCATCTCGCCGTTAACTGTGGTTTTAAGCTCTGGCGTATTGGCATAAACCTTTTGAGACGTTGGCGCTGTAATCGTCAACTGAAACGGTATTTTATAACTTGGTTCATCAAATACCGGAAATGCACGGCGTGCATCATTCATTTCAAACTGAGTAAATAAATAAGGTGTACCTTGATCAATTGTTTTGTATAAGCCCACACTTTGGCGATTATACGGCGCCGAAAAGTCTATTTTTAGGGTGTACTTACCCGGTTGAATTTGCTCATCACAGCTAAATTTTACTTTTTCTGTTTTTAGCATTTCGTTATTTAAGTCGCAGTTTTTATCGCCTAGTAACTGCGCCATTTTAACAGCGTAAGCCACGCCGTTAAGTTCAATGTAATGAGTGGGTTTTAACACTTCTAGGGCTATTTCTGTCATCCCTGTAAAGGTGTCTTGGCTTGGGTCGAGTGTTAACGACACCTTTTGTGAACTTGGTTTAGCAAGCTTTTCGATAACGAACTCGTTAGCGTTGGCAGTAGTCATTGCTAAAGCAACACTTACTGTTAATAGGCTTTTTAAAAACATAGTGATCCCTAGATTGTTGTTGTTAGAAACTGACTCAAACAGGCATTTCTATGCCCTTAAAAATTGAGATTTAGATATCCTAGCAGTTTTTTTTATGAGAGTAATTTAATAAAGTGGCTGCTTGGATTTAAAATAGTAACAAATAGTGTCAGTGGCTCTGGCGCTGCTTAAAGCGCTGCCAATGCAGCTGTGGGTTAATGGTGCGAATTTGCTGTATTACGTTGTTTAGTAAGGCGGTATCGTCAAATTTATCATTGGGGTATTCGTTAAACCCCATTAAATAATTAAAGGCATCTTTTGAATTAGCCTGTAATGCGTAAATACGTACTTGTTGTTCAAAATTTAGTCGCAGGCTACTTATGGCGGTTTTCATACCAAGTTGATCAACAGTGGGAATGGCACATTTTTGCAAATAACCCGCACGTTCTCCTTCACCAGTAAACCAAATGCGTACTTTTTCACTGTAACGGCCAGACTTAGCCGGTAAATCAAACAACAAACGTGTGTGATTATGTGCTTTAACAAAGGCAATAAAGTCGTTAAGCCCTGCATCAACTAAGGCTTGATGCACCGGAACCAAGCGCGCTTTTATTTTTCCATTAGTATGAAAATTAAAACATAAAATGCCATTTTTAAGCTCAAGATCGTCAAGCGTTAAGCAGCCAATTTCATCGCTATATGCGCCACTGTAATAGGCAATTAAAGGCAACCAAAAATGCCAATGCTTTGCTTGCTCTCTTGCTACTTTAAAATCGCTATAAATATAGCCGTTATAAAGCGTATGCAGTTCCATTGCTGAAAAAGGGCGGCGGCCAAGATGGGTTTTCAACGTAATCCCTTGAAATTAATGACATGTTATATTTTATACTTAAAACAGATAAACATGCGAGTATCGATTCTAGTATTTATGTTTTTAGCTACAAAACAAAAACACCCACTTAAAAAGCAGGTGTTGTATTCACTATTTAATTTATAGTGGCAGTTATTCGCTAAGTGCGCGTGCTAAGCCAACAGGCTCTATTTCTACACACACTTGGTCGTCATTCCAATTTAAACCAACTAATGCGCTGTCTTCGTTTAAATCTTCTACCCACTCATCTAAAAATTCATCTAAATTAATTTCTACAGGCGTAAATTCTTGCCACTCTTCTTTACACTGGGCTTTTGCTGCGTCTTCGCTTTCCCATAAAAGCAGTACATCCGTTTCGGCAAACTGGTTAGATTCGCACACTACAAAGCCGCCGTCGTCGCCACCTAACGCCCACACTTGCTCGCTTAAACGTACTTTTTCTACAAAGCTAACTAGTTGTGATTCAATTTCAATATCGCTCATGTGTTTACCTTATTTGTTTAGAGTCTGGGATCGGTGCTTACTGCAGCTTGACGCGTGCCATAGTCGTTATAAAAACTGACTAAAGCAGCGTGTTGGCTAAAGTCTGTTAATTCACGAAAGCAAATCCAATCAAGTAGGCAGTATAAACTGATGTTAAGGCATTCACAGCCTTTAAATTCATCATCGTTTAAATGACTATTTAAATAGCTTAATGTTTCAGCAATTCGTTCGTTTTGCAGATTAAAAAATAATTTATCGTCGTTAGTATCAAACCCTGAGCGTCTGCTAAGTGCTAATTCTACTAACGAGTCGTTACAGGCGTTAATAATATTAAGTAGGTGCTCTTGCGACCAGCTTAGTGGTGTTTTACCAGCCTTGGCGATAAGGTAACGTAAAATAATGGTTGAATCGCTTAGCGTTAAATCACCATCAATTAAAACCGGTATTTTTCTTCCTGGGTTGTTACTGGCTAAGGTAGGGCGGTCTTGCTCAGAAAAAATATCTAGGTTTACTAGCGCTAAGTCAACATTGTTTTGTGCTGCCCACATTCTTACTCTGCGCGCAAATGGAGAAGGGTTAGATCCTATAAGTTTCATAATTGCTCCTAAAAAAAGCCGCATAAGCGGCTTTTTGTGTTGCGATAAGTCAACGTTATTCTGAGCGGCTTGTCACTTCTAGTAAGTGATAGCCAAACTGTGTTTGTACAGGGCCTTGTACTTGATTAATTGGCGCTGAAAATACAACTTTATCAAACTCAGGTACCATCATACCTGGGCCAAACTCGCCAAGTGCTCCGCCGTCTTGACCAGAAGGACAGTTTGAATATGTTTTTGCAAGCTCTGCAAAGTCTTCGCCTTGTTCAATCTTAGCTTTTAAATCTAAGCACTCTGCTTCGCTGTCTACTAAAATGTGCCTTGCACTTGCCACTGCCATAAAATCTCCTGTTTAAAGTTGGTGTATTTAACCATTAAAGCCAGTCTAGTTAGTTTTAACTCGCAGTACCAGTATAAACTTAATTGATGAGTAGCGTATTTTCAATTGCATCAATTAATTCTTTTGAATTAGGAGCTACTTTACTGTTAAAGCGTTTAATTGTTTTGCGATCAGCTGAAACTAAATATTTATAAAAGTTCCAGTTAGGTGAGCTGGTTTGTGCGTTTAAGTGTTTAAATATTGGATTTGCATCACTGCCGCGAACTTCGCTGGTAGTAAACATAGTAAAAGTAACGCCGTAATTAATAAAACACACTTTTGCTATGTCTTTTTCATCGTTTTCTTCTTGAAAAAAATCATCAGATGGAAAACCTAATACCACTAAACCTTTATCTTTGTATTGTTGGTGTACTTTTTCAAGGCCCTCAAATTGAGATGTAAAACCACAATTGCTAGCCGTATTTACAATGAGCAAAGGGCGGTTTTTAAATTGGCATAAGTTTAAGGATTCTTTTGAGCGCAGCTTACGTATCTCTACATTTGTAAAGTCTTCACATTGTTGCTGCTGTTGTTTGCTGGGTAACGTGTCATTTGCTTGGGCAGCTAAGCTCGTAATAAAAATACTGAGCCCTAGTATCGTTTTTTTTAACATACTCAACGCCTAAATTTATAATTGTTTGACTAGTCTATCTTACGCTAATATGCACAAAAGTGATCAACAATATTAAGCTGTTATGACTACACGTTTAGCCACTATAGAAGATTTACCTGCCATTGTCGCAATATACAACGAAACGATCGCCTCGCGTATGGTGACCGCCGATACCGAAGAAGTATCGGTACAGAGCAAACGTGAGTGGTTTAATAGCCACACCGATAAACGACCTATTTATGTTTATTGCGAAAATGACCAAGTACTTGCCTGGCTAAGTTATAAATCGTTTTATGGGCGCCCCGCATACGATGGCACCGTCGAAATGAGCATTTATATTACCAAAGCGGCGCAAGGTAAAGGACTTGGCAAAAAGCTGATGGAGTTTGCCCAAATAGAGGCTAAACAGCTAGGAATTGATGTGTTGCTTGGTTTTATATTTAGCCACAACTTACCAAGTATTAAGCTATTCAAGCACTTTGGTTTTAGCGTATGGGGTGAGTTGCCTAATATAGCGGTAATGGATAACACGCGCTACAGTTTAACAATATTCGGTAAGCATCTACCAAAATAGTTGTGGAGCTTATCGGTAAAAAAATCAAAATTAAGTCTAACAACCTATACCAACTAAGAAATTATAGGCTACGCTATTAACATATAAAGTGTTTACGATAGTGTGGCTTAATGAGTCGAAAAATTTTAATTGTAGATAGCAGCAGTGTTATCGCAATGAGAGTGAAAGTTTTACTAGAATTAATAGGTTGTGAGGCTGAGCTCGTTCATTACTCTATGATTGATTTATACTCTAACACCAGCCAGTATGACTTGGTAATTGGTGCTTACGGAGTGCCGTGTGAAGTAGTAAAGTCGATAGCTCAAAAAATCTCACAAGACCGCTGTGTATTACTTGCCCCTAAAGCCGAAAGCGGTGAGCAACTTAGCGCCTTTAGCGAGCTTAATAAGCTAGTCCCAGATGCAACGGTTATTTATCCGTTTTTTTCAAATAAAGAAATTACCTCATTACTCGAAAACCTCTTAGAGCTTGGCTCTAGCCACGTTTTAAAACTTCCCACTATTTTACTTGTTGATCATATGCCTGAGCGCCTTGAAAAAATGAAAAGTAATTTAGTCGGGGCGCATATCAAAACGCTAACCGCAACCAGCGCAACCGAAGCGGTGGCAGTGGCTAATGAAAACAGTATAGATATTTTAATTAGCGATTTTAGCTTTGAAGATGGCACCGGTTTAAATATTTTTTCTGCTATTAAAATGTCTCAGCCAGATTGCCGATGCTTATTGTTTACCGCACGCCCTGAGCAAGTTTCAATGATTGAGGCAATTCGTAAAGGGGTTGAAGATGTTTTAATAAAGCCTCTAACCGATAGCGTACTGCTGCAATCGGTACATAAATTGTGGCAAACAGAGCTTTTAAAACGCCGTAACGCTGAGCTAGTTGAGCGTTTACAAGATACCGTTGATGCATTAATCGAAAAAGACAGCCTACTACAAGTTATTTATAAAAATACGCCTGACGCCATTATGTTATTTGAGCGCAGCGGCAAAGTAATAGAAGCAAACGATGCCTGCTTAAGGCTGTTTAAGCTACCCTTTGACAAACTCGCGGGCTTTTCTGTATTTGAATTTTTAGATGAGGAATCAAGTGCTGAAATAAAAAATAAAATCAGCACACTCAATCGTAACCGCCAATTTAGTAGTGACCTACGTTTGCAAAAAACAGACGGCGGGTATATTCCGCTGGTTGGTTCGTTTAACGAAATAGACCATCATGGCGAAATTGCGTTGGCGGTTATATTTAAAAATGTAACTCACTTAAAACAAAAAGAAGAATTACTCCTTGAAGCCAAAGACCTACTTGAGGAGCAAGTGCGTGCTCGTACTTCGCAGCTAGAGCACGCTAAAAATGTGGCCGAAGCTGCCAATTTAAGCAAATCGGAATTTTTGGCTAACATGTCGCACGAGTTACGCACCCCTATGCACTCTATATTAAGCTTTTCACGATTTGGTTTGAGTAAGTTAGAAGCGGGCGATTTTGCTAAAGATAAACTCTTAAAATATTTATCTCGTATTGAAAGCAGCGGCGAGCGTTTACTGTCGTTATTAAACAACTTACTTGATTTATCTAAATTGGATGTAGGGAAATTTCCATTTAACCCACGTCCATACAATATAGAAAGCATTATAAAAACCAGTATTGATGATGTTTCTGGTACGGCTATGGAAAAAGAAATTGAAATTGTTTTTTCAAAACCCGGGCCAGTGGTTGTGCAGTGTGATGAAGAGCAAATTAATCAGCTATTGCGCAATGTTTTAGGTAATGCACTTAAATTTAGCGAACCTAAAAGTCGTATTGAAGTGAACTTAATGGCTGATCAAAGCAGCGCCATTATTGATGTAATAGACAATGGAATAGGTATACCTGAGGATGAATTAGAGCACGTGTTTACTAAATTTGTACAAAGCAGCAAAACGAACAGTGGCGCTGGTGGTACTGGTTTAGGGCTTGCGCTTTGTAGAGAGTTTGTAGCACTTCATCAAGGCGAAATTACGGCAAGTAATAATAGCGATGGTGGTGCAACAATTAGGATTCAGGTACCCCTAGAAATAGATTTAGATGAGCATTTAGCCGATGATAAGCTAGCAGTGCAAGATAGCTAATTATATGTGTAAGTAATGTTTAAATGATATTTAATTGGATGATGAAAATATGGCCTTAACTAAAATTCTTGCTGTAGATGATGAACCTTTCAACCTTGAAATTATTGAAGAAATTTTAGAAGATCTTGATTTCGAATTACAAGTTGCCACAAGCGGCCCTGAGTGTTTAGCCATGGTTGAAGGCTACATGCCCCAAGTTATTTTACTTGATGTAAGTATGCCGCAAATGAATGGCTACGAAGTGTGTAAAGCATTAAAGGCGAATCCGAATACCGCGCATATAATTGTTATGTTTGTTTCCGCTAGAGGAACGGTTGAAGAGCGTATGGAAGGTTACTCAGTCGGTGCTGAGGATTACATTGTAAAACCGTTTGGGCATGATGAGCTTAAATCAAAACTTAAAAACTTAAACCAAGTATTAATAGAAAAACAAAGCCTTGAAAAACAAGTAGAAGATGCAACATCTACGGCATTTAACGCTATGGCAAACAGTAGCGAAATGGGGCAAATAGTTAATTACATTGAAAACATTGGTTTTATTAATAATCCGCAAGATTTAGGTAAAGCCTTAATAGACTGCTTACAAACGTTTGACCTACAAAGTAATGTTGAATTTAGACATGGCGATACAATAGAGCACTTTGCCCTTAATGGAGTGTGTTCGCCGATTGTGATTGAGCTGTTTGATATGCTTAAAAACAAAGGTCGCTTACATGAGTTTTCTCACCGAATATTAGTTAACTACGAGATGATAAGCTTGTTAATTCTGAATATTCTAGATCACGACCCAGATAAACACGGGCGTATTCGTGACCACGTTTGCTTTATTGTCAGTGTGACTGAGCAGCAGTTACGTGCAATTATGACCAAGCAAATGCTTGAGTCGCAGCAGCAAAAGCTAAATGATGTAGCCAGCACAGTGCATAGTAAGTTTCATGGCTTAATTGGGTTACTAAACGAAAACCGCGAAAGTAACGAAAAAGTATTCAAGCAATTACAAGAAGACCTTGAAGTGCGCATACCCACAATGGGGTTAGATGAAGACCAAGAGGTGTTTATTTATAAAAAAGTGGACGAAACTATTCAAAACTCAATTGCCAGAGAAGAGTCGGTTAAACAAGTTAAAGCCGCCTTTGCTGAAATTGAACAAGATTTATCTTTGTTACTTAAAAAATAAATCTCTCACACAATAAGGCTCACCTGAGTGATTTACGCATCACGAGGTAAGCCTTTTTCGACAATTCTAATTAGGCGCTGTGTTTTACGAAGTTGTTCTCGTTGTTTATTATTTTGTTGCTCAAGCGCCCACTCTATATGCTCTTTTACTAGCTGCGAGCTAGACTCATGTTTGCTTTCTAAAGCGTTAATAATGCTAGGGCTAAAATCGGCATTGCCTAAACCCACCGCTAAATTACGCAACCAACGCTCGTGTCCAATACGGCGAATTGGGCTGCCTTCGGTATTTTTTAAAAATGTAGGTTCGTCCCAGGCAAATAGCTCAAGTAAGTCTTTGTTTTTTAATTGCGTACGGGGATGGAAGTCTTGCTCATCGGTAATTTGACCATAACGGTTCCATGGGCAAACCAATTGGCAATCGTCGCAGCCATAAACTCGGTTCCCTAATAATGCACGGTATTGCTCAGGTATAGGGCCTTGGTGCTCAATGGTTAAGTACGAAATACATTTGCGTGCATCTACCACATACGGCTCTACAATTGCGCCTGTTGGGCAAAGCGTAATGCAAGCAACGCATTTCCCGCAGCCTTCAAACGTGTTTTCATTATCTATTGGCAGGGGTAAATCAACAAAAAGCTCACCTAAAAAAAACCACGACCCAGCTTCTTGGTTTATTAATAAAGAGTGTTTACCTCGCCAGCCCAATCCCGCTTTTTCAGCAAGCTGGCGCTCAAGCACAGGCGCAGAGTCTACAAATGGCCTAAAACCGTAATCGCCAATTTCTTGCTCTATTTTTTGGCCCAGTTTTTTTAGTCGGTTGCGCATTAATTTGTGATAGTCACGCCCTAATGCGTAGCGGCTAATGTAGGCTTTTTCGATGTTTTTTAGTGTTTTGGCAAAACTAGCATCAGGGGGCAGGTAGTTCATTTTTACCGAAATAACCCGCTGGGTGCCAGGGACTAGTTCAGCAGGGCGAGCGCGCTTCATGCCATGGGCTGCCATATAATCCATAGAGCCATGGTAGCCCGCATCTAACCAGCGCTGTAATTGTGCTTCGTGTTTAGATAGGTCTATATCGGTAATACCCACCTCACTAAAGCCGAGCTCTTGGCCCCAGGCTTTAATATTTTTGGCTAGCTGTTGATAGTTAGGGGTTGAGTTACTCACACACATTACACACTTAAATAATTAGCTGCGTAATTTACCATATTTATAAAGCGCTGTTGAATGTTGCCAGTTAAAATATTAATGCAATATAGCGCTCGGCTTTTGTTTTGTAGTCGCTTATTGCACAAAGCGCTTTAATTGCTGTTGCGTTTGTTGGCTAAGTGCATGTGATTGCTGGCTATTACTTAGCGCATGATCAATAGCGCTTTTAGCTTGCTCGCCTAAGGTAACAATTTGCTCTACCGATTGGTGAGTGTGCTGCTGCGCTTGCTCTAGCGTATGCACCGCATCCGCTATTTGCTGTAGCTGCTGTTGGTTTTGTTCAAACTCACCTAGCATTGTTTTAAACCCTTCAGAGGTATTACAAATGGCGCTTTGTGCGGTACTTGAGTGGCTAATTAACTGCTCACTTTCTTGATTGGTTTCGTTAACCAGCTCATTCATTTGGTTAATAAAGTCGCTTATTTGTCGGGTTGCACCACTTACTTTTACCGATAATGTACGTACTTCATCAGCAACAACAGCAAATCCTCTGCCAGCTTCACCAGCGCGTGCCGCTTCAATGGCAGCGTTTAGTGCCAGTAAATTAGTTTGATCCGAAAACTCCTCAACCATTTTTAAAATGCTGCGAATGTTTTCGCTGTTTTCTTTAAGGCCAGACACCGTTTTAGAAAATCTTTGCAGCAAGGTACCAATAAGCGACACCTTATCGACTAAGCTTGCAAGCTCTTGCGACGAAAGCTTAACAAAGTCTAAGTGCTCGCTGTTAACGCTATGCACGCTGTCGGTATTGCTCACTATGCCCTCTAAGCTTTGCACTATTTGGTTACTCGCATTAATAATATTGTGGCTTAGCTGAGTTTGCTGCTCACTTAACTGCTGCGTATTTTGCATAGCGGTATTTACATCAACATTACTTTGCTCACTGGCTTTAGCGCTGGCGTGAGTTGTACTTAGTAAATCACTTAAGTGGTTAGTAAATAAGTTATATTGCGTACTTAGTTCTTTAAATTCGTCAAAAGAAAATTGCGGTAAGTTGGCGGCTAAATTAGCCTCTTGCTGGTTTATGTTTACTAAAGTGTCGCACATAGCTTTTACAGGGCGCACTATTAAATAGCGCATATAAAAAATAGTAAAGGCAAAGCCCGCTACAATAACCAAGGTTAACAACCAAAATGCGCTAGTGCTGTGCTGCTCGCTTAAGCTTTGATATAACCAAAATAAGGTAATGGCCTGAAACAAAAAAACAAAGCTTAAATTACCCACTATTTTACGCGTAAGCGTATAAAAAAATGTTCGCTCAATATAATTATAAAATTGCATTACACCACTCATTTTTTGCTTAACCATCTAGGGCGTGTTGACCTTTGATGGTTGAATTTGCAGCAGTATGTTTGGCTTTTAGGCAAGGCAGAGCCTATGAAGTGTGGTTATTCCCCATAAATAGGCGATAACGCTGCATAAATGCCAAACATGCGCTGCCCTTTGGGTTCTGCCTAAGGGCGATAAACTCTTTGTTGCCTACATGGATGTAGGTAAGGGGCGTGAGCAGGACGCGGAAGCTTTACTCGGTTTATACTTAGCCCACTAGGTTACAAGCCTCGCGCCGCGATTTAATCGCCCCTAGATTGAACAAATTTCAATCCGCAAAGATCATCACGCCCTAGCTAGATTATCGACTAAGTTACCGTTAACTCAAGTAATAATGTTTGCTAAATATTTTTTAGAGCGAGCGGGGTAATTAGTAAAAATACCATGCACCCCAATTTTTAGCATAAAATCCATGTCTTCTGGCCTATCTACGGTGTAGGCATAAACTTGCAGGCCTCGTGCTGTGGCATCATCTACAAAAGCTTTATTTACAAAGCTTTTGTCTACATGAACACTATACGCATTTAACTGTTGAGCAAACTGTGCATAATTTAACGGAATTGATGAGGTTAACGCGCCAATGTGTAACCACGGTAACCTATTTTTAAGCCAATGAATTTGATGGTGATCAAACGACGACACTAAAATATTACCTTTAGTAATAACGCCTTTAGCAATATTGTTGTTTAAAATAGTAGCAAACTTTTCAAGCTCAAAGGTATGTTTAAGCTCTATATTGAGTAATGTTTTATTGTTATTCCAATCAAGTAATTGCTGTAGAGTGGGGATTTGCTCGCCGTTACCGGCATCCAACAGACTAAGTTGCTGCGCCGTAAAGTCGCTTACTTTACCGTGCCCGCTGGTGGTTCTATCTAGCCACGAGTCGTGTATGAGCATATAGTCATCAAGCGCACTTTGAATATCAACTTCAATGCCATCTACCCCTACATTTAACGCTTCTAAAATAGCGCTTTTAGTGTTTTCTGGGTAATTGCCGCTTGCCCCTCGGTGCGCAAATATTTTCATTTTCTAGCCTTTTGAGTAATAGACCACGTTTCAAAACAGGCTGCACTGACTATAAGTGCACCGCCAATAAGTGTTAGTAGCGTTGGACGCTCATGAATAATAACAATAGCCAACAAAGTGCCGTAAAGCGGCTGCAAGCACGAAATTAACCCCGCAGTAGCTGCCGATAAGTGCTTTAAACTCGCTGCAAACAGCGAGTGCGGTGTAGCGGTAAAAATAATACCCGCCACAGCAATTAAAATAAGGTCGTGGTTACTCACCTCATACACAGGGACCTTAATAAATGCGCAGAGCATAACACTTGCCACTAAGGTTTGATAAAACATGGTTTGTGGGCCGCCATACTGGCTAAAAAAACGCTTATGGGTAATATTTCTAATCGAAAAAAACAAAGCCGAAACCACACCCATAATAACCCCTAAGGTTACATCGTCGCCTAAATTTGCGCTGGGTACGAGTAAATATATACCTAATACAACCACAGCTGCGCTTATAATATCTTTTGCTTGGGGCCTGCTTTTATTAAACAAGGGCTCTAAAAATACCGTCATTACTGGGTAGCTAAAAAAAGCCAGCATACCCACAGTTACGCCCGCCATTTGCATACCTGCAAAGTAAGTAACCCAATGCATGCCTACTGCCACACCTAAAAATAACGCAATGAGGTAATCTTTTGGTTTGTTTAACTTAATTTGTTTTTTTTGAAAATACAGCATAGCCAAAATTGCCATGCCAGCAATAGCGGTACGGTACACCGTAATATCAATTGCATTTAACCCTATTAACTTTGCAAAAAGGGCGGTGCCCCCAAAAAGTAACACGGCAATATGTAAGTAAATCAGGCTTTGCTGTTGTGGCTGCATTTAAATGAGAACTCCTTTTTTTATTATCTTATCACTGGGTGCGAACTTACAGGATGAAATTTTTAAAACATGACAAATGTCAGCAAAGTTAATGACATTTCACACTCTTATTATTTTTTGGCTTTGGCATAGTTAACTTATCTTAATGGGAGGTGGCTATGAATACGTTAATTTTAATAAGTCTCGCTATTAGCGAGTTTTTAGAATCACTTAGCTTTAGTGTTTCAATAAATGATTACTTTATACTCATTAGTATTTTTGTGTTATTTATATTTATTAATAAAAATAATGTTATAAGCAATAACAATGAACTAGGGGCACTGGCATGAGTACAACAAACACGCTTTCAAAGCCCAGTAATAAAAAGTTTTGGGAATACGCACCTTTAATTTTTACTGGGTTTTATTTGCTTCCGACTCTATTTAATCTATCTAACTTGCCAGTCAATACCATTGTAATGAGCGTGGCGTTTTATATTGTATTTATTTTGCTTTACATAAAAGCCATGCACTGTGAAACAAAGCGTATAACAACGCTGTTTGTTATTATGTTAGTGGTGTGTTTTAGCGCCACATTTTATACCACCGGGACCTCTACATTATTTGGTTTTATCGCGTTTATAGCTGGTGAGTCATACGCTAAAAAAAGCAGATTATATGCCGTTTTGAGCCTTATATTTACGGTTGCGTTAAGCGCCTATTTGGCAGATATAGCAAACATAAAATACTTTTTAGCCGGCACTTTATTAATATCAGGAGCGCTGCTGGCTTTTGGCATTGCAACCCAAAAAGAGCGCCTGCATAAAAAGCGCGAACAAGAAAGCGCTAACCAATTAGAGCAATTGGCCGCCATTGCTGAGCGCGAACGAATAGCGCGCGACCTACACGATATTTTAGGCCACTCACTATCATCTATTGCTTTAAAAGCTGAGCTTGCTAATAAGCTAAATCAAGGAGAGCGCTACGAACAAGCCAATAACGAAATAGCACAAGTAGCAGATCTAGCAAGGCAGTTACTTAGCGATGTAAGAAACGCCGTAAGCGATTTAAAACAACTTAATTTAATAAGCCAAATAGCCCAGCTTAAGCAAAGGCTAATAGAGCAAGACTTTAACGTTAACTTTAATGTTGTATTAAATACCTTGCCTCCTAAAGTAGAAGGGATCGCAGGGCTTATAATTAAAGAAGCAGTCACTAATTTATTGCGCCATAGCAGTAATAAAAACGCCGAAATAAATATAGAGCAAACACAGCATCAGCTGCATATAAGTGTGGTTGATAACGCCCCTTGCAGCACGTTAAACGCAGGTAACGGTTTAAATGGTATTAAAGAGCGTGCAGAGCAACTTAATGGCCATGCCGCGTTTACCTGTGGCGATAAGTTTACTTTAAACGTAATGCTGCCAATTTCAGCTAAGGATTAACAATGATCAAAGTATATTTAGTGGAAGATCAAGCACTCGTGCGTGACGCAGTCGGGGCATTGTTAAGCCTTGATTTTAATATTGAAGTGATAGGCCAAGCCAGTAACGGCCAAGATGCCCTTAATGCAATAAAAGCACTGGCCGATGAGGCATTGCCAGACATAATTTTAACCGATATTGAAATGCCACACATGAGCGGTATAGAGCTAAGTGAGCAAATAGCGGCCACGTTCCCAACCATTAAAATGGTTATTATGACCACGTTTTCGCGAGCTGGTTATATTAGGCGCTCGCTCGCCCTAGGCGTTAAAGGTTTCATTTTAAAAGAAGCGCCAAGTGATGAGCTTATCAATGCACTTAAAAAAGTAATGCAAGGGCAAAAAGTTATAGATCCAGAGCTTGCCATTAACGCGCTTGACGATGCCGACCCGCTCACCGATAAAGAGCGCAAAGCACTTAAGCTTGCAAGCGATGGCTTAAAAACAAGCGACATAGCCAAACAGCTATTTATAAGCGAAGGCACAACACGTAATTATTTATCCGATGCTATCGCAAAACTCAATGCCACTAACCGCGTAGATGCAGCGCGTATTGCAAAGCAAAAAGGCTGGTTATAATCGCACTTATATTAAGTGATGATTAAGGCCATTAAGCGTATGTTTTACTTATTAAAGCGGTTTATTAAAAGTTTCATACGCTTTTACCTGTCTCATTTTACGTATATGGGTTAAAATACCTACATAACCAACTAACAAGATAGTGAATGTCAAACCAAGATCCAAATCTCAGCCGAGAACAAGAAAAGTACGAAAACCCAGTCCC
The DNA here is from genome assembly GCF_023161935.1 of Pseudoalteromonas sp. 2CM28B. Lineage (NCBI taxonomy): Bacteria > Pseudomonadati > Pseudomonadota > Gammaproteobacteria > Alteromonadales > Pseudoalteromonadaceae > Pseudoalteromonas > Pseudoalteromonas sp. 2CM28B. The sequence goes on from NZ_JALNTH010000001.1 coordinate 285,750, forward strand.
TAGTCGTGAGTTTATACTTACTCACCTTCAAGAGCGTTCAAAACCTGCTAACTTCACGCAACTTTGTGATGAATTAGCTGTAAACGATACCGAACGCCAAATTGCATTTAAGCGCCGCCTTCGTGCCATGGAGCGCGATGGCCAATTGTATTTTAATAAGTTTAAATGTTACGCCCTAATTGACGAAGCCGGTTTAACCAAAGGCAAAGTAATTGGCCACAGAGACGGTTTTGGCTTTTTAGAAGTTGAAGGCGAGAGCAAAGATTGGTTTATAGCCAAGCATCAAATGAACATGGTGCTGCACGGCGACATCGTACTTGCTAAAGGCACAAAACGTGGCTCAGGCTCAAAATGTGATGCCCGCATAATTAAAGTACTTACCAACGAGCGCGCACCTATTGTAGGGCGTTATTTTGTTGAGCATGGTATTGCAGTTGTTGTAGCAGAAGACCCACGTATTACCCAAGATATTATTATTCTGCCAGGCAGTGAAAACGGCGCGCGTCATAACCAAATGGTGCAAGTGCAAATCACTCAAAATCCTAGCCGCAACATGAACGCGGTAGGTAAAATTATTGACGTACTGGGCGAGCATTTAGCGCCAGGTATGGAAATAGAAGTGGCACTGCGCAATCACGATATTCCTCATGTTTGGCCAGAAGAAGTGGAAGAACAAGTAGCTCATTTAGGTGAGTTTGTTGATGAAGCCGACAAACAAGGCCGTGTAGATTTACGCGACCTGCCACTGGTCACAATAGATGGTGAAGACGCCCGCGACTTTGATGATGCCGTATATTGTGAGCGTAAAAAATCTGGCGGCTGGCGCTTATGGGTAGCCATTGCCGATGTATCGCATTATGTAGGTATGAACACGCCGCTAAATAAAGAAGCGATTGCTCGCGGTAACTCAGTGTATTTTCCTGAGCAAGTAATTCCAATGCTGCCAAAAGTGTTGTCGAACGGTTTGTGTTCGCTTAACCCTAAAGTAGACCGCCTTTGTATGGTGGCCGAAATGACGGTATCAGACGCAGGTAAGCTTTCGGGTTATAAGTTTTACGAAGCGGTGATGAACTCGCATGCGCGTTTAACCTACACCAAAGTCAATGCCATTTTACAAGGCGATGAAAAACTACGCGAAGAATACGCACCCGTAGTGCCACATTTAACTGACTTACAGCAAATGTATATGGCGCTTAAGTCGGCGCGCCAAACCCGTGGTGCTATTGAATTTGAAACGCTCGAAACGCGTTTTGTATTTAACGCACACCGTAAAATAGAGTCAATTGTGCCGGTTGTTCGCAACGACGCGCACAAACTGATTGAAGAATGTATGATTTTAGCCAACGTATCGGCGGCTAAATTATTAGAAAAACACGAAGCCAGCGCGCTTTACCGTGTGCACGATGAGCCAGATCAAGAAAAACTAGGTAACTTTACTCAGTTTTTAAGTGAGCTTGGCATTCAAAGCACATTAAGCGATGAGCCTACACCGAAAGAAATTACCCAAGTGTTAGCCCGGTTAGGCGACCGCCCAGAGGCCGAGCTTATTCAAACCATGCTACTTCGTTCAATGAAGCAAGCGGTTTATCAGCCAGATAACATAGGCCACTTTGGCTTAGCGCTGCCTGCGTACGCACACTTTACCTCACCAATTCGCCGTTACCCTGATTTAGTGGTACACCGTGCAATTAAAGCGGTAATAAAAGCACAAGGTCAGCAAACATCGGGCGCATACGCTTACACCGATGATGAAGTAGACCAACTAGGCGAGCAGTGTTCAACCACCGAGCGCCGCGCAGACGACGCAACGCGTGAAGTTGCCGACTGGCTTAAATGTGAGTTTATGCAAGACCACGTGGGTGATGAGTTTAACGGGGTTATTTCATCCGTTACTAACTTTGGTTTATTTATACGCCTAGACGACTTACAAATTGATGGGCTGATCCATGTTACTAATTTAGGTGATGAATACTTCCATCATGATGGTGCAAAACACACCCTAATTGGCGAGCATACACATACCGTTTACCGCCTTGGCGATAAAGTAACGGTACAAGTTGCTTCGGTAAGTTTAGATGAGCGCCGTATAAATTTAACGCTCAGTGGTGATGTAGCTCAAGATAGATACGCGCGTCGCCGTGGCTCAGCTAAAGGAGCAGGGCGCGGTAAATCAAGCCATGCACCAGCAAGTGTAAGATCGCAGCTTAAAGCGGGTAAAATCCCTGGAAAAAACACATCAGGCGATGAAAAACCCAAAGCTGGTAAAAAACCAGCCAGTAAAAGCAAAGGCAAACCAGCGGGTAAGTCTGGCGCAAAGCCAGCCGGTAAAAAAGCCGCTGAAACCACCGCTAAGAAAAAACCGAAAAAAAAGGCAGTTAAAAAGCCTAAAAGACCAGGCAAAAATGCCCGTAAACGTAATAGCCCAGGAGCAAACAATACGTGAGTAATGAATTAATTTTTGGCTTTCACTCTGTTGAAGCAATTTTAGCAAAAGAGCCAGAGCGTTTTTTAGAAATTTATGCCCTTAAAGGTCGTGATGATAAGCGCTTAACCCCGATTATTAATGAAGCACGTAAATTTGGTATTTCTGTACAATTTATGCAGCGAAAAGCGCTAGATAACAAAGCAAACGATGAGCAGCACCAAGGCATTATTGCCAATGTAAAAGCTGCGCGTGTTTACAACGAAAAAGATTTAGATGAGATCATTGCTCGCGAAGATACGCCGTTTTTACTAGTACTAGATGGCATAACCGATCCGCACAATTTAGGTGCCTGCCTACGTAGCGCAGATGCAGCAGGTGTACACGCTATAATTGTACCTAAAGATAAGTCGGCCAAGCTTAACGGCACAGCACGTAAAGTAGCCTGTGGCGCAGCCGAAACCGTACCGCTTATTCAGGTAACAAACCTGGCGCGTACGCTTCGCGAAATTAAAGACGCAGGCGTATGGGTTGTGGGCACCGCTGGTGAAACAGACACCCACGTGTTTGATGCAAACCTTACTGGGCCAATGGCAATAGTAATGGGAGCAGAGGGCGAGGGCATGCGCCGTTTAACGCGTGAGCATTGCGACGTGTTAGTTAAAATTCCGATGGCAGGCAGTGTTTCTAGCTTAAATGTATCGGTAGCCACCGGTATTTGTTTATTTGAAGTGCTACGCCAACGTAACGTAAATAACTAATATCCATTTGCTTAATTAATATTTTTATTATTAGGCAGCTAAGCCTGTCGATAGACAAAATTCGTTATTTAATCGTTTAAATAAGGGGTTTAGTTAGCGCCAAATTTAGCTTACAAAACGCCGAGGTTAGTTTAACCTCGGCGTTTTTTATGTAGCGTAGTTGGTAATTTTACAGGTTAAGCAAATCGCCAACGCGCACTAATAGCCTAAACGTAATGCGATAAACTCAGCGAGTTTGTCTACTGCGTGCTCCGACTCCCCACCGCTTTTTATTAAGCTAATGCCTATGCTACCAAGAGCTGGTAAATATTTACTTTGCGCCTGAAAATTAAGATCGCTTGGCACCGTACTTTTAGCCAGTACAGTAATACCTAAGCCTTCTTTTATGGCGGCTATTAATCCGGTTAAATCGGCATTGCTGTAAACAATTCGGTATTTTATATTGGCACTTTTAAGTGCATCTGTAGCGCGGCGCCTATAAATACAGCCCTCGGGCGCGGTGACTAAGGTTACTACCTCATTTTTTGCCTGTGCTAAATCGCCCACCCATACTAGCTCGTCTTGCATAAAAATAGGGAATTTGTCTGAATTAAGGCGCTCGTTAAGCGCTAAAACAAGATCAAATTGATCTTGTCTTGAGGCCGACAGCAAATGTTTACTTAAACGCGATTTAACTTCCAGCGATACCTCAGGATAAAGCGAGACAAAATCACCAATAATAGAAGGCAAAATACGTGCTGCAAATTCGCTAGGAATACCCAAGCGCACTTTACCGGTTATGCTTTCTGAGGTGAACTGCTGCAAAATAGCATCGTTATACTGCATCATTTGTTTTGCCATAGGCAAAAGTAGCTCACCGTACTGATTAAGCACCTGGCGCTGGCCCTGCTTTTTAAATAATTTATAACCGAGTAAATCTTCAAGGCGTTTAATTTGCAAGCTTACCGCAGGTTGCGATAACCCCAGTAGGTCGCCGGCTTTTGCAAATCCACCTACCTCAACAACCATTACAAAGGTACGCAAACTGTCGGTTGATATGTTTTTCATATTTAAAATTACAATTTATATAGCTACATATATAAGTATTATTTATCAATTGATAAATAATTACAATTTGTTGTTGTCACAGTGGCGCAATATACTTTTGGTATCAAAAATACACAGGTGTTTGTTATGACTTTTAACCCAATAATGTTTGCCCGCCACAGCAATGCTGCAAGTGCAGTTACCAATGCCGTGCAAGCAAATAACAACCTCGTTGTAATGGATTTTAGTGGCAGTGAAACCAGTGTATTTTTAAGCACTATTTTAGGGTTAGATCTCACAAAGCTTACAGCCAGCGGCTTAGGCCTAAAAGGCACGCTTGATGGCGATTTAAATTCTGATTACAGCTTTGCTGTTTATTACTTTAGCGAAACCGCATTTAGATTTGTATTACCGCACAGCGCAAGCTTGCAATTACAAGCACTGATAAACGAGCAGCAACTTCGTTTTGATATTGATTATGTACTACGTAGCGACCTTGCAACCCTTGCGCTGTGTGGAGCAAACGCATTTGATACCTTAATTAGCGCGTTTAAATTAACGCCAGGGCTGCGTTTATCAAACCCGCAACTATGTTATGGCGCGCAAAGCGGCGATGTATTTATTACCGCAATAGACAAAAATGACGAACAACATTTTGTATTAGTCGCTAAACAACAAGAACTACAAAAATGGCAAAGCTATATGCAAGCACAAGGTTTTGCACTTATGCATGGCGAAGCTGCCTAAACACAAATAACTAACAGGTAAACAAACATGTGCTTATCTGTTTTTAGACCTAATTTAAGCCACGCCCGCACAGGGTTAATTTAAAACGTGAAGGAATGTTATGACTTCTAAAACTGTACTACATGCTAAGCACCTTGAAGCAGGCGCAAAAATGGTTGATTTTCATGGCTGGGAAATGCCAATCAACTACGGCTCACAAATAGAAGAACACAATGCCGTGCGCACCGATGCAGGTATGTTTGACGTATCACACATGACTATTGTTGATATTGAAGGCGAGCAAGCTAAAGCATTTTTACAAAAGCTAGTAGCAAACGACGTAGCTAAATTAACAGTTCCTGGTAAAGCGCTTTACACTGGCATGCTTAACGAGCAAGGCGGCGTAATCGACGATTTAATTATTTACTACTTTAGCGAAACCTTTTACCGCCTAGTTGTTAACTCAGCAACACGCGAAAAAGATTTAGCACATTTAGCAACTGTTTCAGCTGATTTTACAGTAACCGTAACTGAGCGTCCTGAGTTTGCAATGATTGCAGTGCAAGGCCCTAACGCTAAAGCAAAAACAGCCACACTGTTAAATGCTGAGCAACAAGCCGCTGTTGAAGGTATGAAGCCGTTTTTTGGTGTTCAAGTAGGTGATTTATTTATTGCCACAACGGGTTATACTGGCGAAGACGGTTACGAAATTGTAGTACCGAACGAACAAGCTGCCGATTTATGGCAACAACTGCTAGATGCAGGTGTAGCGCCAGCTGGTTTAGGTGCACGCGACACACTACGTTTAGAAGCAGGTATGAACCTTTACGGCCTAGATATGGACGAAAGCGTATCGCCACTTGCAGCTAACATGGCATGGACCATTGCATGGGAACCAGAAGATCGTGACTTTATTGGTCGTGACGTACTTGTTAAGCAACGCGCCGAAAAAAGCACTCAAAAGCTGGTAGGTTTAGTGCTTGAAGAAAAAGGCGTATTGCGTAGCGGCTCAAAAGTAATTGTTGATGGTGGTGAAGGGGTAATTACCTCAGGTACTTTCTCACCAACGCTTGGTTTTAGTGTAGCCCTTGCACGTGTACCGCGTTTAATAGGGGATACAGCCCAAGTAGAAATGCGCAAAAAATTAGTTAACGTTAAAGTAGTAAAGCCTAGCTTTGTACGTAACGGCAAATCAATAATTTAAAAATTTGGTTATACCAATCACAATAATTATTGTGATTGGTATCCTCCCAATATAAACCAAAGGAACAAAATAATGAGCAATATCCCTAGCGATTTAAAATATGCCTCTTCACACGAGTGGGTTCGTAACGACGGTGACGGTACATTTACTGTTGGTATTTCTGAGCATGCGCAAGAGCTTCTTGGCGACATGGTATTTGTTGAATTACCAGAAGTTGGCGACGAAGTAGACGCTGGTGAAGACTGTGCAGTAGCAGAGTCGGTTAAAGCAGCATCAGATATTTACGCACCAATTGGTGGCGAAATTGTTGCTATTAACGAAGAACTAGAAGACGCACCAGAGACGGTTAACAACGACGCTTACGGCGACGGTTGGTTATTCCGTATTAAAGCATCTGACGAATCAGAGCTTGAAAACCTACTTAGCGCAGAAGATTACGCTAATACAATCGACGAAGAGTAATACTCTTAGTCTAAAGCCCCGAGTATTTATATAAATATCGGGGCTTTTATGATTTAACAGCCTACTCCATACACAGTAAGTTATTAAATCATCACATATTTTAATCATACTAATTACCCATTAGTATTTAGGATCATAGGAATCTAGACTCATGTCAAACGCCAAATCTCTTGAACAACTAGAGCAAAAGCAAGATTTTATTCGCCGCCATATTGGGCCTAGCCCAGCACAAGTAAGCGATATGCTAAGTGCTTTAGAAGTATCAAGTGTGCAAGAGCTGATCGACCAAACTGTACCTGCAAGCATTCGCTTAGAGCAACCATTAACAGTTGGCGAAAGCCGTACTGAAGTTGAAACATTAAGCTACTTAAAATCGGTAGCAAGCAAAAATAAAGTTTTCAAATCGTACATTGGCCAAGGCTACCACCCAACGCACGTACCGCACGTCATTTTACGTAACGTACTAGAAAACCCAGGTTGGTATACTGCGTACACGCCGTACCAGCCAGAAATTGCGCAAGGGCGTTTAGAGTCGTTATTAAATTTTCAAACTATGACCCTAGATTTAACAGGCCTTGATTTAGCAAGCGCCTCGTTACTTGACGAATCAACCGCTGCTGCAGAGGCAATGGGCCTTGCAAAACGCGTATCTAAAGCTAAAAAAGCCAATGCCTTTTTTATCGCCGACGACGTACACACACAAACTATTGACGTAGTAAGCACCCGTGCTGAGCAGTTTGGTTTTGAAATAATTGTAGGTAAAGCAGCCGATGCCGTTAACCACGACATTTTTGGTGCGCTTTTCCAATACCCATCTACATCGGGTGAAGTAGTAGATGTAACCGACCTAATTGCTGGCGTACAAAGCAAAAAGGCCATTGCCTGTGTTGCTGCCGACATTATGAGTTTATTACTATTAAAAGCACCAGGTAAACTAGGCGCAGACGTAGTACTTGGTTCGGCTCAGCGTTTTGGTGTACCTATGGGTTACGGCGGCCCACATGCTGCATTTTTTGCAACACGTGACGCTTACAAACGTTCATTACCAGGGCGTATTATTGGTGTATCTAAAGACCGTTTAGGTAACGACGCACTGCGTATGGCAATGCAAACGCGCGAACAACACATTCGCCGCGACAAAGCCAACTCAAACATTTGTACAGCGCAGGTACTACTTGCCAACATGGCAGCGTTTTACGCGGTTTACCACGGCCCACAAGGCTTAAAAACTATCGCGCAGCGTATACATCGCTTTGCTGATATTTTAGCTGCTGGCCTAAAAGCTAAAGGTATCGCACTTAAACACAGCACCTGGTTTGATACGCTAACAGTAGTAAGCGACAGTAAAGATACCGTAATAGCGCGTGCACTTGCCAAAGGCGTTAACTTTGCCACAAACCACGATGGCGAATACTCAATTTCAGTATCAGAAACCACAACACGTGAAGACGTAGCACAGTTATTTGATATTGTTCTAGGTGAAGGCCACGGCCTAAGTGTAGATAGCATCGCAGCCGATATTGAAGCAAACGGTAGCGACTCTATTCCAGCGAGTTTAGTACGCGATGACGAAGTATTAACGCATCCAAACTTTAACAGCTACCACAGCGAAACAGACATGCTTCGCTACATTAAGCGCCTTGAAAACAAAGATTTAGCGCTTAACCACTCAATGATCTCGTTAGGTTCATGTACCATGAAACTAAATGCGACCGCTGAGATGATCCCAATTACATGGCCTGAATTTGCAAACCTTCACCCATTCTGCCCGCTAGACCAAGCAGAAGGTTACCAAATAATGATTAACGAGCTGCACGACTGGCTAGTTAACATTACCGGTTACGATGCGGTTTCACTACAGCCAAATTCTGGCGCACAAGGTGAATACGCAGGCTTAATTGCGATTCGTAAATACCACGAGTCACGTGGCGATGCGCACCGTAACGTATGTTTAATCCCAAGCTCAGCGCACGGTACTAACCCTGCATCTGCGCAAATGGCAAGCATGAAAATTGTGGTAGTTAACTGCGACAAAAACGGTAACGTAGACATGGCAGATCTTAAAGCGAAAGCTGAAGAAGTGTCTGAAAACTTATCGTGTATTATGATCACATACCCATCTACACACGGTGTTTACGAAGAAACTATTCGCGAAATTTGTGACATTATTCATGAGCACGGCGGCCAAGTTTACATGGACGGCGCAAACATGAACGCACAAGTGGGCGTAACAAGCCCAGGCTTTATTGGCTCAGACGTATCGCACTTAAACTTACACAAAACGTTTTGTATTCCACACGGTGGCGGCGGCCCAGGTGTTGGCCCAATTGGTGTTAAATCGCACCTTGCGCCATTTATGCCAAACCACAGCGTAATTAACGTGCCGGGTACAAACGTTAATAACGGTGCAGTATCGGCAGCGCCTTACGGCTCAGCGGCTATTTTACCTATTTCATGGGCTTACATTACCATGATGGGCTCAGAGGGCTTAAAACAAGCCACCGAAATGGCCATCGTGAACGCTAATTACTTAACGCATGAGCTAAGCCAGCACTTCCCAATTTTATACCGTGGCCGCAACAACCGCGTTGCTCACGAATGTATTGTTGACTTACGCCCATTAAAAGAAGCGTCAGGCATTACTGAAATGGATGTAGCTAAGCGCCTACAAGATTACGGCTTCCATTCACCCACTATGTCGTTCCCAGTAGCGGGCACGTTAATGATTGAGCCAACTGAGTCTGAGTCAAAAGGCGAGATAGACCGCTTTATAGAAGCAATGGTGTCAATTAAAGGCGAAATCGACAAAGTAATCTCTGGGGAATGGTCAATCGAAAACAACCCACTTGTGTTTGCACCGCATACACAAGCTGACGTGCTTGGTAACGAATGGGACCGCGCGTACGACCGTTTTTACGCTGCATTCCCAGTGCCTTCGGTAGCTAAAGACAAGTTCTGGCCAACCGTTACACGTATTGATGACGTATACGGCGACCGTAACTTAGTATGTTCATGCCCAGCGGTTGAGACTTATCGCGACTAAGAACCGCGACTAATTTTTGAACTTTAATGGGGAGTAAGTTCCACTGTAGAGTGGAATTTATCAAAATTATAAAAGCCGTTGCAGCAATGCAATGGCTTTTTTGTGTATGGTGATTCGCCATAAATTATATGAACGTAGGTTGGGTAGAGTGAAACGAAACCCAACGAAACACAAATATACTTACTCGCTCAAAAGCCAAGAGTATGTGTTATTTATTGTAGGCGTTTAGCTTGCTGACGCGCGGGCGACAGCCCGAATAAGTATTTGAATAGGTGTTTGAGGTTATTATCACCGATAATGTGAATGCGTTTCGTACTTTTAAAGATTAGAAACCTTATTCAAGGTTTTTTGCCAGGTTGCTGGCGGCAACCAAGGGGCGGCTACCGCCGACCGCCCCTTGGAACCCCACGGCGCCCCGAGCATCACGCTTAATCCTTCAAAACACAATTGATTTGAACGTAAACGGCGAAGATAGGCCATCCATGGCCTAGTTCCGCCTTATCGCGCATCCATGCGCGACATTACTCATCAATTGCTTATTTTCAGGGTGTGATGACGGGGAAGGGTGTTAAACGTGACGGTGGTGTTTAGTCTTAGCAAAATGCGAGTGGATGAGCTAGTGGATTTCATTGCTTGATTATGTTTTGTTTATTGACATATCAGGGTAATTGCTTTCTCTTTTATTCAAATCGATTATAGCTATTGAATCTAAAATATATGGGGTTATTATGTAATAAAATAGTTGCAAAGGATAATGGTATGAGCAGTAATAAAATGGAGATTCAACTTGAATCTATCATGCATAATACACCAGATGGAATTGAGATGGGGGTTATGGCAGATGGAACCCCATACCTAGGTGCTAGAGGGCTAGCTGCTTTATGTGGTACAGCTCCGAGTAATATAATTACATTGATAAAAGAGTGGGATGAGCAAAAGTATCGCCCTAGAGGTCAGATAATTAAAAAACTGATTGAAGAACAGGGCGGTAGATCTTCAGGTCTTTACACACCAATTAAAGTAAAAGGAAAAAGTTATCATGCTATTAACGAAATTAATTGCATGGCTATACTTGAATATTATGCCTTTGAATCTCAATCGCCATCAGAACAGGCGAAGCGGAATTATAGAAGTCTAGCCAGATTAACGTTACGAGCTTTTATTTATGAAAGAACTGGATATGACCCTGTAGAACAAGTTCCTAAATATTGGCAGATTTTTCATGAAAGAATAACACTTAATGAGGTGCCTTCGGGGTATTTTAGTGTATTCGAAGAGATAGCTAGCCTTTTGATTACGGGGATCCGAAAAGGAATGCCATTCGACCAAAATAGTATGCCTGATATAAGTGTAGGACAAGGCTGGGGTAAGGTTTGGAGAGAAAGTGAATTTGATATTGCCTATGGTAAAAGAGTAAAACATTTACACAAGTTTCCATCTGATTTTCCTCAAAAAGATCCTGAGGCATGGATTTATCCAGTAAAGGCTTTAGGTGAATTTAGGGAATGGTTCGATGATACGTATTTAAGGATGAAGTTTCCAAAATATTTAGCTACCAAAGCTAAAGCTGGCAACCTACCTAATTTAGATATAAAAAGCTTAGTTGAAGCCGTTCAACCAGTTAGGTTAGAAGGTAATAAATAAAAAACAAAGGTCTCTCCCATTAGAAAATTCCGGTCAAGCAGACAGCTGTGTTTACTTGATCTTTTTATTCAAAAACCAAGTGTTCTTATTATTTAAACTCAATTTAAATATGACTATGCACCTCGTAATAACGTCGATTGATGGGTGACCCTTTTATTTCTTTTACTTTGGTCTTTTGAGTTTACAAAACCTCACTAAATACGTCTATGTTATTTATAAAGCCTAAGACTATTTTGCTAATTAAATAGTTATTTAATGCTATCTCATTTAGGGTTAATATTAGGTACTACATAAAACAATAATAAAAGTAAGAAGCAACGTGCCCTTGCTTAAGAGGTATACATGGAAGATGCATTCATAGCCGTATTTGCAAATGCCGGCGTTATATTAATTTTAGCTTTAACATTAAAAGCATTTAATAAAGTCGATATAAATATAGCGTGGTCTTTAATCTCATTAGGCATTTTTACGTGTTACGTTTTTGCTTTATTTAGAGGCGCCGAGGTTATTCCTTTAGATATATTTTTTGCTGATTTGTCTTGGAATTGGTCTGGCAAGATAGCTGTAATTATCCTGTGGGGAGGTGTAATCCTAGCCTTAGCGAAATATAAACATGGCTTTCGTATTGCTGATGCTGGTTTTACTTTCAAACAAAGTGAAGGCTCTTTAAAACCTGCTTTTATTGTTTTGTGCTTGTTTGTAATTCTCCAAGCCATTGTTTCATGGTTCTGGAGTGGAGAGCCTCGCTATGATTTAGAAACATTACTTTATCAAGCAACCATGCCAGGGTTTGACGAAGAACCGATGTTTAGAGGGGTCTTACTATTTTGTATTTCCTTGGCAATAGTATCTAAGCGATACAGTTTGGTAAGCGCGCCGATAAATATAGGTGGATTACTTTTAGTTTTATTATTTGGCTTGGTGCACGGCGTTATGTTTAACGATGGCGAGTGGTATTTTTCGTTTACCTCTATTTTATTAACTGGAGGTTATGGCTTTATTTTACTGTGGCTAAGAGAGCGAACGGGAAGCTTGGTATTTCCAATTCTCGCCCATAATAGCGTTAACGTTGTTGGGCAATTAATTTAGGGTGAGGTTAAAACGTTTAGTTGCGCTAGATATTCCAAAATCAGCAAGGTCAGGTTTTTCTTTTTGCCTTTCGTGATTAAGGAAAAGTGCAAAACTGCCCCAGTAACCCCATTTAAAAAAAGGGCAATAATATTGCCCTTGTGTATGCGCTTAAACTTATTTTTATAACCCATAGCGCGACTACGTTTTGCTCTAGCCCTTCTTTAGTCATCAGGGCCTTTTAAAGTAAACACTAAATGTTTACGCATATCTTTTAAAATAACGCCTTTTTTAAGCATTGCGGCGCTTAAGCGCTTTTGCCATTTTAATAAATCAGGCTCTGCGGCTGCTAAAGCTTGTTCGTTTTCAAACTGAAAACAAAGCAGTAGTGAACTTGGAAATAAGTGATATTCCACATCAAACCAGCACTGCAACATACCAGGGATTTCTTCGCGCCCTTGTGCTTCTAGTTTATCGGCAACGTTAAGCACAAGTGCTTGTTGTTTTACTTGCACTGCAGAGAGTTTTTTCATTATTAAAATCCAAATTAGCGGCTAATACATACAGCCAGAATGCGGGCATTATACGCAAGCTTGTAGCTGTGCAACAACAGTAGGTTGGTTTGAGCAGCGCGAAACCCAACGCACAGCCAATGTAACAATCACAATAAATAAAAATGCTATTACTTGTAGGCGCTTAGCTTGCTAGCGCGTTGGGCGAAAGCGCGAACTATTTGGTTTAATATGAAGTGGCAGTTTGTTTTAGTCTTTTTAAGCAGGAAAACGTACCTAAATTACTATTATCCCCTCAAATAACGATTTCCACACCGAAAATAAAAACGACACTATTTTG